>NZ_JBHWLR010000006.1:97947-101400 GCF_042731755.1 Promicromonospora sp. NPDC059942
GGGGAGAAGAGAGGGGGGCGGAGAGGGGGGAGGGGGGGGTGGGGGGGGGGGGGGGGGGGGAAAAAAAAAGAGCTTCACCCCCCCAGCTGGTGTCCCACGCCCCTCGTTCTGTTCAGTGGTGCGGTTCTGTTCAGTGGTGCCGTTCTGTTCAGTGGTGCGCCACCACGTGCGTGTGCAGCAGGCCGAGGGCCGCGGCGACCGCCTGGGGCTCCTCGACGACGCTCAGGTGCCCGGCGCCGGGCACCAGCGTGAGAGCGGCGTCGCCCATCGCGGGGCCCAGGGGCGAGCCCGCCGCCCGGACCATGTGCTCGGCCTCGGCCAGCGGCGTGATCGAGTCCTCGGCCCCCACCACGACGGCGACCGGCGCGTCCAGGCGATCGAGCACGTAGGTACGGTCGGGCCGCGACGCCATCGCGCGCTGCGACCAGGCGACTCCCGCCGGCGACTGGGCGCGGATCCACGAGTCCAGGACGGGGAACAGGTTGCGGCGGTGCTCCGTGCTGGTGGCGCCGACCAGGTTGGCGGGCATCCCGAGCACCGCGTCCACGGTCTGGCTGGCGTCGACCGCGGCGGCGATCCGCAGCCGCTTGGCGCGCGCCTCCTCGGTGTCCGCCGTCGACTTCGTGTTCACCAGGCCCAGCCCCGCCACGAAACCCGGGTGCCGCTCGGCCAGGGCGAGCGCGACGTACCCGCCCATCGAGTGCCCGACGACGACGGCGTTGCCCTCCCCCGCGTCGGTCATCGTCAGGTACACCGCGTCGGCGATGTGCTCGATGCTCGGCGGGAACCCGTCCAGGTCGCTGTGCCCGGCACCGGGCAGGTCCACCGCGATGGCCCGGACGCCGGGCGGGAGGTACTCCGCGCACGCCGCCCACATCCGGTGGTCGAGCGGGAAGCCGTGCAGCAGCACGAGCGGCACGCCCCCGCCGTCGCGCAGCGTGAAGGTCGCCAGGTTCCTGGTGGCTCGAGAGGTCATCGTCGTCCTCCTCTGGTGGTGCTGTCGTGGTGATGGTGCCTGGTGGTGTCGTTCAGGAGGCGCCCAGCGGGCCGTCCCAGTGGGTCGGCAGCGGGAGCGGGTGGTCGGGCAGGACGTGGGCGACGATCTCGTTCAGCGCACGCGCGACGGCGGGCTCGCCGACCCAGAGGTGCTTCGCGCCGTCGACGCCGATCACCTCGGCCTGCGGCACCCGCGCGAAGCGCCGGCGGGCCTCGTCGGGCCGGAGGTAGTCGTCGAGCTCCGGCACCAGGACGACGAGCGGCTTGCCGAACGCCGCCCAGCGGTCCAGGTCCTCGTCCGTCGCGCGGTGCAGCGGCGGCGAGAGCAGGACGGCGCCCTCGATGCTCGGGTCGGCGCCGTGCTTGAGGACCAGCTCCGTGCCGAACGACCAGCCGACCAGCCACGGCCGGGGCAGCCCGCGGAACTCGGCGAACTCGATCGCGGCCGCGACGTCGTACCGCTCCGCCTCGCCGCCGTCGAACGTGCCCTCGCTCGTGCCGCGCGGGGAGGAGGTGCCCCGGGTGTTGAACCGCAGCACCGCCAGGTCGGCCAGAGCGGGCAGCCGCCACGCGGCCTTGCGGTACACGTGGGAGTCCATGAAGCCGCCGTGCGTGGGCAGCGGGTGGAGCGTCAGCAGGCTGGCCGCGGGCTCGGCGTCCGCCGGCAGGGCGAGCTCGCCCACGAGCGTGAGGCCGTCGGCGGTGTGCAGCTCGACGTCCTCCCGCTGCGCGGGCAGGACGGTGAGCGAGCGGATCTGGTGGGTCGTCTGGCCGGAGGCCGCGTCCGGCGTCGCTTCAGTGGTCATCGGGACCATTCTCCTCCCGCACGCGGGAGGACGCGCCGGCGTCGGGGTGTGTGTCGCAGCACCCTGGCCGCAGGTACGGCAGGCCCGTTGCCTCAGCGCAGGTTGGCCCGGCGCTGCCAGCAGCTCGTGTGCCAGTGCCGCCGCGCGTCCAGCCCGGCCTCGGGCCCGCCGAACCCGTCCGTCTTCCATGCGACGACGTGCGCCGTGCCCGGCGTGACCTCCTGGTGGCAGGCGGGGCAGACATAGGTCTTGTCGGACGACCGGATCCGCTGCACCACCCACTCGCCGTCCGCCGCCGACTCGCTGCGACGCCCGCCCGTCGCCCGGTCCACGTCGAGGGGGACATGGCCCGCGGCATACGGACGCTTGCTGGAGCGGCGGTTCGACGGCATGCCATCTATTGTTCCGCAGGGCGGAGCGGATGGCTCAAGGCTGTTCGGGAACAGCCCGCATCGCGCACCACAATGCCTGGGAGCCGCACTCATCTCCGCCCGCTAGAGTGTGGCGGTCCCCAGCAAGGCGCACACCTACCGAAGGACTACTCGTGAAGCACCGCACCACTGCCGCCTTGGCAGCCGTCGCGCTGGCATCCATCGCGCTCACCGGCTGCGCGAGCGCCGACGACTCCGGGAGCGACAACGCAGCCGCCTCCGACGGAAACGTCTGCGAGGTTGCGGCCGCCCCGGAGGCGTCGCCCATGCCCAGCCCGTCCGAGGAGGACGTCAAGGCGGTCGATGCGATCGAGGTCTCCGGCCCGGTCGGCAAGGAACCGAAGGTGACGTTCAAGGCGCCGCTCAAGGTCACGTCCCCGACGTCCCGCGTCGTGGACGAGGGCACCGGCGCGGAGCTCGTCGAGGGCGCCCAGGTGACCATCAACTACGTGGTCATCGCGGGCAAGGACGGCTCGACCAGCGGCTCGACCTGGGAGACCAAGAAGCCGGAGTCGTTCACGCTCGGCGACCCGCAGTACGACCTGCTGAACGACCGCCTGATCGGCCAGAAGGTCGGCGCGCGCCTCCTCATGGCGAGCACCGCGATGGACCAGACCATCCAGGTGACGATGGTCGAGGTGACCGAGTCCAAGGAGATCCCGGCGCGTGCCGAGGGCACCGAGGTGGCCCCCAAGGAGGGCCTGCCCACCGTCGAGCTCGCCGACGACGGCCAGCCGACCGTGACGATCCCCACGGACTACGAGGCGCCCACCGAGCTGGTGGTCCAGCCTCTCGTCGAGGGTGACGGCGCCGAGGTCACGAAGGACCAGACGGTCACCGTGCAGTACGCGGGCTGCCTGCTCGACGGCACGTCCTTCGACTCCTCGTGGAGCCGTGGCACGCCGACGTCGTTCCCGCTGAGCGGTGTGATCCCCGGCTGGACCAACGGCATCGCCGGCCAGAAGGTCGGCAGCCAGGTGCTGCTCGTCGTCCCGGCTGACCAGGGCTACGGCGACCAGGAGAACGGCGCGATCCCGGCGAACTCGACGCTGGTGTTCGTGGTCGACATCCTCGAGGCCAAGGCGGCCTGACGCTACCGGCCCGCTCGCGGGCCGGCCTGAGATCTCGCGCACGTACCGTGCGCATCGCCGCTGATCACGGCACAGACGTGGGGGGGGGGGGGAGAGGGAGGAGTGCCCCTACCCCCCTGTATTGTCTCT
>NZ_JBHWLR010000006.1:101410-130961 GCF_042731755.1 Promicromonospora sp. NPDC059942
TCCCCTACCGGCTAGTGGACCGTCGTAATCTCCAGTCTACGCCGTGGCCGCGCCCCTGCGGGAAGCGAAAAAGGGGGGGGCGACCCTAGAGCGGGTCCCCCCCCACGTCTCGTAGGGTCTTCCCATGACCTCGACCGACCTGCCGGCCACTGAGCCCGCTCCCGTGGAACGCGAAGTTCTCACGTGGGAGACCTTCCCCGTCGCCGTGCGCGACCTGGCCCACAAGGTGGTGGACAGCGGGTTCGTGCCCGAGGTCGTGATCGCCGTCGCCCGGGGCGGTCTGGTGCCCGGCGGCGCCATGGCCTACGCGCTCGGCACCAAGGGCGTCGGGACCCTGAACGTCGAGTTCTACACGGACATCGGCAAGACGCTCGACGACCCGCGGGTGCTGCCGCCCCTGATGGACACCTCCGAGCTCCCGGGCGCCAAGGTCCTCGTGGTCGACGACGTCGCCGACTCCGGCCGCACCCTCGCGCTGGTCATGGACCTGCTGGAGAAGAAGGGTGCGGAGGCGCGGTCCGCCGTTCTCTTCACGAAGCCGCGCACGATCATCCAGCCGGACTACTCGTGGAAGGACACCGACCTGTGGATCACCTTCCCCTGGTCGGCCGAGCCGCCGGTGACGGGTGCGAGGTCGATCGACGCGTGAGGCGCTGAGCCCCGGGGAGCTGCTGAGCCCTGGTCGGCGTTCGCGCCCCGGTGAGTCGCTGGACCCCGGCGTGCACGGTCAGGCCCACGAGGCACGTGACCAGCACGCCGAGGGCCAGCCCGGAGGCGACGTCGTGCACGTAGTGGACGCCCGCGGCGACGCGGGCGCCCGCCACGGCCACGGCCAGCGGCACGACGAGCGGCCAGAGCCGCGGCGCGACCAGGAGACAGGCCACGGCCAGTGCGCCAGCGATGGTCGAGTGGTTGCTCGGCCAGGACCAGTCCCCCGCGGGTGGGCACGCGAGCACGGTGGCGACGTCAACCACCCGGCACGGCCGCTCCTCGGTGACCAGCAGCTTCACCACCTCGCTCGTGCCGTACGCCGCGACGGCGCCCACCCCGGCCGCGGCGAGCAGCCAGAACCGCGAGCGGTCGCGGAACCAGGTGAGCAGCACGAGGCCGGCCGTGATCGCGACGAGCGCCAGCAGTCCCTTGTCCGCGACCAGGCCCGCGAGGCCCGCCAGGGGTGAGGCGGCGGTTCCGCCGGCGATGCCCTCGAAGAGGGCCCCGCGGCCGGGCCAGGCCAGGAGAGCGACGGCGGACAGCACGAGCAGGGCGCTGAGAGCCGCTGGGATGATGGCGTGGGGCACCGGGCCGGCGAGCTGTCCGGAGGGACGAGACGCTGCCGGTGCGTGGCGCGTGGTGGTCATGCCGAGAACGCTACGAACCTCCCGGACCATGCGGATCTGACGTGGGTCAGGCGTTGTCTATGACCCTGGTCCTACATCGTCCGCCCGAAGATCAGACCCAGGCTGGAAGCGTGCGCCCGGCGCGTCGACGACGATGGTCCGGTGACCCAGCCGTCCACGTCCACCGACACCACCACTGCCACCGGCACTGCCACCGACACCGGCACCGACACCGCGCGCCCGACCTTCGGGCTGCTCCTCGCGGCCGCGTTCGCCGTGCTGCTGGTGCTCGCCGGCGTAGATCCCTGGTGGATGATCCCTCTCGCGGCGGTCGCGGCACCCGTCGGTCTCTCCGACCATGGGGCACGCCGAGGTGCGCTCGCCATGGCCCTCGCTGCCGCGGTCGGCGCCATCGCCGTCCTGGCGGGCTGGGCCGACCTGCGTGACGCGCTCGTCACTGCGGCCCGTGGTGTCGTCACCGGTGTGCTGCCCTGGTCGGTGGCGATGGCCTGGCGTGCCCGGCGCGCTGCCGAGGCCGACGCCGCGGCGGCGCTCGTCCGGGAGCAGGACGCGCGGCGGCTGCGCGCCGAGACCGATCTGGCACGGCAGCGGCTGCACCTCGCCGAGGGCCTCCACGACGACCTGGGCCACGCCCTCAGCCTCGTCGCGCTCAACCTGGGGCGGCTGGAGCTCGAGCTGGAACGCGGTCGGGACGTCGCGGCTGACCCCGATCCCGGCACCGACACCGACACCGACACCGACACCGACACCAGTTTGGGGTCTGAGCGCGGCCGGGCATCGGACATGTCGGCACGGGAGTCCGTCGCCCTGGCACGGCGGCAGGTCTCGGACGCGGTGGTCCGCCTCGGCGCGTCCGTCCAGACGTTGCGTGCCGGCCTGCCCGACGGCCCGCCTGCCCCGGGCACCACGACCGGCCTCCTCGACGAGGTCGGCCTCGACGCACTCGTCGAGGAAGCCCGCCGTGCTGGGGCGGACCTGGAGCTCAGCGGGTCGCCCGGCCCCGAGCGCCTCGCCCGGTTCGGGCCTGCCGTCGTCCGGGTGGTCCAGGAGGCTCTGACGAACGCGCTCAAGCACGCGCCGGGTCAGCCGATCCGTGTCGTGCTGCAGGAGGACACCGAACGCCTCGTCGTGGTCGTGCGCAACCCGCTGCCCGCCTCGGACGTCGGGCGGCCGTCGGTAGGGCCGACGGGTGTCGGGGGCGTCGAGCTGGCAAGCGTCGGGCCGGCACGTGACGACCTGGCGGGCGGCGATCTGGCAACCACCGGTGGGGGCACCGGGGTGCGGGCGCTCGGGCGGCAGGTGCGTGCTGCGGGCGGATCGATCGAAGCCGGGCCGGCCGGTTCCGACTACGTGCTGCGTGCGGAGCTGCACCCGGCGGTGGTTCCGTCGCCGGGGCACAGTCCCGTCGGTCGGCAGGAAGGACCAGGTGCGCCACCCGCTCGAGTCGCCGGCGGGGCGCCGACGCCGGCGCCCCCGGGCGGGTATGCGGTCACCGACGGACTGACCCGTGCCCGGCGCCGGGGCGGGGTGTTGCTGCTGGCCGCGGTGCTCGTGCCGGCCGCCGCCCTGGTCGTGGTCGCGGGTGCGATCCAGCTCGCGGACCATCTCGCGGCCAGGCACGCGCTGCTCGATCCGACCGACTTCGTCCGCATCACGGTCGGCGACACCCGCTCCGACGTCGACCCGCTGCTGCCCGCGACCCCGCTCGAACCACCCCGCGGGGCCGACCCGGCGTGCGACCACTACGCGGTCACGGCCGACCCGCTCGCGGACGCGTCCGGGGACGCCTACCGGATCTGCTGGTCAGGTGATCGCGTGACGTCGGCGGACCTCGTGGTCGGCGGCGCGTCATGAGCGCGGCGAAGGTCGCGAGCGACCGGGGCATGTCGAGCGGGCCGGACATCAGGAACGGCGGCACGTCATGAGTGGCCCGGACGTTCCCGGGCCCCTGCGTGTCGTGCTCGCGGACGACGAGCCGCTCGTGCGCGCCGGGCTGGCGGGGATCCTCGAGACCGACGACGGGATCCGGGTCGTCGCACAGGGCTCCTCGGGTGAGGAGGCGCTGGCCGCGGTACGTGCGCACCGGCCCGACGTCGTGCTCCTGGACGTGCGCATGGGCACGATGGGCGGCCTGGAGACCCTGGCGGAGATCCGTCGCACCGCCGGGTCCCTGCCGTGCCTCATGGTCACGACGTTCGGCGAGGACGAGTACATCGCGGAGGCCGTCCGGCTGGGCGCCGACGGGTTCGTGCTGAAGTCGGGCGACCCCCGCGAGCTGCTGCTCGCGGTGCGGGCCGCGGCGTCGGGCGGCGCGTTCTTCTCGCCCGCCGTGTCGCGGCGGCTGCTACAGACGGGACTGGGCACGCGCTTCATCGCCCGGCAGGAGGCAAGGAGGCGATTCGAACACCTCACCCAGCGAGAGCAGGAGGTGCTCGCCCTGCTGGGCGAGGGACTTCCCAACCCGGAGATCGCAGCGCGACTCCACCTCGCCGAGGGCACGGTCAAGGTGCACGTCACCTCGATCCTGCGCACCACCGGGGCCCGCAACCGGGTCGAGGCGGCGCTCATCGCAGCCAACGCGGACGCCGGGCCGCCGTAGCGGGGCGGCACACACGCCCACGCGCCGGCGCCGCTGACGTGTGAGGTGCAGCGATGCCACCCCGATCCGGCGGCCCGGCCGCTACAGCTCGACCTGCGTCCAGCCGACCAGGTCCCGCCAGCCCGCGACATCGTTCGTCCAGCCGACCAGGACCTGGTGCGCGACCGCGAGGTCGGGGCAGATCGCCTGGTAGATCGGGGTGTCGGGGCCGTCGCGGTACTCCACGACGAAGGCTGGCCCGTCACCGTCGAAGGCGGTCTGCGCGAACCCGTACTCGTTCGCCGTGTCCTCGACGGCGAAGAACTGCTGGCGCCCACGCCGTACCTGGTGGAACAGCATGAGCAGGTCGTACGGCGTCGGATCAAGGGTCGCCGCGCCCCGTTCGGGCCGCACCCGCCGTCGTGCGGGAACGGCCAGCGGCACATCGGCGAGTAGTCGCTTGCGCCACTCGGTCACCCGCACCCGCACCCTCGACCCGGCATCCCCCGTCCAATCGACCTCGAGACCACGGCGGGCGACGGTCGTCGCGACGATCTGCCCGATCGCGACGGCAGACCGACCGTCGAACCCACCGAACGACAGGAAGAGGTCGCCCGGGACATCGGCGAGCCGGTCGGCATCCTGGCTGTGGAAGAAGACGTACCCGAGCGGCTCCCCGCCCCGGGGATCCGCCTCATCACGGATCTCGCTGACACCGCAGGTGTTGCAGCAGGCGAAGCACATCCTCGCCACCACGCCATGGCTCTCCAGGTCCGCGAACGCGGCGGCCAGCGCCGAGTAGTCGCCCTGGTCGGCCCAGCTCGCCTGCTCGGCGACGCGCGCCTGCCACTCCTCGCGAGCCGCTTCGGCCGCTGCGGTGCGCAGGCTGTCGGCGACCTCCGGCTCAAGCATCTCGTCTGCGGCGCGGAGCACCTCGTCGAACGGGGTGAATCCCGCGCGCACCATGGCACGGACCTGCCCTCGGACGTACTTCAGCTCATCGCCGTCTGCCATCGGCGCCACATCCATATCGGTCACGCCCGCGACAGTAGCCGTAGTCACTGACAGCGCCCGGCAGGGGCCGTGACGCAGCAGAGCGCTCGCACGAACGGCCCGGAACGGCCCGGAACGGCCCGGAACGGCCCGGAACGGCCCGGAACGGCAGCATGTTGCCGTTCCGGGCCGTTCGATCCTTCAGGTCCGCTCGCGCGGGAGGGGTGCGACGGTCAGTCGCGGTAGTAGGGCTGCACTTCCTTCTTGCTGGCGCCGATCCGCACGTTGCGGTAGTCGGCCCGGAACGTCGCGCCCGGCTGATAGTCCTTGTACATGCCGTACTTGATCCTGAACATTTCCTGGAAGCTGTTGTTATCGCAGTTGTCCGGGCCGAAGCCGAAGTACGTCTCCTGCTCGAGGATCTTCGTCTCGGTGGTGGTCGCCCCGACCTTCCTGTGCCAGACCTCAATCAGCCCCTTGGGCCCGCCGGGCTGGTAGCGCTCCACGTTGTACTTGATGACGAAGGAGTGCCACTCGTTCGGGACGAGTGGCTTGGTCGCCATCGCCGTGTCGTAGTCCACGCCCGGCTCGTCGCCCCGTCGCACGAACTGGAGGTTGTGCCCGTTGCCGGCACCCGACTGGATGCGCACGCCGGCGATCGGGCCCGCGTGGCACTGCCAGAGCTGCATCACAAACGCCCCGCTGCCGGTCACGTCATCGACGCCATAGGGGATGCGGATATCGAACCCGACCCACACGTTGGTGTGGAACGGCAGCGTTCGCCCCGGCGTTGCCAGCTCCGTACGATCCCGGAGCCGCTTTCCGTCGGGGCCTACCCAGGTGTTCATCTCGGCGTTCTGAAGGACGGCGTCTTGGTACTCGAAGTCATACTTCGTGCGGAACGTCAGCGCACGCTCGTCCGAGGCCCCGTCCACGGTTCCCGTGATGGTAGGTTCCTGCCCCGCTCCCTGACACTTGCCCTCGTACGTGCGTCCGTTCTCGATGAGGTTGCCGCCGTCACCGATCCCCGGACCGCACAGAGTGGGCTTGTCGATCGTCCAGGTCCTACCTGGGATACCCATCGCGTAGCTGGGAACCTCTTCTGCCGCGCTGTCTGCCGCACTGGCGGATTGTGTGGTTGCCACCGCGGCGACTCCGAGCGAGGCGGTCAGGGTTGCCGCCATGGCGAGAGCCGTCATTCTTCGAGCGAGCCGACCTGGGGCCGAGAGCTGCATCTATGTCATCCCTTGCTTGGAGGGAAGTGCTTCGTTCGTCCGCAACATAACGGCGGCGGGTCCCGTACTCAACGAAAGAGGCCGGGATTTTGCAGCCCTCGGGAAACAACAAGCAAAAAGAGGCCCGGACCCGCAAAGTTCTGCGGTTCCGGGCCTCTGATCAGCCGCTACGGGCGACGGGCTCCTGAGACGAGGTCAGAAGTCCCAGTCGTCGTCCTCGGTCTCCACGGCCTTGCCGATCACGTACGACGAGCCCGACCCCGAGAAGAAGTCGTGGTTCTCGTCCGCGTTCGGCGACAGCGCCGCGAGGATCGCGGGGTTGACGTCGGTGTCCTCCTTGGGGAACAGCGCCTCGTAACCCAGGTTCATCAGGGCCTTGTTGCCGTTGTACCGCAGGAACTTCTTGACGTCCTCGGTCAGCCCCAGCTCGCCGTAGAGCGAGTCGGTGTACTCGACCTCGTTCTCGTACAGCTCGAAGAGCAGGTCGAACGTGTACGCCTTGAGGTCGTCCTGCTCGGGCTGCGTCAGCTGGGCGAGGCCCTTCTGGTACTTGTAGCCGATGTAGTACCCGTGCACGGCCTCGTCGCGGATGATGAGGCGGATCAGGTCGGCCGTGTTCGTGAGCTTCGCCCGCGAGGACCAGTACATCGGCGCGTAGAAGCCGGAGTAGAACAGGAACGACTCGAGCATCGTCGAGGCGACCTTGCGCTTCAGCGGGTCGTCGCCCCGGTAGTAGTCGAGGACGATCTCCGCCTTCTTCTGCAGGTGCTCGTTGCTCTCGGACCACTCGAACGCGTCGTCGATCTCCGGCGTGGACAGCAGCGTGGAGAAGATCGAGGAGTAGCTCTTCGCGTGCACGCTCTCCATGAAGGCGATGTTGGTGTACACCGCCTCCTCGTGCGGGGTGAGCGCGTCCGGGATGAGGGACACCGCGCCGACCGTGCCCTGGATGGTGTCCAGGAGGGTCAGACCGGTGAACACCCGCGACGTCATGGTCTTCTCGTGCTCCGAGAGCGTGTTCCACGACTGGATGTCGTTGGACACCGGCACCTTCTCGGGCAGCCAGAAGTTACCGACCAGGCGGTCCCAGACCTCGAGGTCCTTCTCGTCCTCGAGGCGGTTCCAGTTGATCGCCGTCACGCGATCGATGAGCTTGAGCTTGCCAGTTGGCGACATGGGAGTTCCTTCAGAGGCGGCGGTGGTACGGATGAGCCTGGCGGTGCGGACCGTTCAGCGGGCTGCTGTCACAGCATGCAGCTGACGCAGCCCTCGACCTCCGTACCCTCCAGTGCCATCTGGCGCAGGCGGATGTAGTAGAGGGTCTTGATGCCCTTGCGCCACGCGTAGATCTGCGCCTTGTTGACGTCGCGCGTGGTCACCGTGTCCGGGAAGAACAGGGTCAGCGAGAGGCCCTGGTCCACGTGCTGCGTCGCCGCGGCGTACGTGTCGATGATCTTCTCGTACCCGATCTCGTACGCGTCCTGGTAGTAGTCCAGGTTGTCGTTCGTCATGTACGGCGCGGGGTAGTAGACGCGGCCGAGCTTGCCTTCCTTGCGGATCTCGATCTTGGCCGGGACCGGGTGGATCGACGACGTCGAGTTGTTGATGTAGCTGATCGAACCCGTCGGCGGAACGGCCTGCAGGTTCTGGTTGTACAGGCCGTGCTCCATGACCGAGGCCTTGAGCGCGCGCCAGTCGTCCTGCGTCGGGATCGACACACCGGCGTCGGCGAACAGGCGCGTGACCCGCTCCGTGGCCGGCTTCCACTCCTGCTCGACGTACTTGTCGAAGTACTCGCCCGTGGCGTACTTGGAGTCCTCGAACCCGCCGAACTTCTGCTTCCGCGTGATCGACAGGCGGTTGGACGCCGCGATCGCGTGGTAGGCCACGGTGTAGAAGTAGATGTTCGTGAAGTCGATGCCCTCTTCGGAGCCGTAGTAGATGCGCTCACGTGCGAGGTAGCCGTGCAGGTTCATCTGGCCCAGGCCGATCGCGTGGCCGCGCTCGTTGGCCAGCTTGATCGACGGGACGGACTCGATCGAGGTCTGGTCGCTGACCGCGGTCAGCGCGCGGATCGCCGTGTCGATCGTGCGGCCGAAGTCCGGCGAGTCCATCGCCTTGGCGATGTTCAGCGAGCCCAGGTTGCAGGAGATGTCGCGGCCGACCTCGTCGTACGAGAGATCCTCGTTGAACGTCGACGGGGTGGAGACCTGCAGGATCTCGGAGCACAGGTTCGAGTGGGTGATGCGGCCCTTGATCGGGTTCGCCTTGTTCACCGTGTCCTCGAACATGATGTACGGGTAGCCGGACTCGAACTGCAGCTCCGCGAGCGTCTGGAAGAAGTCGCGCGCGCTGATCGTGGTCTTGCGGATGCGGTCGTCGGCGACGAGCTCGTCGTACTTCTCCGAGATGGAGATGTCGGCGAACGGCTTGCCGTAGACCCGCTCGACGTCGTACGGGCTGAACAGGTGCATGTCCGCGTTCTTCTTGGCCAGCTCGAACGTGATGTCCGGGATGACCACGCCGAGCGAGAGCGTCTTGATGCGGATCTTCTCGTCCGCGTTCTCCCGCTTGGTGTCGAGGAACCGCATGATGTCGGGGTGGTGCGCGTGCAGGTACACGGCGCCGGCGCCCTGGCGCGCGCCGAGCTGGTTCGCGTAGGAGAAGGAGTCCTCCAGGAGCTTCATCACGGGGATGACGCCCGAGGACTGGTTCTCGATGTGCTTGATCGGCGCGCCGTGCTCGCGGATGTTGCTCAGGAGCAGCGCCACGCCACCGCCACGCTTGGAGAGCTGCAGCGCGGAGTTGATGCCGCGCGCGATCGACTCCATGTTGTCCTCGATGCGCAGCAGGAAGCAGGACACGGGCTCGCCGCGCTGCGCCTTGCCGACGTTGAGGAAGGTGGGCGTCGCGGGCTGGAACCGCCCGGAGATGACCTCCTCGACGATGTCGCGGGCCGTCTGCTCGTCGCCGTCGGCCAGGCCGAGCGCAACCATGGCGACGCGGTCCTCGAAGCGCTCCAGGTACTTCTTGCCGTCGAACGTCTTGAGCGTGTACGAGGTGTAGTACTTGAACGCGCCCAGGAACGTCTCGAAGCGGAACTTCTTGGAGTACGCGAGCTGGAACAGCTCGTTGACGAACGAGCCCGAGTACTTGGCCAGCACGGTCGGGTCGTAGTACTTGGCCTCGACGAGGTGCTCGAGCTTCGCCTCAAGGGTGTCGAAGTCGACGGTGTTCGGGTTCACGTGCTGCAGGAAGTACTGGCGGGCCGCCTCGCGGTCCTTCTCGAACTGGATCTTCCCGTCCGGCCCGTACAGGTTCAGCATGGCGTTGAGCGCGTGGTAATCCATCTGGATGCTCTCCAGGGGGATCTCGCTCAGGCCCTCAGTCAGGCTGAGAGGCTCAGTGGTTGTTGCTGCCAAAATCGTCCCAATCCGTTGCGGACGCGCGTGACGTCCTGCGCCGTTCCCAGAAGCTCGAAGGCGTACAGGTACGGGACATCACACTTCGCCGAGATGATGTCGCCGGTGATGCAGTACGCAGCCCCGAAGTTGGTGTTCCCCGCGGCGATGACGCCGCGGATGAGCGACCGGTTGTGTTCGTCGTTGAGGAACTTCCTCACCTGCCGCGGGACGGCCCCGCCCTCGTTGCCGCCACCGTAGGTGGGGGCCAGGAGGACGTAGGGCTCGTCCACGCGCAGGAACCCGTCGGCCGGGCGGAGCGGGATCCGGTGCACGGACATTCCCAGCTCTTCGAGAGCGAGCTTCTCGACGAACCTGTGCGTGTTCTCGGACACGCTGGAGAAGTAGACGAGAGAGCCCACGTCACGCCTCCTTGCCGACGTAGCGGTGGTGCAGGTCAGGCCGAAGCGGCCTGGAGCGCGGCGACCGCGCTGATCTGGTCGGGGCGAAAGCCCGACCAGTGGGTGTCACCGGCCACCACGACCGGTGCCTGGAGGTAACCGAGGCCGCGGACCATCTCCAGCGCCTCAGCGTCCTGCGTGATGTCGACGACCGTGTACTCGACACCCTTGCGATCCAGTGCCCGGTACGTCGCGTCGCACTGGACGCATGCCGGCTTGCTGTAGACCGTGACGCTCATGTCCGCCTCCTCTGACCTCGAAGAACACCCGTGAACTTACGTCGGTGTGCTTTGTTCGCGGGTCTGCGTCTCCCGCTGCACCAAACACTACACCTAGGGTCTGACACTCGCTCGGTCACGACATGTAGTGGTTCGGGACGTGGTAGGCACTACGCCGGGAACGCTCGTGACGCTCAGGGACCATGCTGCCACGAGCCTCTGACACCGCCAGGGAGGCCGCGCGCACGGGTTCCCGGGGCGCCGTCGGAGGAGCCGTCGGGACCGCGCGAACGGGCACCTCGACGGCCTCCCGAGGCCCGAAAAAAAACTGAGTCAACGGCGTGTCGCGTCCCTTCGGCGTGTCACCGGGACGGAGTTTGTCGGGCTCGCCACACGGCCCGACACCCGCCCGCGGGAATACCTCGCCGCGGGAGCGGCTACCCGGTCGGTCCGGGGCGGTGCCAGCCGGCCTCGTCGACGCCGCCGGGCACGGCGGTGCCGGGGTCGTACGGCGTCCGCGTGAAGAGGAACGTGCCGACGTCCAGCGCGACGGGCGCACCGTCCGCCTCGACGACCCGCAGCCGCTCGCCCAGCCAGTAGCCGCCGTCGACGCCGCGCAGCTCGCCGCGGACGACGTCGAAGAGCGTGCCGCGGCCCCCGCTGCCCGCGGACCGCAGATCGATGCGTCCCGCGGCGTCGACCTGCACGACGAACGGGACCGGCCCCCAGTACCAGGTGCCGGCGATCCCGGCCGGCACGATCCCGTCCGAGCCCGTCTGCGGCGCCGTACGGCGCTCGTCGGCGCCCGGCCGTGCCGCGGGCGCCCCGGCGCCCTGGAACGCCGCCAGCAGGGCCGTCCCGTCGCCGAACCCGCCCGTGGACGAGCCGCACACCGCGACCACGTCACCGGTCGTGACGTCGGCGCGGAGGTCCGCGGTGAACCCCGGGACCGAACCGCCGTGCCCGACCGTGCGGACGGTGCCGTCCTGGCGCACCCGCACCCCGAGGCCGTGCGCGGTGGCCCACGGGCCACCCCCAGGTCCGGCGTCGTCGACCACGACGCGCGGGACCGCCAGGTGCCGGCGCAGCTCCAGCGGGAGCACGGCCTCGCCGGCGTCGCGGTCGGCCTCGCCGCCGACGAGCCACATGCCGAACCGCACCAGGTCCGACGGCGTGGACCACACCTCGCCCGCGGGACCCGCCGCGCGGTAGTCGGCGACCGGCTCGTGGTGCACGAGGTCGGCGTCCGGGTGCACGGCGTACCCGTGGACGTACGGACCCACGGGGACCCTGCCGGTGGCGGTCATGCCCAGCGGCTCCCACAGCTCGTCGCGGAGCACCTTGTCCCACGCGCTGCCGCGGACCACCTCGACGAGGCGGCCCAGCACGGCGAAGCCGGGGTTGCTGTAGTGGTACCGCTCGCCCGGGTCCCAGAGCTGCTCGACGCCGGACCCGGCCAGCTCGTCCCAGGTCGGCCCGCCGTGCCGCTCCCACCACGGGCCCGGGAACTCGGCCTGCAGGCCGCTGGTGTGCGTCAGGAGGTGCCGGATCGTGGCGTCCGGCGCCGGGGCGTCCGGCAGGTGCCGCCCGATCGGGTCCGCGAGCGCCACGGCACCCTCGGACACCAGGCGCAGCACGGCCACGGCGACCATCGGCTTGGTGACGGACCCGATGCGGAAGGCATGCTCCGCCGTCGGGCCACCCGCCGTCGGGCCACCCGCCGTCGCGCCACCCACCCAGGAGGCCGCGGCCACCCCGCTCCAGACCACCTCTCCCCCGCGGCCGACCGCCGCGGACAGCGCAGGCACGCGCCTCGCCGCGCGCGTCCGGTCGAGGAGGTCGTCCAGGACGTCACCGTGCTCAGTCATGCGCAGAAAGGTATCCCCTCGCCGCCCGCCGTCATCACCGCTGCCCGCACTCGTCGGGTACGAACGTAGGGATCGTCGTCGCATACGGGCGCATGCGACGACGATCCCTACGTTCGACGACCCCGGCCCGGCAGCGCCGGGTCCGGGGCAAGAGGTCAGGCCGGCGAGACCTCGTCCACCGTCGGCAGCGTGTTCGTCGTCGCCAGACGGCGGTACCAGTGCGCCGAGTCCTTCCAGGTGCGCTCCAGCGTCTCGTAGTCGACGCGGATGATGCCGAACCGGCGGTCGTACCCGTAGGCCCACTCGAAGTTGTCGAGCAGCGACCACGCGAAGTACCCGCGCACGTCCACGCCCTGGTCCCGGGCGAGCCCGAGCGCCTCGACGTGGTCGTGCAGGTACGAGACGCGCTCGACGTCGTGCACGCGCGCCACGCCGTCCTCGACCACCACGGTGTCCGCGAACGCGGCGCCGTTCTCGGTGACCATGAGCGGCTGGTCGGGGTAGGTGTCGCGCAGCGAGACGAGCAGGTCCGTGAGGCCGGCCGGCTCGATGTTCCAGCCCATGGCGGTGTACGGGCCGGGCTGCGGCAGGAACTCGACGTCGTCGGCCGCGATCCACGGGGTGCCCGCGGAGTCCTTGTGCCCGTCGGCCTGCTGCCGCTCCCCCTCGCCGGAGAAGTGCCGCACGCGCGCCGTCGAGTAGTAGTTGACGCCCAGCACGTCGAGCGGCTGCGCGATGGCCTCCAGGTCGCCGTCCTGCACGAACGACCAGTCGGTCACCGAGGCGGTGTTCTCGAGCAGGTCCGCGGGGTAGGCGCCGTCCAGGACCGGCCCGAGGAAGGCCCGGTTGGCCAGCGCGTCCACCTTGCGGACGGCGCCCTGGTCGACCGCGGACGACGGGTCGTCCGGCCGGAACACGTGCAGGTTCAGCGTGATCGACGTCTTGGCGGAGTCACCGAGCACCTCGCGGATCTGCTGGACGGCGAGGCCGTGCGCCAGGTTGAGGTGGTGCACCGCCTGCAGCG
The DNA here is from genome assembly GCF_042731755.1 of Promicromonospora sp. NPDC059942. Taxonomy (NCBI): domain Bacteria; kingdom Bacillati; phylum Actinomycetota; class Actinomycetes; order Micrococcales; family Promicromonosporaceae; genus Promicromonospora; species Promicromonospora sp. NPDC059942. The sequence goes on from NZ_JBHWLR010000006.1 coordinate 114,547, forward strand.
CGGCCAGGGACTCCGTGCGGCCCGGCGCGTGCACGCCCGAGCCATAGCCCAGGTAGGCCGTGCACCACGGCTCGTTGAGCGTGGTCCAGACGTCGATGCGGTCGCCCAGCTCCTCGGCCATCTTGCGGGCGTAGCGGGCGAACGCGTAGGCGGTCTCGCGGTTGGTCCAGCCGCCGGCGTCCTCCAGCTCCTGCGGGAGGTCCCAGTGGTAGAGCGTGACGACGGGCTTGACGCCCGCGGCGATCAGCCCGTCCACGAGGTCCGAGTAGAACCGGATGCCCTCGGCGTTGAACTCGCCGGAGCCGCCCGGCTGCACCCGCGGCCACGCGATCGAGAACCGGTAGGCGCCCAGGCCCAGGTTCTTGATGTGCTCGACATCCTCCTGCCAGCGGTGGAAGTGGTCGTCGGCGACGTCACCCGTGTCACCGTTCAGCGTCCGGCCCGGCGTGTGCGAGAACGTGTCCCAGATGGACGGCCCGCGGCCGCCCTCGGTCGCGCCACCCTCGATCTGGTACGACGCGGTCGCCGATCCCCAGAGGAAATCCGTGGGGAACTTCCGTGCACTCACAGTGCCACCTCTCCCGGGCCGGTGGCCCGAACGGTCTTGCCTTCGTTCTCGACGCTCCATTCGCCAGGAGCGTCAGCACTGGTCACGTGCACGACGCCGGACTCGTACCGCACACGGAACGTCGCCGGGGCGCCGGTGCCACCGGGGACCAGGATCTCTTCGTCGAACCCTTCGGGCAGACGGGTGCAGCGTAACGTCACGCCCTCGGCCCACGCGTAGTCGGGCCGGTCGTCGCGGGCGCCGACGGGCAGCACCGTGCCGGGCCGCACCAGCACGGGCAGGGTGTCGAACCCGTGCTTCTCGGCCACCCAGCGGGACCCGGTGACCGTCGGGGCCAGGCCGTCGGCCGCGACCTCCGGCAGGCGCGTCCACTCCCCCTCGGGCAGGTAGTACTCCGCGCGGGACTCGCCGAACACGGGCGCGACCAGCAGCGACGAGCCCAGCATGTACTGGGTGTCCACGGTGGCGGCGCTCCGGTCGGACGGGAACTCCAGCACCATCGGCCGCATCACGGGAAGCCCCGCCCCGGCGGCCTCGGATCCGGCCCCGCCGAGGTACGGCATGAGCCGCATCTTCAGCCGGGTGAACTTGCGCGTCACGTCGACGGCCTCGTCGTCGAACGCCCACGGGACGCGGTACGAGCTCGACCCGTGCAGGCGCGAGTGCGAGGACAGCAGGCCGAACGCCGTCCACCGCTTGAAGACGGCCGGGTCGGGCGTGCCCTCGAACCCGCCGATGTCGTGGCTCCAGTAGCCGAACCCGGACAGCGACAGCGAGAGACCGCCGCGCAGGGACTCCGCCATGGACACGAACGTGGACTCGCAGTCGCCGCCCCAGTGCACGGGGAACGCCTGGGTGCCCGCCGTGGCCGAACGCGCGAACAGCACGGCCTCGCCGGTGCCCCGCTCCTCCTCCAGGAGGTCGAACACCGTCTTGTTGTAGAGCGAGGCGTAGAAGTTGTGCATCCGCTGCGGGTCGGACCCGTCGTGCCAGACGACGTCGGTGGGGATGCGCTCCCCGAAGTCCGTCTTGAAGCAGTCGACGCCCTGGTCCAGCAGCACGCGCAGCTTGTCCTGGTACCAGGCGGCGGCCTCGGGGTTGGTGAAGTCGACCAGCGCCATGCCGGCCTGCCACTTGTCCCACTGCCAGACGTCGCCGTCGGCCGTGGTGACCAGGTAACCCTTCTCCGCCCCCTCGCGGAACAGATGGGAGCGCTGCGCGATGTACGGGTTGATCCAGACGCAGACCTTCAGGTCGCGCTCGTGCAGCCGGGCGAGCATGCCCTCGGGGTCCGGGAACGTGGCCGGGTCCCACACGAAGTCGCACCAGTGGAACTGCCGCATCCAGAAGCAGTCGAAGTGGAAGACCGACAGCGGGATGTCCCGCTCGGCCATGCCGTCGACGAAGCTCATGACCGTGGACTCGGAGTAGTCCGTGGTGAACGACGTGGAGAGCCACAGGCCGTACGACCAGGCGGGGACGACGGCGGGGCGCCCCGTCAGCGCCGTGTACCGGCGCAGGATCTCGGCCGGGGTGGGCCCGTGGATCACGTAGTACTGCAGCGTCTGCCCCGGCACGGAGAACTGGGTGCGGCTGACCACCTCGGAGCCCACCTCGAACGAGACCTTCTCCGGGTGGGCCACGAACACGCCGTAGCCGCGGTCGGTCAGGTAGAACGGCACGTTCTTGTAGGCCTGCTCGCTGGCCGTGCCGCCGTCCTCGTTCCAGACGTCGACGCTCTGGCCGTTCTTCACGAACGCGCCGAACCGCTCGCCCAGCCCGTAGACGTGCTCGCCCACGGAGAGCCCGAGCTGCTCGTGCACGAAGTCGCCCTCGGGCGTGCTCGCCAGCCCGACGCTCCGCGCCGACGACGTGGTGAGCACCTCGCCGCCCGCCACGAAGTCGACCTGCCACTCGCCGTCGGTCGAGACGCGGGCCGTGAGGCCGCCCGACGTCAGCTCGGCTGGACCCTCGCCCGGGGCGGCGGGGGTCACGACCTTGACCACGCCCGGCTCCCGGTTGACCGCGAAGTGCGGGCCGGGATCGCGGCGGCCCTGGTGGTGCTCGATGCGCACGCCGATGACGTCGTCCGCCGGGGCGTCGAACGTGACGGTCACGACCGGGCGGTTCAGGGTGTCGCCGCGCTTGGTGATGGGCGCGGTGGGCGCGTACACGGTCAGGGTCTCGTCGCCGGCCTCGACCGAGTCGACGTCGCGGGGCCGGAGCACGTCCACGCCGGGGCGCAGCTGCCAGTAGCCGTCGGTGAATCTCATGGGTGGCGCCTCGCTCGTCTCTGGATGGCCGTGTGGTGGAACGGGGTCACTTGACCGCCCCGGCGGTCACGCCCCGGGTCAGGGTGCGCTGGAAGATCAGGAAGAAGATGACGGCCGGCACCAGCGACACGAGCGAGCCCGCGTTGATCGTGGGCGCGTCCATCATCCGGTCGCCCTGCAGGGAGGCCAGGGCGATGGGGATGGTCTGGGTGTCGTTGCTGGTCAGCATGACCAGCGGGATGAAGAACTCGTTCCAGGTCCAGATGAAGAAGAAGATCATCAGCACCGAGAGCGTGGGCCGCACGATCGGGAACACGACCTGCCAGAGGATGCGCCAGCGGCTCGCGCCGTCCAGGGCGGCCGCCTCCAGCAGCGCGGGCGGGAACGTGCCGAGCACGGACGACAGCAGGTACGTGCCGAACGCCGACTGGATGACGGTGAAGATGATGATCACCGACCACTGCGAGTTCGACAGGCCGACCGACTGCGCCATGGTGAACAGCGGGTAGATCAGCGCCTCCTGCGGCAGCATGTTGGCCAGCAGGAACAGGGCGACGATCCACAGCCGCCCCTTCACGCGGCCGATGCCGATCGCGTACGCGTTCAGCAGCGACAGCAGCGCGCCCAGCACGGCCACGACGGCCGAGATGAACACCGAGTTCCAGAGCTTGACCGGGAAGTCGGTGCGCTCCCAGAAGGCCACGACGCCGTCGAGGTACAGGCCCGACGGCAGGGACAGCGGGCCGTTGGCCGCGTAGTCCTGCGGCGACTTGAACGCGTTGAGCAGCATGATCCCGAACGGCGCGAGCACCGCGAGGCCCACCAGGACGGCGGCGGCCAGCACGAGCCAGCGGCCCGCGCCGCGGCGGTACCGGGAGTCGATGGCGGTGGCCCGCACCTGCGCGGGCCGCGGGTCTGTGGCGACGGCCATGTCAGACCCCCTCCCTCTCACGTCGTTCGGCCCGGTTCTGCAGGCCGAGGATGATCAGGGCCACGGCGACGATCACGAGCGTGAGCACCGTGGCGATCGCGGACCCGTAGCCGACCTGGGACTTGTCGAAGAAGTTCAGGTACGAGTAGTAGCTGGGCACCAGCGTCGAGCTCTCGGGCCCGCCGCGCGTCAGCACGTAGATGGGCCCGAACACCTTGAGCGCCGCGACCGTGCAGGTCAGGGTCACCACAAACGTCTCGGGGCGGATCTGGGGCACGGTGATGGCCCGGAACCGGTCCCACCAGCCTGCGCCGTCGAGCTCGGCCGCCTCGTACAGCTCGGGGTCCACGCGCTGGAGCGCAGCCATGAAGATGACCACGGGGTAGCCCATCTGGACCCAGATCAGCACGAGCATCACCGACGGCAGGGCCGTCGTGGGGTCGCCCAGCCAGTTGGGCGGCGACTCGATGCCGATGCCCCGCAGGATCACGTTGAGCGCGCCCGTCTGGGAGTTCAGGATCCAGTTCCACAGCACGCCCGCCACGGCGACGGGCAGGATCTGCGGCAGGTAGTACGTGGCCCGCAGCACCGACGAGACGCGCTCGCCGAACCGCCGTCCGAGGTAGTCGAACAGCACCGCCGCCAGCACCAGGCCCAGCAGCGTGGGCACCAGCACCATCGCGACGATCATCGCGAGCGAGTTGCCGAACGACGTCCAGAACTTGTCGTCGCCCAGCAGGTCGACGTAGTTGCCCAGCCCGTTCCAGCGCAGCGGCGCCATCCCGCCGCGCCACTTGAACAGGCTGAAGTACACGTTGGTCACCAGCGGGTAGCCGATGACCACGACGAACGCGACCGCGCCGGGCAGCAGGTAGGGCAGGTACGCCACCCACTGCGCCCGACGACGGCGCGTTCCGCGCGGCGCGCGCGGGCGCTGGTCCGCCCGTGCGCGCCGGTCGGTCACGACGGTGTCAGCCATCGAGCAGGTCGGCCTTGCCCTCGTCGTACGAGCTCTGCAGCCCGTCCAGCACCTCGGCCGGCGTCTTCGACCGGTTGACCAGGGACTGCAGCTCGCTGACGATCACGTCGTAGTAGCCGGCCACGGGCCAGTCGGGGTAGTACGCCAGGCCGTCCTCGTCGAGGATCGCCTGGAAGTTCTCGGTGAGCTCGCGCGTGCGCTCGTCCTCGATCACGGACGGGTCGCCGGCCACGGGCAGGCCGCCCTCGGTGGCCAGCACGTCCTGCACCTCCGGGCGCAGCGTGATGTCGATGAACTCCTCGGCGAGGCTCGGGGAGTCGGCGTTGGCCGGGACCACCCAGAGGTTGCCGGACGAGCCGGTGTGCAGCGAGTTGCCCGGGAAGTTGAACTGGCCCCAGTCGGCCTTGGTCTCGGTCACCAGGCGGCCGAACCACCAGGAGCCGCTGACCATGAGCGGGTAGGTGCCGTCGATGAACGAGACGCCCATGTCCTCGGCGGTCAGGGCCGCGGAGTCGGAGGCGATGTAGCCCTTGTCGATCCACTCGTCGAGCTTCTCGGTGGCCTTCGTCATCGCGTCGTTGTGGAAGTCGACGTCGTTCGCGAACAGCTGGTAGTCGTCCACGAGCTGGCGGTCGCCGTAGGCGAGCACGAGCTCGTACCAGAGCTGGCCCAGCGGGTACTCGGCGCCGGCCTCGGCCAGCGGCGTGATGCCCTCCTTCTTGAAGGCGGCCAGCACGTCCTCGAACTCGTCGAGGGTGGTCGGCACCTCCAGCCCGAGGTCGGCCAGCATCTCCTTGTTGTAGTAGACGCCGACGAACTCGCCGTAGTTCGGCACGCCGTACCACTCGCCGGAGCCCATGAGGCCCTGCTCGTCGTACGTCGCCGTGGTCGCGAGCGAGCCGGACAGCTTCTCGTCCCAGCCGCGCTCGGTGGCCGCGTCGGTCAGCGGGGTCAGCAGGCCCTGGGCCGCGAGCTGGCCCGCGGTCGCGTTGCCCTTGTTGAACTCCATGACGTCGGGCACGTCGTCGCCCGTGAGCACGATCTTGGCGTTCTTCTGGATCTGCTCGAACGTCTGCTTCTCGACGTCGACCGTGACGTCCGGGTTCTCCTCCTCGAAGATCTCGATGGCCTTGGCCCAGGCCTTGCCCATCGCCGAGTCCTCGTTCTCGTAGTGCCAGATGGTGAGCGTGCTGTCGTCGGTGTCGCCACCGCCGCCGCCCTGGCCGGTGCATCCGGCCAGTGCCATGGCGCCGGCCATCGCCGCCGCCACGACCGTCATCGTCCGCTTGTGCCTCATTGCATCTCCTTGGTCCACGTCCGAACTGCTGCGTCCGGATCGTCGAAGCGTTTCAACACGCTAAACCTAGACTCTCACGGATGTCTAGTGGCACTTTCGGCACGAAACGCTAGTCTTCTGTCGAAGCGCTTCCCTACTATGCGGCACACTGGTGTGCCGGCACCGCGCGCTACCTGCACCGGCACCGACCCGAAGGGAGCACCGTGGCTACGATCGACGACGTCGCGAGGACGGCGGGGGTGTCGACCTCGACGGTGTCCTACGTGCTGTCCGGCAAGCGCCCCATCTCCGCACCCACCCGGGCACGGGTCGAGCGCGCGATCGAGAAGCTCGGCTACCGCCCGCACGCCGGCGCCCGGGCGCTGGCGTCCGCGCGCACCAACGTCATCGCGCTGATGGCGCCGCTCCGGGTGGGCGTGAACGTGCCGGTCATCATGCAGTTCGTGGCGGGCGTGGTCACGCGGGCGCGCGACTTCGACCACGACGTGCTGCTGCTGACCCAGGACGACGTGAGCGGCCTGGACCGCGTGACCGGCGGCTCGATGGTCGACGCGCTGGTCATGATGGACATCGAGGCCGACGACCCGCGCGTGCCCCTGGTGGCCGCCGCCAAGCAGCCCACGGTGCTCATCGGCCTGCCCCAGGACCCGGAGGGGCTGAGCTGCGTGGACCTCGACTTCGAGGCCGCGGGCCGGCTCGCCGTGCGGCACCTCGCGCAGACGGGCCACACCGACGTGGCCCTCATCGGCTCGCCGCCCGAGGTGCTGCGGCGGCACACCTCCTACGCCGAGCGGATGATGCGGGGCCTGCGCGAACAGGCCCGCAGCTCCGGCGTGACGGTCAAGGTGGAGGCGTGCGACTCGTCGCCGTCGGGCGCCTCGACCGCCGTGGACACCCTGCTGGCCACCGCCCCGGACACCACCGGCATCGTGGTGCACAACGAGGGCGCCCTGCCCCACGTGCTGTCCCGGCTGACCGAGCGCGGCCTGGTGGTCGGCCGGGACATGTCGGTGGTCGCGGTCTGCCCCACCGACGTGGCGCTGTCCCAGCGCATCCCGATGACCAGCATCGACCTGCCCGCCGAGGGCATCGGCAAGGTGGCCGTGGACATGGTGATGGCGCGCCTCGAGAGCGAGCAGCCGTCCGAGACCCGGCTGCTCGCCCCCGTGCTGACCGAACGCGAGAGCTCGGCGCCCGGTCCCGCCGCCGAGGACGGCTGACGGCGGGAGCGGGCCGCCGCTCATCCCTTGATGGCCCCGAAGATCACGCCCTTCGTGAAGTGCCGCTGCACCAGCGGGTACACGACCAGGATCGGCACGATCGCCAGCACCATCACGGCCATCTTGACCGGCAGGCCGGTCACGGCGCCGTCGGCGACGTCGACCTGGCCCACGCCGCTGCCCGGCAGCGTCACGCCCTGCAGCACGTAGGACCGCAGCACGAGCTGCAGCGGCCACTTCGCGTTGTCGTTGATGTAGAGCATGGCGTTGAAGAACGCGTTCCAGTAGCCGACGCCGTAGAACAGCGCGACCACCGCCACCACGGCCTTGGACATGGGCAGCACGATCTGCCCCAGGATGCGCCAGTCCCCCGCGCCGTCGATCTTGGCCGCGTCCGTGATGGACCGGTCGATGCCCATGAAGAACGCCCGCAGGATGAGCACGTTGAACGCGCTGACGGCCCCCGGGAGGATGAGCGACCAGTAGCTGTCGATCAGCCCCAGGTTGCTCACCAGCAGGTACGTCGGGATCATCCCCGCACCGAAGAACATGGTGATCAGGAAGACGAACAGGAGGGGCCGGTGGGCGAAGGAGCCCGGCCGGCTCAGGCCGTACGCCGCCAGCACGGACACAGTGGTCGAGAGCACGGTGCCGACCACGGTGATGCCGATGCTCACGATCGTGGCCCGTGTGACGATCCCGCCGGACAGGATCTGCTCGTAGGCCGCGAACGTCAGGCCGCCGGGCAACGTGACCAGGCCGCCGGACCGGGTGATGTCCGCCTGGGTCGACAGGCTGGTGAGCACCACCGTGTACAGGGGGTAGACGACGGTGGCCACGATGAGCAGCAGCGCCACCCCCTTGACCAGGAGCCCCAGCGGGTTGGGGTCCTCCTCCCAGACCGGGCGGTTCCGGCCGCGCAGCAGGGCGCGGTACCGGCTCGGACCCTGTGCCGGCTGCCGGGCGCGGCCCGGCTCGGGCGTCGTGGACGACGGCGCCGGCCGCGCCGGCGTCGTCCCCGTCTCGTTCTTGATGTCGGCACTCATGCGCGCTGATACACCCCCGCCTCGCCCACCAGGTGGGCGAGCTTGTTGGCCCCGAGCACCAGGGCGAGCGACACCAGACCCTTGACGAGGCCCGCGGCCGCCGCGAAGGCCCAGTCGCCGTTGACGACGCCCTGGTAGTACACGAACGTGTCGAGCACCTCCGCGACATCGGTGCCGACGGCACCGCGCTGGAGGATGAGCTGCTCGAACCCGACGGTGAGCGCGTCGCCCAGCCGCAGGATCAGCAGCAGGACGATCACCGGCCGCAGCGCGGGGAGGGTCACGTGCCACATCCGCCGCCACCGGCCCGCGCCGTCGACCACCGACGCCTCGTAGAGCTGAGGGTCCACGGTGGCCAGCGCCGCGAGGAAGATGATGATGCCCCAGCCGGCGTCCTTCCAGACCGACTGCGCCGTGAGCAGCAGCAGGAACGTGTCCGGATTGGTCATCAGGTCGAAGCCCGAGTACCCCGCCTCCCGCAGCCGGGTCGCCACCATCCCGGCCCCGCCGAAGATCTGCTGGAAGATCGTCACGACGATCACCCAGGAGAAGAAGTGCGGCAGGTACACGATCGACTGGATGGTCGTGCGCAGCCCCGGCGAGAGCACGCTGTTCAGGAGCAGCGCGAGCACGATCGGCACCGGGAAGAAGAACACGAGCTGGAACGCGGTGATGACCAGCGTGTTCCCCACGGCGTCGAGGAAGAGCGGGTTGGTCAGGACGCGCGCGAAGTTGGCCCACCCGATGAACGGGCTCTCCCGGATGCCGACGTACGGCGAGTAGTCCTGCCAGGCCACCACGTTGCCGAGCATCGGCACGTAGGCGAACACGGCCAGCAGCAGCACCGCCGGGGCCACCATGATCAGCAGCGAGCGGTCGCGCCGCGCCCGGACGGTCCAGGGGATCCTGCGCCGGGGCGGGGCGTCCGCCCGTGAGGTCGCGGTGCTCACTGCTCGTCCAGGATGTCCTGGTAGAACGCGCGCAGCTCCTCACCGCCGCTGCTGCGCCACGTCTCCACGGCGTCGTCCAGGTCCGCGAGGGTCTTGCGCCCGCGCGAGATGTCCTTCTCCAGGTCGACGAACGGCGTGCCGAGCGACGCGAACTGCGACGGCTCCGTGATCTGCTTGCCGTAGAAGAGGGGCTCCTCGACGTACTCGGAGGCAGCGGCCATCCACGTGCAGTAGGCCTCGACGTAACCCTTGTACTGCACCTGCGCGTTCACCTTCGGCGGGTCCACGAGGAAGATGTACGACGGCGCCACGTCGTCGGCGGCGGCGTCCGTGGCCTGCGGCAGGCCGTCGCCGTCGATCTCGTAGTGCTCACCCTCGACGCCGAAGTTGACGAGCTGGAACTCGGTGGTGCCGAACGGCGAGGCGAGGAAGTCCGCGGCGGCGAGGAGCTCCTCGATCTGCGCCTTGTCGTCCCGCTTCTTCAGGAACGAGAACATGTCCGCCGGGGCGCCCTTCCAGATCCGCGGCGTGCCGCCGTCGTGGGCGAACGGGTCGAACGGCCGCGGGTCGAAGTCCGGGTTGCTCGGCAGCACCCGGCCCAGGGACTCGTGCCAGCCGCCTACGCCGTCGTTGACGATCAGGATCTCGCCGGACTCGAAGAGCGGCTTCATCTCCTCTGGCTTGTCGGCCACGGCCGTCGGGTGCACCGCGCCCGACTTGTACAGCCGGGCCTGCCAGTCCAGCGCCGCCCGGTACTCCTCGGACTCGACGCGGCTGATCAGCGAGCCGTCGTCGGCCAGCTTCCAGCCCTTCTCCGGGGGCACCGCGAACATCATGTTCGCCGTGATCCACTGGTCGGCCGAGCCCCAGCACTTCTTGCCCGGGTCGGTCAGCTCCTTGGCGAGCTCGATGAACTCGTCGGCGTCCCTCGGCTGCTCGGTGATGCCGAGCTCGGCGAAGAGGTCGGCCCGGTAGAACGTCGCCAGGTGGACCAGCTCCCCCGGGAACGGCAGGCCGTAGAGCTTGTCGTTGAAGACGCCGTAGCGCCAGGCGTCCGTGGGGATGTTGGCGAGGTTCTTGTACTTCTTGACGTTGTCGCCGGACAGGTACGGCGTGAGGTCCTCGAAGAGGGCGTCGACGGCCTGGGCGAACCGCGGCGGGAAGTTCCAGGTGGGCACGCAGACCCAGTCCGGCACGTCCTTCGCCGACGCGAGCACGGCCGCGAGCTTGTCGCCGTAGGTGTTGCCGTCGGAGATCTGGAACTCGACGGTGGTGCCCATCGCCTCGCTCACCGCGTCGAAGTAGGGGTTGCCGGACGTCTTCGGGATGGCGCTCCACAGGGGCGTCATCGCCGTGTAGGTGCCGCCCGACCCGGGCGCCGTCTCGAACGCCGTGACCAGCTCGTCGGGGATCGAGGCGTAGCCGGCGGTGGAGCCGTTGACCGACGGGAAGTCGGGCTTGACGTACTCGACCGGCACGTAGGTGGGCAGCACGCCCGAGCTCACGGTGGCGCCGCCCTGCGCGGGACCCGCCGCGCCTGTGGTGCACGCGGTGAGCAGGGACGGGACGCCGACGACGCCGGCGCCGACCGCGAGGAAGCCGAGGAACGACCGGCGGCTGAGCCCGCCGGTCAGGTGGGGTGCTGTCATGGCTCTTCACTCCTTTGTGGACAGCGCGGCACGTCTGTGTGCCCGGACACGACGGAAGTTCGGGCGCCTCGACGTCGAAGCGCTTCGACCTACATCGTTGGCAGAACAGTAGGGCAAACGCAGAAGTCGAGGCAATGATTCGCCCTGAATTGGGCAATTGACCATTGAACCGTTTCGAGGACTGGGCCTACTCTTCGACCGGACGTAGACCGCCCGCACGACCCCGACGCCAAGGGAGCACGACGACGTGCCGAACCAGACGCAGCCCCTCTTCCGCGACCCCGCCGCCCCGCTCACCGACCGGGCCCGCGACCTGCTGGACCGCCTCACCCCCGACGAGCGGCTGAGCCTGCTGCACCAGCACCAGCCCGCGATCGAACGGCTCGGCCTCGCCCCCTTCCACACGGGCGCCGAGGCGCTGCACGGGGTCGCGTGGCTCGGCCGCGCCACCGTGCTCCCCCAGCCGGTCGGGCTGGGCGCCACGTGGGACACCGACCTGCTGCGCCGCCTGGGCGACCTGGTCGCCACCGAGCTGCGGGCCAAGCACGCGGCGGACCCGGCGGTCTCCCTGAACGTCTGGGCACCCGTGGTGAACCCGCTGCGACACCCCGCCTGGGGCCGGGGCGAGGAGGGGTACAGCGAGGAGCCGCGGCTCGTCTCCCAGCTCGCGACGGCGTACTGCGCCGGGCTGCGCGGGGACCACCCGACGGTGTGGAAGACGGTCCCGGCGCTCAAGCACTTCCTCGGGTACGGCAACGAGACCGACCGCTCGGCGACGTCGTCGAACCTGTCCGAGCGCACCCTGTACGAGTACGAGCTGCCCGCCTACCGCGGGCCCGTCGAGGCGGGTGTCGCCGGCGCGGTGATGCCGTCGTACAACCTGGTCAACGGGGTTCCGGCGCACACGTCGGGCGACCTGCTGGCCGAGCTGCGCTCGTGGGCGCCCGGGTCGGTGGCCGTGGTGTCGGACGCCGGCGCGCCCACCTTCCTGGTCACCGTCCAGCGGGCGTTCGCCGGGCACGCGCAGGCGCACGCCGCGGCCGTGCGTGCGGGCCTCGACTCGTTCACCGACAACGACACCGACCCGTCGGTCACCCTGGGCCGGCTGCGCGAGGCGCTGGCGGCCGGGCTGCTGACGCAGGAGGACGTCGACACCGCCGCCCTGCGCCTGCTGGAGCTGCGGCTGCGCACGGGCGAGCTCGACGGGGACGCGGACCCGTACGCGGGCATCGGCCCCGACGCGATCGACCTCCCCGAGCACCGGGTCCTGGCGCGCGAGGCGGCGGCGAAGTCCGTGGTGCTGCTGCGCAACGACGGCACGCTGCCGCTGGGCGCGCCCGGCCGCATCGCCGTCGTCGGCCCCCTGGCCGACCGGGTGCTCACCGACTGGTACTCCGGCACCCCGCCGTACGCCGTCCCGCTCGCCCGCGCGGTCGCGGAGCGCTACCCCGACGCCGTCGTGGACGTCGTCGACGGCGCGGACCGGGTGGCGCTGCGCGCGACGTCGTCCGGCCGGTACGTGACCGTCACCGCCGCCGGCGAGGTGAGCGTGTCCGCGCCGGACGCCGGGCCGGGGACCCACCTGGACGTGACCGACTGGGGCGACGGCCTGCTGACGCTCCGGTCGGTCGCCTCGGACCGGCTCCTGACGGGCGCGGGCTGGATCCTTCGGGCCGACGCCGAGCGGGTCGGCGGCTGGGTGGTGCAGGAGTCGTTCCGGCGGCACCACCACGCGGACGGCACGTGGTCGCTGCTGCACGTCGGGAGCGGGCGCTGGGTGCGGGTGCAGCTCGGTTCGGGGCTGCTCGTGGCCGAGGCGACACGGCTCGCGGACGCCGAGCGGTTCGCGTGGCGCACCGTCGTCTCGGGGCACGCCGAGGTGGCCCGGGTCGCGGCCGCCGCGGACGTGGTGCTGGTAGCCGTGGGCAACGATCCGCACCTGGGCGGACGCGAGACCGAGGACCGGACGTCGCTCGCGCTGCCGGAGCAGATGGCCGAGACCTGGCGGGTCGCGCGCGAGGCGTGCCCGGCGGCGGTGCTGGTCGTCACGTCGTCATACCCGTACGTGCTGGGGCCCGGCGTGCTGGGGCCGAGCGTGCTGGACGGGCCTGCCGGGGACGACGGCGCGGGCGCCGGGGCGCTGGTCTGGGCGGCGCACGGCGGGCAGGAGGCCGGCAACGGCCTGGTGGACGTGCTGTCCGGCGACGCGGAGCCGTTCGGGCGGCTCGCGCAGACGTGGCCGGCCACCGAGGCCCAGGCGGGCGACCTGTTCGACTACGACGTGGCCCGCCAGGGCGTCACGTACCGCCACCTGGCGGGCGAGCCGGCGTACTGGTTCGGGCACGGGCTGAGCTACACGACCGTCGCGTACGAGGGCCTGCGGCTGGAACGCGCGGCCGGCGGGGTCGGCGAGGCCGGGCCGGAGCGGGACGGCGGGACCACCGCCGTCGTCACGGTGCGCAACACCGGCGAGCGCCCCGTGGACGAGCTCGTCGCGGTGCACGGCCTGTCCCCCGACCTGCCGGTGCCCGCCGCCCGCCGCCAGCTCCTGGGGCACGCGCGCGTGCGGCTGGCCCCGGGCGCGGCGGCCGAGGTGGAGGTGCCGCTGGACCTGGGCGCCCTCGCCGTCCGGCACGACGGCGCCATGGTGCTGCAGCCGGGCACGTACACGGTGGCGTCCGGGCCGTCGGCCGGGGACCTGCGGGTGCGGGCCGAGCTCGCCGTCAGCTGACCGCGCGCGCCGCGTGCTCCCGGTCGAGGATGGCGAAGACCAGCTCGGTGGACCACCCGCCGTCGCGCACGTCGCTCTCCACGAGGCGGGCCTCCTGCCGCAGGCCCAGTCGCTGGACCACGCGGACGGACGGGAGGTTCTCCTCGTCGATGCGCGCGAACACGCGGTGGAAGCCGTAGGACTCGAAGGCCAGCCGCAGGGTGGCCCGCACGGCCTCGGTGGCCAGCCCGTGGCCCCCGACGTCGGGGTGGAGGGCGTAGCCCACCTCGGCCTGCCGGGGACCGGCCGCCCACTTGAGCATGGTCTCGCCGATGACGTCGCCGTCCGACTCGACGGCGAGCACCAGCACGTCGCCCGGCTCCTCGAACGGCGCGCTCGACCAGGTGCGGAGCTTGACGTCCGCCGTCTGCCGGTCCCACGGCGGCTGGTACATGAACCGCACGACGTCGGGGCGCGAGCGCCAGGCGAAGAAGGCCTCCGCGTCGTCCGGGGCGACCGGGCGGAGCGTGAGGCGCGGGGTGGTCACCGGCCAGCGGGGGTCGGCACGGTAGGCGGGCGGCACGGAAGAAGGCACGCTCAGACCGTAGCGCCCACGACCCGGGTTGCCACCGGAATTGAGGTGGTATCGCCGGGCGAGTCGGTCGTGCCGGTACGACGTCGCTCAGCGCGCCTCGAACGCCACGCTCTCCCAGCCGGCCGGCACGTCACGGGGCTCCCAGGAGGTGTCCGGCGTCCAGTCGGCCCAGGCCTTGTCCCACCAGAGCTCGCCGGCGTCGAGCAGCCCGGCGATCCGGGCGCCCTCGGCGCGGATCTGCTCCATCCGGCCGGGGTACCGGTCGGGGCCGGTCTCCTCGAACTCGACGACGTCCTTGAACTCGTAGGTCTCGGCGTCGGCCGCCCACCAGACGTCCAGCTCGTGGTCGAGCGTGTCGAACCCCATCGGCGTGCGACGCGGGGCGTCCTCCAGGTTGAAGTACCAGCCCTGGAACGCGCGCTCGGGGCCGTCCCAGAACAGGAAGATGGAGTGCTCCACCCCGGTCCAGTGCAGCTCGAGACGCCCGTGGCCGCGCCAGCGCGTGCTGCCGGCGAGCTTCCAGGGGTGCTCCCCCACGGGGAACGTGCCCGAGCCCGGGTACGCCAGCGGGGTGCCGCCGGGCGTGTAGGTGACGAGCAGGTCGCCGTCGTCCTGCACGCACACCTGCGGGATCGCGATCCAGGGCTCGCCCCGCATGATCTCGCGGCGCACCACCGTCTGACCGGGCTGGAAAACGGGAGACGTCATGCCGGGAACGCTAACAGCGACGAGTTACGCCCCGGCGACATCGGCGTCAACTTCGTCGACGGCAGCTCCGCCGACGTCGACCCCGTGGCGCAGTACCCGGACGGGCCGCAGGTCGGCGTCCGTGACGAGCACGTCGGCGCGCGCGCCGGGCTCCAGGGTGCCGACCTCGCCGGCCAGCCCCAGCACCCGGGCGGGCACCGCCGTCGCGGAGCGCACGGCGTCGACCAGGGGGACGCCGCCGCGCACGGCGTGGCGCACGACGTCGATCAGGTGCGCGGTGCCGCCGGCGATCGGCCCCTCCTCCTCCGGCGCGCCGGGCGCGGCCTGGGGTGTGGCGATCCGGGCGACGCCGTCGTGCACCACGACCGACATCGGGCCCAGCTCGTAGTGGCCGTCGGCCACGCCGGCCGCCGCCATCGCGTCGGTCACCAGCACCACCTGGTCCGCGCCCACCATGTCGAACACCGAGCGCACGGTCGCCGGGTCGAGGTGCACCCCGTCGCCGACGAGCTCGACGACCATGTCGCCCCGGGACGCCGCCGCGAGGCAGGCCGCGATGGGCCCCGGTGCGCGATGGTGCAGGGGGCGCATGCCGTTGAACAGGTGCGTGGCGGTCATGGGCCCGGGCGTCCGGCGCCCCGCGGGGCCGCCGCTCGCGGCCCGCAGCGCCGCGGTGACCTGTTCGATCAGCGCCTCGGCCTGCTCGGTGCTTCCGTCGGTGTGACCCAGGGAGGGCAGCACGCCGGCCTCGACCAGCGCCTCGGCGACGCCGCCGGGTCCCGTGACGCCGGGCACCTCCGGGGCGACGGTCATGGTGCGCAGGTACCCGCGGGCTGCCGCGGCGAGGTCGCGAACCAGCTCGACGCTGCCTTCCTGCAGGTCAGCAGGGTTGTGGGCGCCGCGGCGACGGTACGAGAGGAACGGGCCCTCCGCGTGCAGGCCCTCGATCTCCCCCGCCTCGGCGAGCTCGGCCAGCACCGCGGCCCGCCGCAGCAGCACCTCGGGCTGGGCCGACACGAGCGACGCGAGCAGGGTCGTGGTGCCGTGGGCGCGGTGCTCCAGCACGCCCGCCATCGCCTCGTCGGCCGACGTGACGTCGGGGAACGAGGCGCCGCCCCCGCCGTGGTTGTGCAGGTCCACGAGCCCCGGCAGCACGAACGTCCCAGGAGCGGGCGGCACTCCGTCGAGGGCGGGTCCGTGCCCGGCCTCGAGTGCGTCGCCCACGGCCCCGGCGAAGGCGACGCGCCCGCCGTGGGCGACGACGACGCCGTCGTCCACCACGGAGGAACCCAGCACCAGACGCCCACGCACGACAAGGGATTCAGCCACACGCACATCCTGCCACCCGCCCCACCCCACCCCAGCCCGTTGAGTGCTGGGTGTTTGTTGTTTGAGCGTTTTTGGGGTGCGGAGGGGGAGAGACCCAAGAGGGGGGGGGGGGGGTTGGGGGGGGGGGGTTTTTGGTTGTCCCTGCCCCGCCCCCCTTTTT
>NZ_JBHWLR010000006.1:130971-173228 GCF_042731755.1 Promicromonospora sp. NPDC059942
TCCTACCCCCCCACCCTTCCCCCCCTCCCCCCCCCCCCCTCCTCCTCGTTGGCTTTTTGCCCCTGTCCGCTCCCCGTCTTCTTATCAACAAACACCCAGCACTCAACGAGGAAGGGGTGGGTTTAGAAGAGGCGGGTTGTCGGGTCGTCCGCGCCGCGCATCGCGTCGTAGTCCAGCAGGAGGGTCTTGATGCCGCGGTCCTTCGCCAGGACGCGGGCCTGCGGCTTGATCTCCTGGGCCGCGTAGACGCCCTGGACGGGGGCCAGCAGCGGGTCGCGGTTGAGCAGCTCCAGGTACCGCGTGAGCTGCTCGACGCCGTCGATGTCGCCCCGGCGCTTGATCTCCACCGCGACGGTGGAGCCGGAGCCGTCCCGCGCGAGGATGTCCACCGGGCCGATGGCCGTGGGGTACTCGCGCCGGACCAGGGTGTGGCCGTCGCCCAGCAGCGCGATCTGCTCGGCGAGCAGCTCCTGCAGGTGCGCCTCCACGCCGTCCTTCACGAGGCCCGGGTCGATGCCCAGGTCGTGGGCGGAGTCGCTGTGCACGGTGAACAGCTCGACCTCGAGCCGGTCGTCCGACTTGGCGTGCTGCACGGTCCACACCTCGGTGACGCCGCGCTCGGCGGCCTCCTCGGAGGGCTCGCGCACCGCCAGGGTGCACGGGGGGCTCATCCAGTTCAGCGGCTTGTACGAGCCGCCGTCCGAGTGGATCAGCACGCTGCCGTCGGCCTTGACCACGAGCAGCCGCGTCGCCGGCGGGAGCATCGCGGTCAGGCGGCCCGTGTAGAGGGCGGAGCAGTCTGCCACGACCAGCCGCATCAGAGAACCAGATCCTGTCGTCCGGGAGGGGCGGCCTCGAGCCAGGAGGCGAGGCCGAAGTAGTCGCCGGCAGCGAGGTCGAGCTCGAAGTCGAGCCCGTCGTACCGGCACTGGACGAGGTAGTGGTCGCCCTGACCACGCTCGTCCGGGTCCAGCGGGGTGCGGCTCGTCACGGTGAGCCGCTCCCGGTACCACGTGCGGGCCGGACGGGGTGCCAGCGACCAGCACCGCCACCACTCGATCCGGCCCACCGCGTACTGCGCGATGCCCGGCGTCCAGGAACCCTCGGGGTTACCGGTCGCCCGGGCACTGCAGTCGAACGATCCGACCCTCCGGGAGAGGGTCCGCAGCCGGGAGATCCCGGCCGCGATGACGAGCGCGAGCGCCCCCAGTACCGCTATCGCGATCCATACGACGCCGGGCACGCGCGCTCTCCCTCAGACCAGGGAGATCTCGTCGACCACGAGGGTGACGAGGTTGTTGTCGACGGACATGAAGCCGCCGGTGACCTGGGCCTCCACGGCGGGACCCGACGCCGTCTCCACCTTGATGGTGCCGGGGCGAAGCACCGCCAGCAGCGGCGTGTGGTTCGCCAGGATGCCGATCTGGCCGTCCGCGGACGGCGCACTCACCTGGGTCGCCGCACCGCTCCAGACCTTGCGGTCCAGGGACACGAGGTCCACGCTCAGCTCTGCCACGAGAGCTCCTTCCGATGTAGCGGGCGTGCTGCCGCCCCTGCCGGGTTGCCCGAGTCTAAGGGGTCCGGCGGGGCGGCATCACGCACGGGGGGACGGACGAGACCTCAGGCCCCGTACTCCTTCTGGATCCGAGCCCAGTTCTCCTCGAGCATCTCGAGGCCACCGATGTTGTAGAAGGCCTGCTCGGCGATGTGGTCGAACTCGCCGGCGCAGATCTTCTTGAACGCCTCGATGGTCTCGGACAGCGGGACCGTCGAGCCCTCCACGTCCGTGAACTTCTTGGCCATGTAGGTGTTCTGGGAGAGGAACTGCTGGATGCGACGCGCGCGCGCCACGACCGTCTTGTCCTCCTCCGAGAGCTCGTCCACACCGAGGATAGCGATGATGTCCTGCAGCTCCTTGTTCCGCTGCAGGATCGACTTCACCTCGGTCGCCACGTCGTAGTGCTCCTGGCCCACGTAACGCGGGTCGAGGATGCGGGACGTCGAGGTCAGCGGGTCGATCGCCGGGTACAGACCCTTCGACGCGATCTCTCGGGAGAGCTCGGTCGTCGCGTCCAGGTGGGCGAACGTCGTGGCCGGGGCCGGGTCGGTGTAGTCGTCAGCCGGCACGTAGATGGCCTGCAGCGACGTGATGGAGTGACCACGCGTCGAGGTGATGCGCTCCTGGAGGAGGCCCATCTCGTCGGCCAGGTTCGGCTGGTAGCCCACGGCGGACGGCATACGGCCGAGCAGCGTGGAGACCTCGGAACCGGCCTGCGTGAAGCGGAAGATGTTGTCGATGAAGAGCAGCACGTCCTGGTTCTTCACGTCGCGGAAGTACTCCGCCATCGTCAGCGCCGACAGGGCCACGCGCAGACGCGTGCCCGGCGGCTCGTCCATCTGGCCGAAGACGAGGGCGGTCTTGTCGAAGACACCCGCCTCGTCCATCTCGGCGATCAGGTCGTTGCCCTCACGGGTGCGCTCACCGACACCGGCGAACACCGACACACCGCCGTGGTCCTGGGCCACACGCTGGATCATCTCCTGGATGAGGACCGTCTTGCCGACGCCCGCACCACCGAAGAGACCGATCTTGCCACCCTGCACGTACGGGGTCAGCAGGTCGATGGACTTGATGCCCGTCTCGAACATCGTGGTCTTCGACTCGAGCTGGTCGAAGGCCGGGGGCTTGCGGTGGATCGGCCAGCGCTCGGTGACCTCGAACTTCTCGCCCTCGGCGAGGTTCAGGACCTCGCCGGTGACGTTGAAGACCTTGCCCTTGGTGATGTCGCCGACGGGCACGCTGATGGGCGAGCCGGTGTCGGTGACCAGGGCGCCGCGGACCAGGCCGTCGGTCGGCTTGAGCGCGATGGCGCGCACCAGGGAGTCACCCAGGTGCTGCTCGACCTCGAGGGTCAGCGTGAACGTGTTCTCGTCCTCGCCCTGGCCCGAGAGGTCGATCTCGACGGTCAGCGCGTTGTAGATGTCGGGGATCGCGTCCTCGGGGAACTCGATGTCCACGACGGGGCCGATCACCCGAGCGACCCGGCCGGTGCCGGGGCCGCTCGTGTGCTCGACCGTGGATTCCACGGTGGTGGCGGTCATGGTTGCCTCGCTTCGGTGGGCCGGAGGGTCCTCCGGCGGGGAGTCTGTTGGTTGGTCAGGACGCCAGGGCGTCGGCACCGGAGACGATCTCGCTGATCTCCTGGGTGATGTCCGCCTGACGGGCCTGGTTGGCCAGTCGGGTGTACGTGCGGATCAGGTCCTCGGCGTTGTCCGTGGCCGTGTGCATGGCGCGCTGGCGGGCGGCCAGCTCGGACGCGGCAGCGTCGAGCAGGGCCGCGTAGATGCGCTGGTCCACGTACCGCGGGAGCAGTGCGTCGAGCACGGCCTCCGGGGACGGCTCGAAGTCGTAGAGCGGCAGGACCTCGTGCTCGTCCGCCTCCACCACGCCCTCGACGACCTCCAGCGGCAGCATGCGCACGACGTGGGGACGCTGGGTCACCATGTTGACGAACTGCGTGGAGACCACGTGCAGCTCGGACACGCCGCCCTCGTCCTCGTCCGCGAGGAACTTCTCGAGCAGGGCCTGCCCGATCTCCTCCGCGACCTCCGCCGTCGGCCGCTCCGAGCCGTACGTCCACGTCCGGACGGCCTCGCGGCCGCGGAACGCGTAGTACGAGATCGCCCGACGACCGGCGACGTAGAGGAGAACCTCCTTGCCCTCGGCCGCGAGCTGCTGGGTCAGCCGCTCGGCCTCACGGACGATCGACGCCGGGTAGGAGCCCGCCATGCCGCGGTCCGACGACACGACGAGCACGGCGGCGCGCTTGGCGCCGTCGACCTCCTGCGTCAGCGGGTGCTTGATGTCGGTGTGCGTGGCGACCGCCGAGACGGCACGGGTGATCGCCTGCGCGTAGGGTGCCGCCGCCGCCGTCCGCGCACGGGCCTTGCCGATGCGGGACGCGGCGATGAGCTCCTGCGCACGGAACATCTTCTTCAGCGACTGCGTCGACTTGATCCGTGCCTTGAAGACGCGCTGGGATCCACCGGCCACGGGTCAGGCCTTCTTCTTGACGACGACCTGTGCCTGCTCGACGTCGACGGGGCCACCCTCGACCTCACCACCGACGAGCGCGGTACCGTCGGCCCGCTGGAAGCCGGCACGGAAGTCCTCGACGGCGGCGCTGAGCGCCTCCTCCGTCGCGGGCTCCAGCTTGCCGCTCTCGCGGATCGACGTCAGGACGTCCGTCTTGCGGCGCAGGTGGTCCAGCAGCTCGGACTCGAACCGCTTGACGTCCTCGACCGCGACGTCGTCCAGCTTGCCCTTGGTACCGGCCCACACGGCCGCGACCTGGTCCTCGACCGCGTACGGCGAGTACTGGGGCTGCTTGAGCAGCTCCGTCAGGACGGCGCCGCGCTGCAGCTGCGCGCGGGACGCCGCGTCGAGGTCGGACGCGAACATCGCGAACGCCTCGAGCGAGCGGAACTGCGCCAGCTCCAGCTTCAGCGTGCCGGAGACCTTCTTCATCGCCTTGATCTGCGCGTCGCCACCGACTCGGGAGACCGAGATACCGACGTCCACGGCGGGACGCTGGTCGGCGTTGAACAGGTCGGACTGCAGGAAGATCTGCCCGTCCGTGATGGAGATGACGTTGGTCGGGATGTACGCCGAGACGTCGTTCGCCTTGGTCTCGATGATCGGCAGACCGGTCATCGAGCCCGCGCCCAGCTCGTCCGAGAGCTTCGCACAACGCTCGAGCAGACGGGAGTGCAGGTAGAACACGTCACCCGGGTAGGCCTCGCGGCCCGGCGGACGGCGCAGCAGCAGCGACACGGCACGGTAGGCCTCGGCCTGCTTCGACAGGTCGTCGAAGACGACGAGCACGTGCTTGCCCTGGTACATCCAGTGCTGGCCGATGGCCGAGCCGGTGTACGGGGCGAGGTACTTGAAGCCAGCGGGGTCGGACGCCGGAGCCGCGACGATGGTCGTGTACTCGAGCGCGCCGGCCTCCTCGAGGGCGCCACGCACGGAGGCGATGGTCGAGCCCTTCTGACCGATCGCGACGTAGATGCAGCGCACCTGCTTGCTGGGGTCGCCGGACTCCCAGTTCGCCTTCTGGTTGATGATCGTGTCGATCGCGATCGCCGTCTTGCCGGTCTGGCGGTCGCCGATGATCAGCTGACGCTGACCACGGCCGATCGGGATCATCGAGTCGATCGCCTTGATGCCGGTCTGCAGCGGCTCGTGCACCGACTTGCGCTGCATGACGCCGGGCGCCTGCAGCTCCAGGGCACGGGTGCCCTCGGTGGCGATCTCGCCCAGGCCGTCGATGGGGACGCCCAGCGGGTCGACCACGCGGCCGAGGTAGCCCTCGCCCACGGGGACCGAGAGCACCTCACCGGTGCGGCGGACCTCCTGGCCCTCCTCGATGCCGGTGAACTCGCCCAGGACGACCACACCGATCTCGCGGACGTCCAGGTTCTGCGCGAGGCCGAGCGTGCCGTCCTCGAAGCGCAGCAGCTCGTTGGCCATCACGCCCGGGAGGCCTTCGACGCGGGCGATACCGTCCGCGGCGTACGCGACGCGGCCCACCTCCTCGGTGACGGCTTCCTGGGGCTCGTAGGCCTTCACGAAGCTGTCCAGTGCGGCCCGGACCTCGTCCGGCCGGATCGTCAGCTCAGCCATTGCTCTTCTCCTGTCGTGGCCGCGAGAGCCGCGGCGGAAGGTTCTTGTTCACGTTTTCAGCCGGCCAGACGACGCTGAGCGTCAGCAAGGCGCGACAGGACGGTGGAGTCGACGACGTCCGCGCCGACCTGGATGCGCATGCCCCCGACGACGGTGGGGTCCACGGTGACGTTCAGCTGGACGGCCTTGCCGTACGAGCGCTCGAGGACGGCGCCGAGGCGCTGCTCCTGCTCGCGCGTCAGCACCGTCGCGCTCGTCACCGCGGCGACGAGGCGCTGGCGGCGTTCCGCCGCGACCTCGCCGAACCACCCGATCGTCTGCACGAAACGACGGCCACGCAGCGACGACGTCGCGCGCTGCGCCAGGCGCTGGGTCACGGTGTCGACCTTGCCACCGACCAGTGCGTCCACGAGCGCCACGCGGCGCTCCGGAGCGGTCGAGGCGTCCGAGAGGACCTGCTTGGCCTCCCGCTGGCCGACGAGCGACCGGCTGAGCCGGAACAGCTCGTCCTCGACCGTCTCCAGCGCGCCGCGCGCCTCGGCGGAAGCCAGCACGGCATCCACGCCGAGGCGCTCGACGGCGTCGGCCAGGTCCGAGTCGCTCGACCAGCGTGCCCGGGCGAGCCCGGACACGAGGTCGACCACGCGCTCGTCGAAGCCGCCCAGCAGGCTGGCCACCAGGCCGGCCTTGGCCTCGCCCTCGCGGGAGGGGTCGGCGAGCGAGCGGCGCAGCGCGGCGGAGTCGTCGAGCGCCGACACCAGGGTGAGCAGCTGCTCACCCAGCGTCAGCGCGTCCGCACCCGCGGCACGCAGCACCGGCTCGAAGCGCTCCTGCGCCGCCGTCAGCGATGCCCCGCTCGATCCCCGCATCACGCCTCCTTGTTGCTTGCCACGGCCTGGCTCGCCTCGAGCTCGTCGAGGAACCGGTCGACCACGCGCGACTGCCGGGCCGAGTCCTCGAGGGACTCGCCCACGATCTTCGACGCGAGCTCGGTCGCGAGCGTGCCGACCTCCGAGCGCAGGGACACCGAAGCGGCCTGTCGCTCTGCCTCGATCTGACGGTGCGCCGTCTCGGTGATGCGCTCCGCCTCCTCGCTCGCCTTGACCTTGAGGTCCTTGATGATGGCGGTGCCCTCGGCACGCGCCTCCTCGCGGACCTGCGCCGCCTCGGCACGGGCCTCGGCGAGCAGCGCCTGCTGCTGCGCCAGGGCCTCGTCGGCCGCCTTCTGCGCGGCCTCGGCCTTCTCGATGCCGCCCTCGATGAGGGTGGCGCGCTCGTCCAGCACCTTGTTCATCTGAGGCAGGATGAACTTGTAGAACGCTACGGCGATGATCACGAGGACCACCGCCGACCAGAACAGGTCGTATCCGGCGGGCAGGAACAGCTCGATGCCCTGCGGCTCTTCCGTCTGCGCCGCGATCGTGGCGGCGCTCGAGTGCGCCGTCATCACTCGAACAGGAAGCCGGCGACGAGACCGAGGAGCGCGAGCACCTCGACGAACGCGACACCCAGGAACATGGTGGCGCGGAGCTGACCGGCGACCTCGGGCTGGCGGGCCATGCCCTCGATGGTCTTGCCGATGAGGATGCCGAGGCCGATACCCGGGCCCGTCGCCGCGAGGCCGTAGCCGATCGCGTTCAGGTTGCCGGAGACTGCGGCGAGAGTGGTGACGTCCACTTGCGTCTTCCTTCCGTTGGGCGCCGTACCGGGTGGTACGGCGTCGCGTGGTGTGCGAAGGCGCGTGCTGCGCCCGTCGCGGGTTTTCCAGGTGAAGCTATGCAGCGCCGCCCGGAGGAGCGAGCACCGTCAGTGCTCCTCCTCCAGCGACATGTTGATGTAGACCGCGGCCAGCAGCGCGAAGATGTACGCCTGCAGGAACGCGACCAGAAGCTCGAACAGCGTCATGAAGATGCCGGCGGGGAGCGTGAGCACACCGAAGACCATCAGCCCGCTGCCAGCGGAGTCGATCAGGAAGAACTGCGTGGCGGCGAAGCAGAGCACCAGCATGATGTGGCCGGCGACCATGTTGGCCACCAGTCGGACCATCAGCGAGCCCGGCCGGATGATCAGGATCTGCAGCAGCTCGATCGGCGTCAGGATGAAGTAGATGGGCCACGGGACCCCCGGCGGGAACAGGTTCGCCTTGAGGTAGCCGCCCAGGCCGTGCTTGCGGATGCCGACGGCCCAGTAGGTGACGAACACCCAGAGCGCGAGCAGCAGCGGCACGCCGATGCGCGAGGTGGCGGCCAGGTTCAGGCCCGGGATGATGCCGGTGAGGTTGAACGCCAGGATCGTGACGAAGATGGTGGTGAGCATGGGCAGGAAACGCTTGGCGTTGTCCTTGCCCAGGATCTCCTCGCCGATCTGCACCCGGACGAAGTCCAGGAGGTACTCGACACCCGCCTGGAACCGGCCCGGCACGATCTTCGCCCGGCGCGCGGCGATGATGAACACCGACAGCAGCACGATGGTGGCGATGATCCGGATGATCCAGAGCCGGTCGATCTGGAAGATGGTGCCTTCGAAGAGGATGCCCGACGGGAAGAAGTCGGCGATCGACGGCGTGTGGAAGCCGCCCTCACCCTCGTGGCCTTCAGTGGCGGCGAGGATTACGGACGTCGCATACGTGGACAGGAGGACTCCCAGGTGGTCATTCGGCCCCGCGCGCGTTTCCCGCTGTGTGGCGGAACGGGCGCGCCGTCGGGCCTGGCCGTCATGGATTCGTCGTAAGCCTAACCTATGTCCCATGCGGTTCTGGCCGTAGAACCGCATGACACGGCCCCTTGTGACTTATTGCGCAACCCCGCGTCAGGTCGCGAGTCGCTCATGGGGTGCGGTCAGGGCTTGGTGTCGGGCTGAGCCTCGGGCTCGACGTACGGCATGCGGCCGTTCCGGACCGCGCGGTAGTCGAGCAGCGCGGAGCCGACGGCCCCCAGCAGCAGCACGACGAACAGGACGACCCGGTCGTAGAAGTCGAACTGCGTGATGATCACCAGCACGACGATCAGCACCACCATCTTGGCGAGCCAGCTGCCCATCACGACGGCGCCCATGGTGGTCGCCCCCTTGCCGACGGTGTAGAGCATCGACCACACGGTCGTGGCGCAGAAGAACGCGGCGAGCGCCGCGCCGATCAGGGCGCCCCAGAGCCCGGGCAGTCCGGCGACCAGGAGCCCGACCAGCGACCCCAGGACGGCGAGGCCGCCCACGAGGATCAGGCAGTCGCGCAGGGCCGCACGCAGCACCGCCTGCTCGGCGGCACCCCGGGGGGCGTCGGGGGCATCGGGTGCTTGCTCGGTCATTCGACGGTCTCCTTGGTCTTGACGGTGGTCTGCACGCCGCCGTTCTCCGCGGCGCTCTGCGTCGCGCTCTGCGCCACGGCGGGCGCCGGTGCCGTCCCGGCGCCGACGGCGGCGGGCACCTTGGGGGTCTGTCCCGACAGCGCGACGTCGTCGTCCAGGAACCGGCCGCGGTTGCGCAGCGGGCCGAGGGTGGCCAGCAGCGCGAGCACCACGAACACCGTGGTCCAGATGAGCACGATCTCCCAGTCCCACTGGACGAGGGCCGCGGCGCTGAAGGCGAACACGGCGGTCCACACGTACAGGATCACGACGGCGCGGCGGTGCGAGTGGCCGAGGGCCAGCATGCGGTGGTGCAGGTGCATGCGGTCGGGCGCCATGGGCGACTTGCCGGCGGCCAGCCGCCGGATCACCGCGAGTCCCATGTCCAGCAGCGGCAGCATGAGCACCGCCACGGGCAGGAGCAGCGGGATGAACGCGGGCAGGGCCTGCGAGCCGGTCATCACGTCGGGCGTGACGTTGCCGGTCACGGTGATGGCCGCGCCGGCCATGACGAGGCCGATCAGCATGGACCCGGCGTCACCCATGAAGATGGTCGCCGGATGGAAGTTGTAGGGCAGGAAGCCCACGCAGACGCCCACGAGCACCGCCATCATCAGCGACGCCAGGGAGGAGTAGTCCTCCGGCGTGGCCTGCTGGGTGAGCCCGTAGGTGTACAGGAAGAAGGCGGCGCCGCCGATCGCGACGATGCCGGCGGCCAGGCCGTCGAGGCCGTCGACGAAGTTCACGGCGTTCATCGCGACCACGACGGCCAGCACCGTCACCACCAGCGACATGCGCGACGACGGGATGGTCGTGCCGGCGATCGGCAGCGTGATGAGCTGGACGCCCTGCAGGGCCATGAAGCCGGCGGCCAGCACCTGGCCGGCGAGCTTGGTGACCCAGTCCAGGTCCCACTTGTCGTCGGCCCAGCCGAGCGCGCAGACGATCGCCGCGCCGCCCACGATGCCCCACGCCTGGCGGTCCTCGAAGACCCCCGACAGGAACGGCATCTGGGACGCCAGCATGACCGCGACGACGATGCCGATCAGCATGGCGAGCCCGCCGAGCCGGGGCGTCGGCACCGAGTGCACGTCGCGCGCCCGCACGGCGGAGATGGCCGAGGACTTGAGTGCGACCCAGCGCGCGAAGGGCGTGGTCAGGAACGTGACCGCCGCGGCCACGAGCATCAGGAGCAGGTACACCCTCACTCGTCGTCCTCCGCGGCGGGGGCCGGGGGCGCGATCGGGTCGTCCTCCGGCGACGCCGCAGGGCCTTCGACATCCACGATCTTGCGCAGCTCGGCCAGCGACACGGCGCCCTCGCGGACGACGCGCAGCACCGGTCCGGTCGCGTCCACGATCGTGGAGGCGACGCCGCCGGGCGCCTCTCCCCCGTCGAGGTAGATGGCGACCGACTCGCCGAGCTGGGCCACGGCGTCCGCCACGTCCTGCGCGGCGGGGCTGCCCGACTTGTTCGCGCTGGAGACGGCCAGCGGCCCGGTGCGCTTCAGGAGGGCGAGCGCCGCGGGGTGGTCCGGCATGCGCAGGGCGACGGTGCCGCCCGTGTCGCCGAGGTCCCACTGCAGCGACGGCTGCGCGTGCAGGATGACGGTGAACCCGCCGGGCCAGAAGGCCTCGACGAGCTTGCGGGCCTCGTCGGGCACGTCGGTGGCAAGGCCGTCGAGCGTCGCGACCTCACCCACGAGGACGGGCGGCGGCATCTGCCGCCCGCGACCCTTGGCGGCGAGCAGGGCCGCCACCGCGACCTCGTCGAACGCGTCGGCAGCGATGCCGTACACGGTGTCGGTGGGCAGGACCACGAGGCCGCCACGGGAGATCGCATTCACTGCCTCGTCGATCGCGGGGCCCCAGGACTGCGGGTCGGTGGCGTCGAGCACGGGCTGCACAGGCACACTCACGCGGACCAGTCTTTCACGATCCGGAGGTGAGGGAATCCAGGCGGCGTGCGACCACCATGCGGGGCCGGCCCGTGAGGTCCTTGCGCGTCTCCGGCTCCCCGAACACGGGTCGGCCCTCGGCGTCCCGCGCGGCCGCGACCATCGCCCGCGCCGCCTCCGCCTGGACCTCCGCGTGCTCCATGACGTACAGGCCGCCGGCGCGCAGCAGGCGCGCGGCGGCGTCCGTGATGCCGCGCGGCACCTCCAGCCCGTCGGGCCCCAGCCCGTACAGCGCGACGGCCGGGTCGTGCTCGGCGACCTCCGGGTCCACGGGCACGGCGTCCGACGGCACGTACGGCGGGTTCGAGACGACGACGTCGGCCGTCCCGTCGACCCCGTACAGGGCCGTGCGGGCGTCGCCCTTGACCAGTCGGACGATCCGCTCGGGGGCTGACTCGGGGTCCGCCTGCGGGCCTGCCGCCGTGGCAGGGTCCAGGCCCGCGGCGACGGCGCTCAGGGAGTCGACGTTGCGGGCCGCCCACGCGTGGGCGTCCTTGTCCAGCTCGACGGCGTGCACCCGCGCGCCGGGCACCTCGGTGGCCACCGCCAGCGCGATGGCCCCGGACCCGGTGCACAGGTCGACGACGACGGCGCCGCCCCGCTCGCCCACGACCTTGGCGGCCTCGTCGATCGCCACCTGGGCGACCTCCTCCGTCTCGGGCCGCGGCACGAACACGCCCGGGCCTACGGCCAGCTCCAGGTGCCGAAACGGCGCGACGCCGGTCAGGTGCTGCAGGGGTTCGCGGGCGGCCCGGCGGGCGACCAGGCGCGCGAACGCGGCGGCCGCGTCGTCGGGCACCTCGCGGCCGAGCACGGTCAGCCGCAGCAGCTCCGGCCGGTCCACGCCCAGGGCGTACGCCAGCAGCGCCTCGGCGTCGGCCTGGGGCGACCCGACCCCGGCCTCGGCCAGCTCCTCATGGGCCCACTTCAACAGCTGCGCGCTCACCGCACTCCTCCGACCACGACAAAAGCCTGCCCGACAGCGCCGTCAGCCGCTAGACCCGCGGTGATCGGGTACCGCTCACACACCGGAGGCCTCGGCGAGCCGGGCGGCCTCGTCGGCGTCGATGGCCGACCGCACGACGGGACCCAGGTCGCCGTCGAGCACCTGGTCGAGGTTGTACGCCTTGTAGCCCGTACGGTGGTCGGCGATCCGGTTCTCCGGGAAGTTGTACGTGCGGATGCGCTCGGACCGGTCCACGGTGCGCACCTGCGAGCGGCGCAGCTCGGCGGACTCGGCGGCCGCGGCCTCCTGCTGCGCGGCGAGCAGCCGGGCGCGCAGCACGCGCATGGCCTGCTCGCGGTTCTGCAGCTGCGACTTCTCGTTCTGCATCGAGACGACGATGCCCGTGGGCACGTGCGTGATGCGCACCGCGGAGTCCGTGGTGTTCACGGACTGCCCGCCCGGGCCGGACGACCGGTAGACGTCGATGCGCAGGTCGTTCTGGTCGATCTCGAGCTCGCCCGGGTCGTCGACCTCGGGGAACACGAGCACGCCCGCCGCCGACGTGTGGATGCGGCCCTGCGACTCGGTGACCGGCACCCGCTGCACGCGGTGCACGCCGCCCTCGTACTTGAGACTGTGCCAGACGCCATCCTCGGGGCCCTGGACGCTCTTGGCCTTGATCGCCACCTGCACGTCCTTGTAGCCGCCCAGGTCGGACGCCGTGGCCTCCAGGAGCTGCGTGGACCAGCCGCGCTGCTCCGCGTACCGCAGGTACATGCGCAGCAGGTCGCCAGCGAACAGCGCGGACTCCTCCCCACCCTCGCCGGCCTTGATCTCGAGGATCACGTCGCGGCCGTCGTCGGGGTCGCGCGGCACCAGGACCCGGCGCAGCTTCTCCTCCGCGGTCGACTCGGCCGCCCGGAGCGCGGGCAGCTCCTCGGCGAACGAGGCGTCCTCGGCCGCGAGCTCGGCGGCGGCCTCGGCGTCGTCGTGCGCCTGCTCCCACGCCTTGTAGGCGCCCACCACCTGGTTGAGCTCCGCGTACCGGCGGCCCAGCGTGCGGGCGCGACCGGGGTCGGCGTGCACGGCGGGGTCCGCCAGCGCCGTCTCGATCTCGGCGTGCTCGCTGAGCAGCGGCCCGACGGCGGCGAACGCTTCGGTCACGATCTCTCCTCGCTACAGCTGCTACCCCGTTGAGTGCTGGCTATCTGTGCTCTGAGCGGCGCTGCGGCAACAAATAGCCAGCACTCAACGGGAAAGGGGTGGGGGCAAAGCAACAGCGCCGGTGGTCCGGCGTCCGACTGCCCCTGGAGAGGTTGTCGGACCGGACCACCGGCGCTGCGGAGTCGCTACTTGTCGGCGGCCTTCTTGCCGTAGCGCGCCTGGAACCGGGCCACGCGGCCACCGGTGTCCATGATCTTCTGCTTGCCCGTGTAGAACGGGTGGCAGGCGCTGCAGACGTCGGCGCTGATCTTGCCGGACGTCTCGGTGCTACGCGTCGTGAAGGTGTTGCCGCAGGTGCAGGTGACCTGGGTGACGACGTACTCGGGGTGGATTCCAGCCCTCATGTTGCTCCTTGGTGAGATGCCACTGGGTCGCCCTGCAGAACCGCGAGGACGTGAACCAGCGAGCCAGCCAGTAATTGTGCCACTACCTCGCCCGGATCGGCGAGGCAGTGGGGTGTGACGTGGGTCAGACGTCGTCAGACCACCGTCAGACGGTCTCGCCGACGTTGTCGTCCTCGGTGAGACCACCCGGGGTCGTCTTCTGCACGTGCAGCAGGAACTCGACGTTCGTCTTGGTCTTCTTGAGCTGACCGAGCAGCAGCTCGGCGGCCTGCGTCTGGTCGAGCGCGCCCATGACGCGGCGCAGCTTGTAGACGATCGCGAGCTCGTCCTTCGACATGAGGATCTCCTCGCGCCGGGTGCTCGAACCGTTGACGTCGATCGCCGGGAAGATGCGCTTCTCGGCCAGGGACCGCGACAGGCGCAGCTCCATGTTGCCGGTGCCCTTGAACTCCTCGAAGATCACCTCGTCCATCTTCGAGCCCGTCTCGACCAGGGCCGTCGCGAGGATGGTCAGCGAGCCGCCGTCCTCGATGTTGCGGGCGGCGCCGAAGAACTTCTTGGGCGGGTAGAGCGCGGCGGCGTCCACACCACCGGACAGGATGCGGCCCGACGCCGGGGCGGCCAGGTTGTAGGCGCGCGACAGGCGGGTGATGCCGTCGAGCAGCACCACGACGTCCTGGCCCAGCTCCACGAGGCGCTTGGCACGCTCGATGGCGAGCTCGGCGACCAGCGTGTGGTCCGAGGCGTGGCGGTCGAAGGTCGAGGAGATGACCTCGCCCTTGACCGAGCGCTCGAAGTCGGTGACCTCCTCGGGGCGCTCGTCCACCAGCACGACCATGAGGTGGACCTCAGGGTTGTTGGCGGTGATCGCGTTGGCGATCTGCTGCATCATCAGCGTCTTGCCGGCCTTGGGCGGCGCGACGATGAGGCCGCGCTGGCCCTTGCCGATCGGCGCGACGATGTCGATGACGCGCGGCGTCAGCTTGGTCGCCTCGGGGTTCTCCAGGCGCAGGCGCTCCTGCGGGTACAGCGGCGTCAGCTTGGTGAACTCGGGGCGCTCCCGCGCCTCCTCCGGCGTCATGCCGTTCACCGTGTCCAGGCGCACCAGGGCGTTGAACTTGTTGACCTTGGCGTTGCGACCGACCGCCTGCTGCGGCGGCTCCTCGCCCTCGCGCGGCTGGCGCACGGCGCCGACGACGGCGTCGCCGCGGCGCAGGCCGGCCTTCTTGACCTGGTTCAGCGACACGTAGACGTCGTTGTTGCCGGGCAGGTAGCCCGAGGTCCGCACGAACGCGTAGTTGTCGAGGATGTCGAGGATGCCGGCGACGGGCAGCAGCACGTCGTCCTCGCGCACCTCGACGTTCTCGAGACCTGCGACGTCCGGACCCGTGCGGCCGCGGCCGCGCTTGCGGTCCCGGCCCCGGTCGCGGCCCCGGCGGCGGCGCGAGTTGCGGTCGTCGTCGAGCTCGCCTGCGGCGGCCCGGTCGGCGGTGCGGTCCGGGCCGCGGTCGGTGGTGCGCTCCGCGGTCCGGGTGGTGCCGCGCTCGGACCGGTCGGCGGTGCGGTCGCCGGCGCGCTCGGCGCCGCGGTCGCTGCCGGCACGCGAGGTGCGGCCGTTGGCCGACTGGCCGTTGCGGCCCTTGTCCTCTGCGGACTTGTCCGCGGTGCCGTCGGCGGCACCCTGTCCGGCGCCGCGACGGCGCCCGTTCTGCTCCCGCGGCGCCGCGACGGCGTCGGCCAGCTGGGCGAGACGGGCGGCCTTGTCGGCTTCCGTGCTCGCGGCGGCGCGCACACCCGAGGTGGTGACCTCGGCGGCGGCGACCGGCGCCTCGCTACGGGCAGGCTTGTCGGTGGTGAGCTGCTCCGGGGCCGAAGCGGCACGGGCCGGGCGCTTCGTCGCGCCACCCGTCTTCTCGCGGATCGAGTCCACGAGGTCGCTCTTGCGCATCCTGGAGGTGCCCTTCACGCCCAGGTCTCCGGCGAGTGCCTGGAGCTCGGCGAGGCGCATGCTGCTCAGCGCTCCGGTGCCGGCCGCACGGCCGGTGGCTGACTGAGCGTTATCGGTGGTGTCTGTCACGAAGGACCCTTCCCCCTCGAACTGCGGCTGGTCGCCTGATCGCGGGCCGCGGGATAGTGGGCGCCCGGCGCCGAACGGCCGGAACGCGGAAAACCTCGCATCAGTGGTACGACGAAGACGGCTGACGGGGGCGTTGTCTGCCTTCTCGCGAGATGCGGTGGCCGTAGATCACGGCCTGCTACGGGCACGGCTGAGCGGCTGAGACTGTCGCTGGGTAGGCGGTGGGGAACCGATGTTGAATCCGTGTTCCCGCCACCAAGGCTCAGGAGTGCTATCCCGAAGGTTCACTGCATACTACCACCCCGTACTGCTGGTGATCCTGGTCCGACATGACTTCTCTTTGCCCCCGACGAGCCGGACGATAGCGCACCTGTGTTACCGGTAATCCTTCGGGCACGCGCACCCGTCAGATCGATCCCGGGACTCAGCCGGCTCCAGCCCGCGGTCTCGTCCACGAGGTCCTTGAGGACGGCGTCGCGCGCGGCCCGGTGCCCGGGTCCGGCGAGCACCAGGACGGTGGGCCCGGCGCCCGAGACGGTGGCCGGGACGCCCTGCTCGCGCAGCGCGCGCAGCAGCTCGGCGGAGGCGCCGAGGACGCCCGCCCGGTACGGCTGGTGCAGCCGGTCCTCCGTGGCGTCGAACAGGAGCTCCGGACGCCGGGCCAGGGCCTCGACGAGGAGTGCCGCGCGGCCCGCCGTGAAGGCGGCGTCACCGTGCGAGACCCGCGCGGGCAGGGCGGCCCGGGCGCGGGCGGTCGCGAGCCGCACGTCGGGCACCAGCACGGTGGCCTCGATCGCCGGGTCGATGTCCAGCCCGACCGCCCGCGGGCCGTCGGCGGTGGTCCACGCGACGGTGGCGCCGCCCTGGATCGCGGGCGCGGCGTTGTCGGGGTGCCCCTCGAACTCGGTGGCCAGGCCCAGCACGGTGGCGGCGTCGATGGCCCGCGGGTCTGCGAGCAGGGCGCGCGCGGCGACGATCCCGGCCACGACGGCGGCCGACGACGAGCCGAGGCCCCGGCCGTGCGGGATCACGTTGTGGCACGTCATGTGGATGCCGGTGGGCACGGCACCCGCGAGGTCCAGCGTGCGCCGCAGCGCACGCACCACCAGGTGGTCCTCCCCGAGGGGGACCTCCCCGGCACCCTCGCCCTCGATCTCCACGACCACGTCGGAGCTCGCCACCAGGCGCACCTCGACCTCGTCGTACAGGGCCAGCGCGAGGCCCAGGGAGTCGAAGCCGGGCCCGAGGTTCGCGCTCGTCGCGGGCACCCGAACCCGCACGTGGTCGGCGCCGAGCTGCATCAGAGTGACAGTGCGTCGGCGATCGAGACGACGTCGGCGGAGACCCGTACGGGCTCGACCTCGCCGCCGTCGGGCGTGCGCAGCGCCCAGCCCGGGTCCTTGAGCCCGTGGCCGGTCACCGTGATGGTGACGCGCGCCCCCGCGGGGACCAGGCCCCGCTCGTGCCGGGCCAGCAGGCCGGCGACACCGGCGGCGGACGCCGGCTCGACGAACACGCCGACCTCGGCCGACAGGATCCGGTGCGCCGCGAGGATCTGCTCGTCCGTGACGGCCTCGATGACGCCGCCCGAGGTGTCCCTGGCCTGCTCGGCCAGCTCCCACGAGGCGGGGTTGCCGATGCGGATGGCGGTGGCGATCGTGTCCGGGTCGTCGATCGGGTGGCCCTTGACGATCGGGGCGGCGCCCGCGGCCTGGAAGCCCCACATGGCCGGGGTGCGGCTCGCGACGCCCGCCTCGGCGTACTCGGTGAAGCCCTTCCAGTAGGCCGTGATGTTTCCGGCGTTGCCGACCGGCAGCAGGTGGATGTCCGGGGCGTCGCCCAGTGCGTCCACGATCTCGAAGGCGGCGGTCTTCTGGCCCTCGATCCGGTCCGGGTTCACCGAGTTCACGAGCTCGACGGGGTGCGTGTCGGCGAGCTTGCGGGCCGCAATGAGGCAGTCGTCGAAGTTGCCGTCCACCTGCAGCAGGCGGGCGCCGTGCGCGACGGCCTGGCTCAGCTTGCCCATGGCGATCTTGCCGTCCGGCACGAGCACCGCGCAGACCATGCCGGCGCGCGTCGCGTAGGCCGCGGCCGACGCCGACGTGTTGCCCGTCGACGCGCACACGACGACGCGGGCCCCGCGGCCGGCGGCCGCGGAGATCGCGGCCGTCATGCCGCGGTCCTTGAACGAGCCGGTCGGGTTCATGCCCTCGACCTTGACGTAGACCTCGGCGCCGGTGCGCTCGGACAGCGCCGGGGCGGGCACCAGCGGCGTGCCGCCCTCGCCCAGCGTCACGATCTTCTGCTGGAGGTGGGCGGGCAGCCGGTCGGCGTACTCGGCGATCACGCCACGCCACAGGCGCGAGGCGGGCGCGCGGTCCGGGCCGGCGGACGGGACGTTCGGTTCTGCGGGCAGTACGGGCACGGTTCAGCCTTCGACTCTCAGGACGGACGTGATCTCACGGACCGGTTCGAGCGTGCGCACGGCCGCGATGGTGGCGGCCAGCGACGCCTCACGGGCCGCGTGGGTGGTCAGCAGCAGCTCGGCCGTGCCCTCGGAGGGCCCGGTCTGGCGCACGGTGTCGATGGAGACGCCGTGGTCGCCCACGACGCCCGCGACCTGGGCGAGGACGCCCGGCAGGTCGGCGACGAGCAGGCGGACCTGGTAGCGCGTCACGGCGGCGTCCGCCGGGAGCAGCGGACGGGCCGCGTACGTGGACTCCTGCGGGCCCTTGCCGCCGAGCACGCGGTGGCGCGCCGCCGAGACGACGTCGCCCAGCACCGCGGACGCCGTCGGCCGGCCGCCGGCGCCCTGGCCGTAGAACATGAGCGGCCCGGCGGCGTCGGCCTCGACGAAGACCGCGTTGAACGCGCCCTTCACTCCCGCCAGCGGGTGCTCCAGCGGCACGAGCGCCGGGTGCACGCGCACGGAGACACCCTCGCCGGTCTGCTCGGCGATGGCCAGCAGCTTCACGGCGTGCCCGGTGCGGGCGGCCCACGCGACGTCGTCGGACGTGACGCCCGTGATGCCCTCGCGGGCGACGTCGTCCGCGGAGACGCGGGTGTGGAAGGCGAGGCTGGCCAGGATGGCGGCCTTGGCCGCGGCGTCGTACCCCTCGACGTCGGCCGTGGGGTCCGCCTCGGCGTAGCCGAGCTCCTGCGCCTGCTTGACCGCCTGGTCGAGGTCGAGCCCGCTGGTGGCCATCTGGTCCAGCACGTAGTTGGTGGTGCCGTTGACGATGCCCAGGACCCGCCGCACGTGGTCGCCCGCGAGCGACTCCCGCACGGGCCGCACGATGGGGATGGCTCCCGCGACGGCGGCCTCGTAGTAGATGTCGACGCCGGCGGAGTCGGCCGCCTTGTAGAGCGTGGGGCCGTCCGCCGCCAGGAGCGCCTTGTTGGCCGTGACGACGGCGGCGCCGCCCTCGATCGCGCGCAGCAGCAGGGCCCGCGCGGGCTCGGTGCCGCCCATCACCTCGACGACGATGTCCGCGCCGTCCACCAGCGACCCGGCGTCCTCCGTGAGGAGCTCGGGCGGGATGGCGGCGTCGCGGGGGCGGCTCGCGTCACGGACGGCGATGCCGGCGAGCTCCAGCGGAGCGCCCGCGCGGGCGGCGAGATCAGTGCCCTGCTCCAGCAGCATCCGGGCCACCTCGGTGCCCACGACGCCACAGCCCAGCAGTGCGACACGCAGCCCGCGGGCGGGCTCGGGGACAGGCACAGCGATCCTGCTTTCGTGTTCGGGGGACGGTCCGCTCCCGGTGCGGTTCCGCACGGGTCGGGACGTTGCGACCAGGGTAACCGGAGCGTCCGACATACGGGCGCCCTGTCTCACGACAGCGGCCCCAGGGCGCCTGGCCCAACGGCCTGCCCGCAAAAAGACCGCCGAGGCAGTCACCTGGTGACTACCTCGGCGGTCCGGGCTCGCGGGGCCGGTCAGGCCTCGTTGATCCCGTGGCAGACCTTGTACTTCTTGCCCGAGCCGCACGGGCACTGCGCGTTGCGCGGCGTGCCCGGGAAGGTCCGGCCGTCGCTCGTGGCGGCCGTCGCCTCGCCGTGCAGGGACGCCCGGCGGCGCGCGCCGTCCGACGACTGCATGAACGCCGAGCCCGTGCCGTCCTCGTTCGGGGCCGAGTACGTCAGCGGCTGCTGCTGCCTCGGGGCGTCCAGGCCCTTGGCGAGCAGGATCGGCTCCGTGGCCGCGCCCGCCGCACGGCGCTGGCGCGGAGGCGGCGGCTGCTGACCCTGCTGCGGGGCCGCCGCGGGCTGGACCACCGGGATCTGCGTGGTGGGCGGGGCGTCGGGCTGGCCCGTGCCCAGGCGGCCGCGCGGCGGGACCGGCCCGGCCGCGGGCAGCTCGGAGCCGCCGTCCTCCGCCTGCTCGGCGCCCGGCTGCTGCACCGTGACCTCGAGGTTGAACAGGAACCCGACCGACTCCTCCTTGATGGCGTCGGTCATCGCCTGGAAGAGCTGGAAGCCCTCGCGCTGGTACTCGACCAGCGGGTCGCGCTGCGCCATGGCGCGCAGCCCGATGCCCTCCTTGAGGTAGTCCATCTCGTAGAGGTGCTCGCGCCACTTGCGGTCCAGCACCGAGAGCACCACGCGGCGCTCGAGCTGGCGCATGGCCGGGGCCGAGAGCTCGTCCTCGCGCGCCTGGTAGGCCACCCGCGCGTCGGACAGGATCTCCTCCAGCAGCATGTCGCCGCCGAGCCGGTCGATCCCGCCCGCCTCGTCGGCGACCTCCTCCGGCGTCAGGGACACCGGGTAGACGGCCTTGAGCGCCGTCCACAGCGCGTCCAGGTCCCACTGCTCGGGCGGGCCCTCGGCGGTCGCGTTGGTGACGTACTCCGTGATGGTGTCCGTGAGGAAGTGCTGCACCTGCTCGCGCAGGTCCTCGCCCTCCAGCACCCGCAGGCGCTCGGCGTAGATGACCGTGCGCTGGCGGGACAGGACGTCGTCGTACTTGAGGACGTTCTTGCGGATCTCGAAGTTGCGGGACTCCACCTGGCCCTGCGCGGACATGATGCCGCGCGTGACCATCTTGGACTCCAGCGGCATGTCGTCGGGGAACCCGGCGCGGTTCATCATCGACTCGGCGAGACCGGAGTTGAACAGCCGCATCAGGTCGTCCTGCATCGACAGGTAGAACCGGGACTCCCCCGGGTCGCCCTGACGGCCGGAACGACCACGCAGCTGGTTGTCGATGCGGCGGGACTCGTGCCGCTCCGTGCCCAGCACGTACAGGCCGCCGGCTTCCTTGACCTCGTCGTGCTCGGCGGCGACGCGGGCCTTCGCCTTCTCCAGCGACTCCGGCCAGGCGGCCTCGTACTCCTCCGGCGTCTCGACCGGGTCGAGGCCCCGCTCCGAGAGCTCGGCCACCGCGAGGTACTCGGCGTTGCCGCCGAGCATGATGTCGGTACCGCGGCCGGCCATGTTGGTGGCGACCGTGACGGCGCCCTTGCGGCCCGCCATCGCGACGACCGCGGCCTCGCGCTCGTGCTCCTTCGCGTTGAGCACGTTGTGCGGCACGCCGGCCTTCTTCAGCTTGGCGCTGAGCAGCTCCGACTTCTCGACGCTGGTGGTGCCCACCAGGACCGGCTGCCCGTAGGCGTGCCGCTCCACGATGTCCGCGACCACCGCGTTGAACTTGCCGTCCTCGTTCTTGTAGACGAGGTCGGGCTGGTCGAGGCGCTGCGGCGGGTTGTTCGTCGGGATCGGGACGACGCCGAGCTTGTAGGTGCCCTGGAACTCGGCGGCCTCGGTCTCGGCCGTACCGGTCATGCCCGAGAGCTTGCCGTACAGGCGGAAGTAGTTCTGGAGGGTGATCGTGGCGAGCGTCTGGTTCTCCGCCTTGATCTCCACCCCCTCCTTGGCCTCGATGGCCTGGTGCATGCCCTCGTTGTAGCGGCGGCCCGCGAGGATACGGCCCGTGTGCTCGTCGACGATCATGACCTCGCCGTTCAGCACGACGTAGTCCTTGTCGCGCTTGAACAGCTCCTTGGCCTTGATGGCGTTGTTCAGGAAGCCGATCAGCGGCGTGTTCAGCGACTCGTACAGGTTGTCGATGCCGAGGTAGTCCTCGATCTTCGCGATGCCCGGCTCGAGCACGCCCACGGTGCGCTTCTTCTCGTCGACCTCGTAGTCCACGGTCGGCACCAGCCGCAGCACGACCTTGGCGAACTCGGTGTACCAGCGGTTGGCGTCGCCGGCCGCGGGACCCGAGATGATCAGCGGGGTGCGCGCCTCGTCGATGAGGATCGAGTCCACCTCGTCGACGATCGCGAAGTTGTGCCCGCGCTGCACCAGGTCGTCCGTCGACCACGCCATGTTGTCGCGCAGGTAGTCGAAGCCGAACTCGTTGTTCGTGCCGTAGGTGATGTCCGCGGCGTACATCTCGCGGCGCTGCGCCGGGGTCTGGCCCGACAGGATGACGCCGGTGGTCATCCCCATGAACCGGAAGACGCGGCCCATCAGGTCACCCTGGTACTTCGCCAGGTAGTCGTTCGTGGTGATGACGTGCACGCCGTCGCCCGACAGCGCGTTGAGGTACGCCGCGGTGGTAGCCACCAGCGTCTTGCCCTCACCGGTGCGCATCTCGGCGATGTTGCCGAGGTGCAGCGCCGCACCACCCATGATCTGCACGTCGAAGTGCCGCTGGCCGAGGGTGCGCCGGGCCGCCTCGCGGATCGCCGCGAACGCCTCCGGCATCAGCTCGTCCAGGTCGGCGCCGTGCTCGAGACGCTCGCGGAAGCGGGCCGTCTCCTCGCGCAGCTCGGTGTCGCTGAGCTCGACGAAGCTGGGCTCCAAGCGGTTGACCTGCTCAGCCACGTTATGCAGCTTCTTCAGGACACGTCCTTCGCCGATGCGAAGGACCTTGTCGAGGATGGACACGCGGGTTCTCCCAGGTCGTCGTCGAGTTTTCGCCGTCGCCCATGGTAGGCCGTAAACCTGAGCGGGTGGCCCAGAGCGGACGGCGGACCGACGGGGTTCGCTCTCGGGGTAACGATCACGGGAAGCATGCGGTTCCTGAGCACGTCATGGGTTCCTCGTGACGAACCGGAGACCGACACCGGATAGAGTGGTCACATCGCCCACCCGCCCGCGCTCGCGCGGCAAGCCGTCCCGTGCTCGACCCCGGGTTCGCACCTGGTACCCCTGGCACGACGTCCTGTCCACGAGCCCTGACAGGACGGAACGGACGTGCTTCCGGTACTCCTCGCCCACGGCGTCCTGGCCCTTGCCGCGCCCGCACTCTTCGCCCGCCTCGGTCGACGCGCCTTCTGGGTGCTCGCCCTCGGTCCCGCCGGGGCCACCGCGTATGCCCTGTCCCAGACGTCGGCCGTGTACGCCGGCCGCACGCCCACGGAACGCGTGGAGTGGATCCCCGCGCTGGGCCTGGCCGTCGACCTGCGCCTCGACTCCCTGTCCTGGCTCATGCTGCTGATCGTGGGCGCGGTGGGCGCCCTCGTGCTCCTGTACTGCAGCGCCTACTTCGCCAAGGACGCCCGCGGCCTGGGCCGGTTCGGCGGGATCCTCGTGGCGTTCGCGGGCTCGATGGCCGGCCTCGTCACCGCTGACGACATGCTCCTGCTGTTCGTGTTCTGGGAGCTCACCACGGTGTTCTCCTACCTGCTGATCGGCCACTACGCGGACCGCACGTCGTCGCGCCGGGCCGCCATGCAGGCGCTGGTCGTGACCACCGCGGGCGGGCTCGCGATGCTGGTCGGCGTCGTCATCCTCGGGGTCGCCGCCGACACGTGGAGCGTGTCGGCCGTCGTCGCCGACCCGCCGACGGGGCCGGCCGTGACCGTGGCCGTCGTCTGCCTGCTGGCCGGGGCGGCCACCAAGTCCGCCCTGGTGCCCACCCACTTCTGGCTGCCCGCCGCGATGGCGGCGCCCACGCCCGTGTCCGCCTACCTGCACGCGGCCGCCATGGTGAAGGCGGGCATCTACCTGGTGGCCCGGTTCGCGCCCGCGTACTCGGACCTCACGGCCTGGCGCACGGTCGTGCTCGTGCTCGGCGGCACCACCCTGCTGCTCGGCGGGTACCGCGCGCTGCGCCAGCACGACCTCAAGCTGGTCCTCGCGTTCGGCACGGTCTCCCAGCTCGGCCTGCTCACGGTGCTGCTCGGCTACGGCACGCGCGCCACCGCGCTGGCGGGCCTCGCGCTGCTCGGCGCGCACGCCATGTTCAAGGCGTCGCTCTTCCTCGTGGTCGGCGTGGTGGACGCGGCGACGGGCACCCGTGACCTGCGCAAGCTCGCCGGCGTCGGACGGCGGCTGCCGGTCACCGCCCTGGCCGCCACGCTCGCGACCGCCTCGATGATCGGCCTGCCCCCGTTCGCCGGCTACGTCGCCAAGGAGGCGGCGCTGGCGGCCTGGGAGCACGACGGCGACCTGCTCGGCCGGGTCATGACCGTCGTCGTCGCCGTGGGCTCGGCCCTCACCGTCGCGTACGGGCTGCGGTTCCTCTGGGGCGCGTTCAAGCCGCGCCTGCCGGCCACCGCCGAACCCCTGGAACGAGAGGTCGCGACGGCGCACGGCGCGGCGCCCGGCACGACGCCGACGACCACTCCCCCCGCGCTGCCCGAGGCCGCGCCCGGCACGATCCACCCGCAGCCGTTCTGGATGGTCGCGCCGCCGCTGGTCCTCGCGGTCCTCGGCCTGGTCGTGGCCCTCGTGCCCCAGGTGGGCCAGGAGCTGCTCGCCCCGTACGCGAACACCTACCCCGCCGGCGAGCCCGGGCACCTCACCCTCTGGGAGGGGTTCACGCCCGCCCTCGCGATCACCGTCGCCGTGTTCCTGGCCGGTGGACTCGCGTTCTGGCAGCGCGCCCGCGTCGAGCGGCTGCAGGACTCGCTGTGGTCCCCCGACGGCGCCGACGTGCTCTACCGCCGCTTCATGCGCAAGCTCGACCGCCTGGCCAGCGACGTCACGGCCGGCACGCAGCGCGGGTCCCTGCCCTTCTACCTGGGTGTCATCCTCGTGACGCTCGCCGTGGGACCCGGGCTCGCGCTCACCTTCGGCCTGGTGGGCGAGCCGAACGGTCTCCCCGTCGCGCAGGACGCCGCGGGACGCGACGGCGTGCTCCACCTCGGCCCGTTCGCCCTGGTGCCGTGGGACCGCCCGGCGCAGCTCGTCGTCGTCCTCGTCGTCGTGCTGGCCGCCGTGCTGACGGCGCGCGCCCGCCGCCGGCTCAAGGCCGTGATCCTGGCGGGCGTGGCCGGCTACGGCAACGCGGCCCTCTTCCTGCTGCACGGCGCGCCCGACCTGGCCCTGACCCAGGTGCTGTGCGAGACCCTGACCCTGGTGGTCATGGTGCTGGTGCTCCGCCGCCTGCCGCCGTACTTCTCCGACCGTCCGCTGGCGGCCAGCCGCTGGGTGCGGCTCGCGATCGGCGTGGTCACGGGCCTGGTCGTCATGGCGTTCGTGGCCGCCGCGCCGCTGGTGCGGGTGCACACGCCGGTCTCCGTCGACTTCCCCGTGGAGGCCGAGACCTTCGGCGGCGGGCACAACATCGTCAACGTCACGCTCGTCGACATCCGCGCCTGGGACACCGTCGGCGAGATCTCGGTGCTCCTGGTGGCCGCCACCGGCGTCGCGTCCCTCGTGTTCCTGCGGCAGCGCAGCGGCGACGTCCTGCGCCTCGACCGGGCCGCGAACCCGCAGGCGGTCCAGCCCGGCGACAGCGCCAGCGCGCAGCCGGCGCGCCGCGGCCGGTGGCTGCTCGCCGGGCCCACGCTCGACCCCGTGCAGCGGTCGATGCTGTTCGAGGTGCTCACCCGCGTGATCTTCCACCCCATGATGCTGTTCGCCCTGTTCTTGCTGTTCAGCGGGCACAACGCGCCGGGTGGCGGGTTCGCGGCGGGCCTCGTGGCCGGCCTGGCCCTGACCGTCCGCTACCTGGCGGGCGGCCGGTTCGAGCTGGGCGAGGCCGCCCCGGTGCATCCGGGCCTCGTGCTCGGCACCGGCCTGTTCCTCTCGGCGGGCGTGGGCCTCGTGGCGCTGCTCGCCGGGCAGGAGGCGCTCGAGAGCACGATCCTCGACCTGCACCTGCCCGTGCTGGGCGACGTGCACCTGGTCACCAGCCTGTTCTTCGACGTCGGAGTGTTCCTCGTGGTCATCGGCCTGGTCATCGACATCCTGCGCACCTTCGGCGCCGAGCTGGACCGGCAGGCGGAACCCTTCGCCTGGTCGATCGGCCAACGCCGGCGCGTCGAGGTCCGCACCGGGGGTGACCGCGCATGATCGTGCTCGACACCGTGCCCTCGGGGGCGCTGCTGCTGACCGTCGGCGTGCTGTTCGCCTCGGGCGTGTACCTGCTGCTGGAACGGTCGCTGACCCGGGTCCTGCTCGGCTTCGTGCTCATGGGCAACGGGGCCAATCTCGCCATCCTCGTGGCCGGCGGCCGCGCGGGGGCGCCGCCCATCACCGGCGCCACCGCGGAACCGATGAGCGACCCGCTGGCGCAGGCCATGGTGCTGACGTCCATCGTCATCACGCTCGCCCTGGTCGCGTTCGTGCTGGCCATGGCCTACCGCTCGTGGCAGCTGCACGGGCACGACGAGGTGCAGGACGACCTGGAGGACACCCGCATCGCGCGGCTCGCCGTCGCGGACGCGCCGTCGTACGCCGACAGCGACGCCGAGGAGTCGGGGTCCACCCTGGACGAGGAGGCGGTGGCCGTGCGGGACGAGGTCGCGCAACCGGACCCCGCCTCCGGGTCGGACGACGCCGCCCGGCCCGGCGCCGGCACCCGCGGGGGTGATGGCGCGTGAACCTGTGGAGCACCGAGACGCTCGTCCCCCTGCCCGTGCTGGTACCGCTGTTCGCCGCGGGCCTCGCCCTGGCGCTGCACCGGTACGAACGGGCGCAGCGGATCATCTCCGTGGTCGCGCTGTCCGTCGTGGTGGCCGCCGCCGCGGGCCTCGTGGTCGCCGCCCAGGACGGCCCGGTCGTCATCGACGTCGGCGGATGGGCCGCGCCCGTCGGGGTCAACCTCGTGGCCGACCCGCTCTCCGCGCTGATGCTGCTGGTCAGCGGCGTGGTGCTGCTCTGCGTGCTGCTCTACTCGATGGCGCAGGGCATCGCCGACGGCGACGACCGGACGGCGCCCGCCACCAAGGACACGAAGATCCTGCGCGAGGCCCTGGAGGCCCAGGACCCGGACGCCGACGAGGACGTGCGCCGCGACGTGCTGCCCGTGGCGATCTTCCACCCGACGTTCCTCATCCTCGCCGCGGGTGTGGCGGACGCCTTCCTCGCCGGCGACCTGTTCAACCTGTACGTCGGCTTCGAGATCCTGCTCGCCGCCTCGTACGTGCTGCTCACGCTGGGCGGGACCGTCGAGCGCATCCGGGCGGGCAGCGTCTACGTGGTGGTCGCGCTGCTCAGCTCGATCGTGTTCCTCGTCGCCGTCGGCCTGGTCTACGCCGCCACCGGCACGGTGAACATGGCCCAGCTCGCCGAGCGCCTGCCCGACATCGACCCCGGCGTCCGGCTCGGCATCCAGGCGCTGCTGCTGCTCGCGTTCGGCATCAAGGCGGCCATCTTCCCGCTGTCCGCCTGGCTCCCGGACTCGTACCCGACGGCCCCCGCGCCGGTCACCGCCGTGTTCGCGGGCCTGCTCACCAAGGTCGGCGTGTACGCGATCCTGCGCACCCAGACGCTGCTCTTCCCGCGGAACGAGGTCCTGGAGAACGTCCTGCTCGTGCTGGCGCTCGCCACCATGATGGTGGGCATCCTCGGCGCGGTCGCGCAGGACGACGTGAAACGTCTGCTGTCGTTCACGCTGGTGAGCCACATCGGCTACATGATCTTCGGGGTCGCGCTCGCCACCCAGGCGAGCACCGCGGCGGCCATCTTCTACGTGGTGCACCACATCACCGTGCAGACGGCGCTGTTCCTGGTCGTGGGGCTCATCGAGCGCCGCACCGGGACCACGTCGCTGGACCGCCTGGGCGGCCTCGCCACCCTGGCGCCCGGGCTCGCGGTCCTGTTCTTCGTGCCGGCCATGAACCTGGCGGGGATCCCGCCGCTGTCCGGGTTCCTGGGCAAGGTGGGCCTGCTGGAGGCAGGTGTCGTGGACGGCTCCGGGCTGGCCTGGGTGCTGGTCGTCGGCTCGGTGGTCACCTCGCTGCTCACCCTCTACGCGGTGGTCCGGGCCTGGAACAAAGCGTTCTGGCAGCCCTGCCCCGAGAAGCTGCCCGAGCCGACGCCCCTGCCCTGGGGCATGGTCGGTCCGACGGCGGCGCTGGTGGCCGTCAGCGTCGGGCTCACCGTGATCGCCGGCCCGCTGTACGACTACGCCGACCGGGCGGCCGAGTCCGTCATGGACGGGCACACCTACATCGAGGCCGTGTTCCCCGACGGCGCGCCGCGCGGCACCGGCGAGTCGAACAAGGTCACCGACGACACCGTGGAGGTGGAGCCGTGAACCACACCGACACCGCCCAGGGCCCGTGGCGCCGCCAGGCGCGCCGGCTCGTGACGCTCTGGCCGACCATGGTCGTGGGCGCCGTGCTCTGGGTG
Organism: Promicromonospora sp. NPDC059942; assembly: GCF_042731755.1. NCBI lineage: Bacteria > Bacillati > Actinomycetota > Actinomycetes > Micrococcales > Promicromonosporaceae > Promicromonospora > Promicromonospora sp. NPDC059942. The sequence goes on from NZ_JBHWLR010000006.1 coordinate 159,078, forward strand.
CTCCTGTGGGGCGACCTGTCCTGGGCGAACGTGCTGTCCGGCGTGCTGCTCGGCGCGCTCGTGGCGCTGGCCTTCCCGCTGCCGCCCATCGGCACGGCCACGACCCTGCGGGTCGGCCCGCTGCTCCACCTGCTCGGCCGGTTCGTCGGGGACCTCGTGCTGGCGTCGTTCCAGGTGGCGTGGACCGCCGTGGTCCCGCGCCGCACCGCACGCGGCGGCCCGACGCCGCACGGCGCCCTGGTCTCGGTGCCCCTGCGCGCGGACTCGGACCTGTTCATCGCGACGACCGCGGGCCTGTCGTCCCTGGTCCCGGGCACGCTCGTGATCGACCTCGACCGGCCCAGCCGGACCCTGCGGCTGCACGTGCTGGACATCGCGGCGTCGGGCGGGCCCGAGGGCGTCCGGAAGGCCACCCTCGACCTGGAGGCCCGGCTGCTGCGCGCCTTCGCACCGAGCGCCGAGCTGGCCCGGGTCGGGCTCGCTCCGTACACCCTGGACAAGGAGGAACGCCGATGATGCTCGCCGTCGGGGTGGTAGCGACCACCCTCCTCGCCGTGGGCGCGCTGCTCGCGGTGGTCCGGATCGAGCGCGGGCCGACCATGCTGGACCGGACCGTGGCGTTCGACGTGCTCACCACCGCCCTCGTGGGCGCCATCGCCGTCGAGGCGGCGATCTCCCGCCGCACCGAGTCCGTGCCCATCCTCCTGGTGCTCTCGCTGGTCGGGTTCATCGGGTCGGTGACGATCGCGCGCTTCGCCGCCGTCGAGCCCCCCAAGAACGGCACCGCCGCGCAGCGGTCCGGGCCGCGGCCGGGCGCGGTCGGCCCGGGGCCGGGTGGGGCGGGGCCAAACGGTTCGGGCGCGGCCGGTTCGGGTGCGGCCGGCTCGGGCGCGGCCGGTTCCGAGTCGCCCTCGGGCGCCGTCGACGGGCGGGAGGAGTCATGACCGTCGTGACCGACGTCGCCGCCGCCGTCTGCCTGCTGCTCGGCGCCTTCTTCTCGTTCTCCGCCGGGGTCGGCGTGATGCGGTTCGACAACTTGCTCTCCCGGATGCACGTCGTGGCCAAGCCGCAGGTCCTGGGCCTGCTGCTGCTCCTGGCGGGCGTCGCGCTCCGGCTGCAGGACAAGGGCTCGGCGACGATGCTCCTGCTCGTCGCGATCTTCCAGCTCATGACGTCGCCGGTGGCCGCCTACATGGTCGGCCGGGCCGGGCTGCGCACGCGCTGCGTGGACGCGACGCTCCTGGACACCGAGGACGACGCCTTCCCGGCGCGCTCCTCGGCGCAGCGGGATCAGATGTGAGGCCCGGCTAGGCCGCGCCGCCGCTGGTGGCGGGCTCGTCGGCAGGCTCGTCGGCCGGTTCGTCGGCCGGTTCGTCGGCCGGCTCGTCCGCCGCTTCGCCGGAGGGCTCGTCGGCGGATGCCGCGGCGGACCGGCGCTCCGCCTGCGCGTCGCGCAGCTGCTCGGCGGCGTCGTACCCGAGCGCCGCCTCGGCCGCCTCGTCGGCGAGGGCCAGGCCGGCCGTGCCGTACAGGTGGAACACGGCGTCGGCGCCGTGCCGCTCGAGCTCGGCCGCGTCGTCGTCGTACCGGGCGACGGCGGCGACGGTGCCCTCGAACCCGCTCGCGCGCAGCTGGGACAGCGCGATGAGGTTGGCCGCGTGGAACGGCATGGCGAGGATCGCGAGGCGGACGGCGCCCGCGCTGCGCACCCGGCCCCAGAACTCGATGTCCGTCGCGTCGGCCTGCACCACCGTGAAGCCCTCGCTGCGCAGGGCGGTGACCCGGGTCGGGTCGTGCTCGACGCCCACGACGTCCATGCCGTAGTCGTCGCGGAGCTGCCGGACGGCGCCGCGGCCGACCCGGCCCATGCCGAGCACGAGCGCCTCCGCGCCGGACACGTCGATGAGCCGTTCCTCCCGGTGCAGCCACTCGTTGGGCTTGGACGGGAAGCGCTTGGCGAGCGACATCGCGAACTCGTTGCCGCGCGTGTTGATCGCGGAGGACAACACGAAGCTGGCGGCGACGGCGACGGCCAGCACCACGAGCCACTCGTCGTGCAGCAGGCCGGTCTGGGAGCCGACCGCGACCACGATGAGGCCGAACTCGGAGTAGTTGGCCAGCACCAGCCCGGACAGGATCGCCGTCCGTTTGCGCAGGCGCATCAGGCGCAGCAGCACGGCCGTGACGATGGCCTGCAGCGGCAGCATGAGCAGCAGGAGCAGCCCGATGATCGCGGCCTGCCAGCTCAGCTCGCCGGAGAAGCCGATCGAGACGAAGAAGCCGACGAGCAGCAGCTCCTTGACGGTGAACAGGTTGCGGGACAGCTCGGTGGCGGCGGGGTGGCCCGCCAGCAGCATGCCCATGACGAGCGCGCCGAGGTCACCCTTGAGCCCCACCGCCTCGAACAGCGCGTAGCCCGGGCCGAGCGCGACGGCCACGCCGAACAGCGCCTGCAGCTCGCCGTGGCCCACGCGCGACCACACCTTGCGCAGCAGCCAGGCGCCCGGGATCAGGAGCACGAGGGCGAACGCCCACGGGCTCGGCGGGTGGTCGGAGGCGACCGACAGGAAGACGACGGCGATCAGGTCCTGCATGACGAGCACGCCGATCGCGATCCGGCCGTACAGGGCGGACTGGTCGGAGCGGCCGTCGAGCACCTTGACCACGAACACCGTGGAGGAGAACGACAGCGCGAGCCCGAGGAGCGCGAGGACGCCCAGGCCCTCGCCCGCGAGCATCGAGAAGCCGACGACGCCGAGCAGGCCGAGGAAGCCCACCGCGATCGCGACGCTGACCAGCAGGTGCGCGACGGTGGTGAACCAGACGTCCTTGCGCAGCAGCGTCTTGACGTCGAGCTTGAGGCCGATGCCGAAGAGCAGCAGCGTCACGCCCAGGTCGGCGACGGTCCCGAGGTAGGCCGGCTCCTGGACCCCCGCCGCGTGGAGCGCGAACCCGGCCACCAGGAACCCGACCAGCGGCGGCAGCCGGAGCAGCACCGCGCCGAGCCCGGCCGCGACCGTGGCTACCAGAAAGATCGCAGCGGTGGCCATGCCCCGAGTTTAGTTGTCGCGTGTTTCAGGAAACCGCCGCCGCGGCACGCAGTGCGGGTGAAAGGGTGCCCTTGTCCTCGACGGTCACGCCCTCCAGACCCAGCCACCTGGCCATGGCGTGCAGCTCGTGCGCCAGCCGGGCCGGCGTGTGGTCCGTCAGCGTCGGCTCGGCGTGCGCCGACTGGACCCGCAGCACGCCCGCGGCGCGGTCGGCCTTGAGGTCCACGCGGGCCGTGAGCTGCGCGTCCTCGAGGAACGGGAGCACGTAGTACCCGTCGGTGCGCTGGGCGGCCGGGGTGTAGATGCCGATCCGGTAGCGCATGCCGAACAGGCGCTCCAGGCGGGTGCGCTCCCAGACCAGCGGGTCGAACGGGGCGAGCAGGGCCTGCCCGGCCGCGCGCCGCGGACGGGCGGCGTCGCGGTGCAGGAACCACTTCTCGGACCCGCCGGCCACGCGCGCGGGCAGCAGCACGCCCTCCTCGGCGAGCTCGGCCAGGGCCCGGTCCGCGACCGGCCCCTTGAGCCGGTAGTAGTCCTTGATGCTGCGCGCGTCGCCGATCCCCTGCGCCCGCGCGCCGAGCTCCAGCAGGGCCTTCTTGGCCTCGAGCTCGGGCACCTCGACCAGGGCCGACGGCGGCAGCACGCGTTCCGGCAGGTCGTAGAGCCGCTCGAACTGCGCGTTGCGCCCCGCCGAGACCACCTCGCCGGTGAAGAACAGGTGCTCGACCACGCGCTTCTCGGTGCTCCAGTCCCACCAGGTGCCGCGCTTGCGGCGCACCGAGCGCCCCTCGGAGACGAACCGGTCGTGGATCTGGGAGGCCGACAGCGGGCCCTCGGAGGCCACCAGGTCGTGCACCTCGCGGACCTGAGGTGCGTCGGGCAGGCGCACGCCGTCCAGCTCGCGCCAGTCGTACTCCTCGGCGAACCACCGGCGGCGGAACGCCAGCAGCGGCCAGACGTGCGGGGGCACGTAGGCCGCGACGTGCGCCCAGCTCTCCACGAGCCGCCGGTCCGCCGCCGCGCCCCGGGTCGAGCGCCGGGCGTGCCGGCCCGAGACCGTGGCCCGGTCCAGCAGGTCGGTGTCGTACGGGCCGAGCCGGGAGAACAGCGGCAGCAGGTGCGCGCGGGCCAGCACGTTCACCGAGTCGATCTGGAACAGGCCGAGCCGGTCGATCACGCCCTGGACGTGCCGCATGGTGCGCGGCCCGTCGGTGCGCGGGCGATGCAGGCCCTGGGCCGCCACGGCGGCCCGGCGTGCCTGGTCGAGGGACATCTGGATCGGTTGCACGGCCCCATCCTGCCGCGCACCACTGACACTCGCGCCGACGCTCCCCCCGACGTGCACAGACCTGTGGACAACCGGCGGCGGGGCGCGGCGGCGGGCAGGGTGGGCGGGTGCGTCCCGTCCGTGAGCTCGCTCGCCTCCTGCTGCCCGTCGCCTGCCCGTGCGGCGAGCCCGACGTGCCCTGGTGCGCCCGGTGCGCGGCGCTCCTCGCCGCCCCGTTCGCGCGGGTCGAGCACGGCGCGCCCCGCCTGGACCGGCTCGACGGCGTGCCGCCGGTGCCCGTGTGGGCGCTGACGCCGTACGCCGGCCCGGTGCGCGACGTCGTCGTGCACTGGAAGGACCGCGGGCGGGCCGACCTCGACCGCCTCCTCGCACCCGCGCTGCGCCGGGCCGTCGCCCGCCTCGGGCCGGTCCTCTCCCCCGCCAGCGGTGCACCGCTCGCGGTCGTGCCCGTGCCCTCCACGGGGGCCGCGCGCCGGGCGCGCGGCCGCGAGCCCGTGGCCGTCCTGGCCCGGGCGGTGGCCACGGGGCTGCACGACGGCGGTGTGCCCGCACACGTGGTGCCCGCCCTCGTCCGGACCGGGCGCGGCCGGGACCAGGTGGGCCTCGGCGCGCGGGCCCGCGGGCGCAACCTGAGCGGTTCCGTCCGCATGACGAGACGCGGGGCGCGGGCGCTCGGACAAAGATCCGTGTGCATTCTTGTGGACGACGTGCTCACGACCGGCGCGACCCTCGCCGCCGTCGAACGAGCCCTCGAGGAGTGCGGCCACGACGTCCTGGGAGCAACCGTGCTGGCAGCGACCCCGGCCCCCGGGACGCGGCGCTCAGATCTCGGAGACGTGAGCGTCGGGTGAAAGCGACGTTCCGATCCGAACCTGAAAGTGTGACAGATCTGTGTCGTCTTGTTCACCGTTGGTTGGGACTGTCGTTACCCAGGCGACGGAGTTAGCCTGAACCTCCCACGCAAGATCCGAGCTCGACGAAGTTGTCGGGCGCCGCGACGGGAGGTGGTACGTGCCCGGCACCAGCAGGGGGTGCCTGACCCAGTAGAGAAGGGCGCGCGCCGCCGGCAAGGGACGGCGTGGCCCAGTGTTCCCGGAGCGGAGATACGCACATGGAAATTGTCGTTGTCGGCAGGCACACGGACGTGGCAGACCGTTTTCGCCAGCACGTGGAGGACAAGCTCGCCAAGGTGGAGCTGCTGTCCCCCTACGTACGCCGGGTGGACGTGGAGGTCACGCACGAGAACAACCCGCGGCTGTCCGAGAACCGCGAGCGCGTCGAGCTCACGCTGCGCGCCAAGGGCCCGGTGATCCGCGCCGAAGCTGCGGCAGACGACCGCTTCGGCGCCCTGGACCTCGCGATCGACAAGCTGAACGAACGACTCCGCCGAGCCCGGGACCGTCGCAAGGACCACCGGAACAACAAGGTGCTCGCCCCCGTGGACGTGCGCCCGCTCGACGAGATCCTGACCGACGGCGGCTCCAGCGGACCCGAGCCCCAGATCTCGACCCCGGCAGCGCTGGCCGCGCCGGGTGACTCCGTGGAGACCACGATCGGCGACTCGCCCGTGGTGATCCGCCAGAAGCTGCACCACGCCGACCCGATGACCCTGGACGACGCGGTCTACGAGATGGAGATGGTGGGCCACGACTTCTACCTCTTCATCGACAAGGAGACGTCGCGTCCGTCGGTGCTCTACAAGCGCAAGGGCTGGTCGTTCGGTGTGATCCAGCTCGACAACCCGTGCGGCGGCGCCCCGGTCACCGACCTGACGTAGCGGAGCGGGCCGGGTAGGCACAGCCGAGAACAGGATGGCGGCGAGGCGGATACGGTTCCGCCCCGCCGCCCTCCTGTTCCCGTCCTGTTCCCGCGCGGGAACAGGAGCCAGGTCAGCCCGGGTAGGCGACGAGGTCCACGTCCTCGGCGATCGGCTGCCAGACGCCGGTCTCCTCGTGCTCCAGGTCGCCGTCCTCGGTGAGCACGAGGATCCCCTGGTCGGTCACGCCCGCCGCGATCTGCGCGACGTCGGTGAGCCCCGGGAGCTGGCGCGACTGCCCGGCGGTACCGGCCAGGCCGCCGACGCCTGCGTTCCAGACGGAGGACGTGCCCTGACCGTTGCGCGTCAGGAGGGCGAGCGTGGTGAGCCCCGCCCAGCGGGCCTCCACGACGTCGGCCACGGGCGCGGCGACCGACAGCGCCGCCGCCAGGCTGACCGGGGCGTCCTCGGCGTCGCGCACGACGCCCGCGACCTGCACCTGGCGGCCGGACGGCGTCTCGCTGACGACCGCGATGCGCGAGCCCTCCGGCGACACCGACACGCTGACCACCCTGCGGCCCTTGAGCCACTCGGGCTTCAGCTCGACCACGTCGAGCGTGTCCGTCGCCACCCGCAGCTCGCCTGCGTCGCCGCTGGTCCACGTGTTGCCGAACTTGTCCACCGACGGCGCCGCCAGGTCGGCCCCCTCCAGGACCGGCACCGGGCCCTCGCCCTCGTCGAGGGAGAGGTTGACGATCCTGTCCGTGCCGTCGCGCACCACGATGGGCGTGGTCCCGGGGCTGACGGCGAGCGCGGTCGGGTCGATGCCCGACAGGTCGATGGACACGTCGTGCTCGACGAGCCGGCCGTCGTCCACCCGGTACAGCTTGTCGTCCTTGAGCACGATCGCCTGGGCGATCGTCGCCGGCAGGTCCACGTCGGCCGCGTCGACCGACAGCCGGTTCTGGTTGCTGAACAGTTCGACGGGAACCACCCGGCCGGCGCCCTCGGAAAGGGTCGCGGAGAGCTGCGCCGCGATCACCTTGCGCTGCGCCGCCGGCACCTCGCTGATCTGCTCGGTGAGCCGGATCGGCACGACGTCGGCGTCGTCCCGGCCCGGGACGGACTGCGAGACGAGCCCGGTCCCGTCCGGAACCAGGGACTGCGTGGCGCCCTGGAGCCACTCGGGCGGCCCGGCGAGGATCTGCTCCACGGCCACCTTCTGCCACAGCCGGCGCGGGAACCAGCGCAGGTCGGGCACCAGGGTCGTGATCTCGTTCGCGCTCGGGAAGTACAGCCGCGTGGCCCGGTACTGGTTGGCGAAGAGGTTGGCGGGCACGAGCACGCCGTTGTCGAGCGCGGAGATGCGCCACTCGCCGCCCACCATGACGAGCGTGAACCGGTAGCCGACCTCGCGCGGGCTGCCCACCTCGGTGTAGGCGCCGGTGCTGTCCAGGGTCGCGATGGTCGTCGCCCGGACGACGATCTCCACCGTCTCGGTGGTCCCGAGGTCGATCTCCCCCTCCAGCGGCTCCGGCAGCGGCGCCTCACGGACGACGCGCACCGCCTCGTCCGGGGTCCCAGGCGTCCGCGACCTCGCTGGTCAGGAACTCCCGAGCGGTCTGGAACTCCTTGGGCGACGTCGCCGCGGCAGCGGCCGCGCCGAGGAAGCCCGACACGATCGCCTGCGGCTCCGTACCCGGCATGGGTCCGCGCGGCAGCAACGCGATGTCGGTCTGCGGCTCGACGGGCGCGGTGCCCACCCGGACGGGGCCGGAGGTGGGGATCTGGGCGCAGGCCCCGAGCCCGACGGCGGCGAGCAGGGCGACGACGACGGCGACCGCGGTGTTCGCTGCCCTGCGCATCAGCGCACCTCCAGGTCGGTCGTCGCGGATCTCGATCCGGCACGCTCGTCGCGCTCGCCGCGCTCGTCCAGGTCGTGGTCGGACAGGTCGGGGATCTGCGTCGGGGTCGGGCCGGCGGACGGGTGCACCACGGGGACCTGCCCCGTGAGCACACCGGGCCCGTGCGAGGCGGGCGCCATGGTCACCGGCGGCTCCTCCACCTGGATTCCTGCGCTGCGCGGGAGCGTGAGGCGGAAGCTCGCCCCCTGCCCCGGGCGGCCCCAGGCGTCGAGGCGGCCCGCGTGCAGGTGGGCGTCCTCCAGGGCGATCGCCAGGCCCAGGCCGGAGCCACCCGTGGTGCGGGCGCGCGCCGGGTCGGCCCGCCAGAAGCGGTCGAACACGTGCTCGACCTCCTGCTTGGTCATGCCGACGCCGTAGTCGCGCACCACGACCGCCACCGCGCGGTCGTTCTCCGCGACCGTCACCTCGACGGGGCGCTCCTCCGCGTGCTCGATGGCGTTGACCACGAGGTTGCGCAGGATGCGCTCGATCCGGCGCGGGTCGAAGTCGGCCGCGGCGTCGCCGTCGGGCAGGCGCACCGAGACCCGGACGTCCTTGGTCTCCGCCAGCGGGGCGGCCTGCTCCACCACGGACATGACCAGGTCGCCCAGGTCGCGCCGCTCGGCGTCGAGCACGGCGGCGCCGGCGTCGAACCGGCTGATCTCCAGGAGGTCGGCCAGCAGCGACTCGAACCGGTCGATCTGGCCCAGCAGCAGCTCGGCGGAGCGGCTGGCGTCCGCGTCCATCTGGTCCCGCGACTCGTGGATGATCTCGCTCGCCATCCGGATGGTCGTCAGCGGCGTGCGCAGCTCGTGCGACACGTCGGAGACGAACCGCCGCTGCATCGCGGAGAGCTCCTCCATGCGCCGGATCTGGTCCTGCAGGCTGTCGGCCATCTCGTTGAACGACCGCGCCAGGCTCGCCATCTCGTCGGCGCCGCGCGCGCCGGGCATGCGCTCCGAGAGATGCCCCTCGGCGAGGCGCTCGGCCACGGTCGCGGCCCGCGTCACCGGCGTCACGGTCTGCCGGGCCATCGTCCACGTGACGACGCCGAGCAGGGCCAGCATCCCGAACCCGCCCGCGAGCAGCACGCGGTGCACGAACGACAGCGTCTCCTGCTCGGGCTCCAGGGAGTAGAGGTAGTAGATCTCGTAGCGGGCGTCGGGCGCGGCCTGGACCGTGGAGCCCACGATGACGCCCGGCCGGACCACGCCCGGGTCGTCGGCCGCCGGGATGCCCACCGCCTGGAGCACCTGGTCGTCCTCGGAGGCGATGTTCGCCTGGCGCAGCTCGTCGGTGATGACCACGTCCGTCAGGTCACCCCGGGACACGACGTCGGACACCTGCGCGGTGCCGCCGGGCTCCTGCAGCAGGAAGTAGTCCTGCGCGGTGGAGCCGCTGGTGGCGGTGAGCGTCGAGACCGTGTCGTTCAGCAGGCTCTGCAGGTCGCCGTTCGACGTCGTCGCGGAGTTCGAGAAGTTCTCCGAGACCTGCGTCGTCAGGGCGGCGGCCTCCCGGTCGATCGCCGCGAGCCGCTGCTCGTAGATCCCGTCCCGCACCGACGTCGACAGGTACAGCCCGAGCACGGCGATCGCCGCGAGGCCGATCGCGAGGGCGGTGGTGACGACCCGCAGCTGCAAGGAGGAGCGCCACTGCGCGACCCCGCGGCGGGTGGCCCGGACCGTGACCACCCGGGCCCGTGAGACCACTCGGCGAAGCCGCGCGGCCAGGCCGGACGGCATCAGCGTGTCGCGCCCGCCTTGTAGCCGACACCGCGCACCGTCAGCACGATCTCCGGGTTCTCCGGGTCCCGCTCGATCTTGGAGCGCAGGCGCTGGACGTGCACGTTGACCAGGCGCGTGTCGGCGCTGTGCCGGTAGCCCCACACGCGCTCCAGCAGCACCTCACGCGTGAAGACCTGCCACGGCTTGCGGGCCAGCGCCACGAGCAGGTCGAACTCGAGCGGGGTGAGCGCGATGCGTTCGCCGTCGCGCATGACGGTGTGGCCCGTGACGTCGATCTCGACGTCGCCCACGACCAGGCGCTCCGGGCCCGGGTCCTCGCTGCGGCGCAGGCGCGCCTTGATCCGGGCGACGAGCTCCTTGGGCTTGAACGGCTTGGACACGTAGTCGTCGGCGCCGGACTCGAGGCCCACCACCACGTCGAGCGTGTCGGACTTGGCCGTCAGCATGATGATCGGCACGCCCGACTCGGCGCGGATCTCGCGGCAGACCTGGACGCCGTCCTTGCCGGGCAGCATGAGATCGAGCAGCACGAGGTCGGGCTGATGGGTCCGGAACATGCCCAGCGCGGAGTCCCCGTCGGCGCAGAAGATCGCCTCGATGCCCTCGCCCTTGAGGACGATGCCGATCATCTCCGCCAGTGCTGTGTCGTCGTCGACGACAAGAACTCGTACCTTCATGCCCTCCAGTGTGCCAGCCTGGTCCAGCAAACCCGGCCTCGTGCGCCCCGACCTGGCGTGTTCGGCCCAGGTTCACCCGGTGGGGGTATGCCGGGGGCCGCGGGTGGACCACACCCCGGTACGGGGGAAAACCCCCGGAGAACCCGGCGGTCGACCCCATGTCGCCCCCACCCCGGCAGGGGCGAACCTGGCACCATGACAACCATGACCGCCGACCGGCTCGCACCCGCCGTCGTCCCGGACGGCGCCGCGCGGCCCGGCCCCGGCTTCCTCACCGCACCGTTCGCGGCCCGCACCTGGCGCGAGCAGGGCTATCTGACGCTGGTGCTCCTGCTGGCCCCGTTCGCGCTGACCTACACGCTCTTCGCGGTCAGCTTCACCGCCGGCATCGCCGTCACGGTGGTCGGGCTGTTCGTGGCCGGGGCCGTCGTGGCCGGCGGCCGCGGCTGGGGCGCGATGTACCGCGGCCTCGCCCGCGACCTGCTCGACCTCGACGTCGCCGTGCCCGCCCCGTACGTGCGGCCGCGCGGCTTCTGGCGCACGATCGGCTCCCTGATCGGCGACGCCACCGGCTGGCGCGCCCTGCTGTTCATGTTCGTCACGTTCCCGCTCGCCATCCTGTCCTTCGTCACGAGCATCACGTTCCTGGCCACCGGCCTGGGCGGCCTCACCTACTGGTTCTGGTACCGGTACCTGCCGGAGCAGCCCGGCGCCGACGGCGCGCTGCACCGCGGGGCGCAGTTCGGCGACGCGTACTTCCTGGACACGCCCCCGCGCCTGGCCCTCGCCGCGCTCGCCGGCCTGCTGCTGCTCTTCTGCTGGCCGTGGATCACGCGGATGTTCGCCCTGCTCTTCCGGGTGCTCACCAGCGGCCTGCTGAGCCCGACCCGGGCGAGCCTGCGGGTCGCCGAGCTGGAGCGGTCCCGCACCGGCACCGTGGACGACGCCGACGCCCGCCTGCGCCGCATCGAGCGCGACCTGCACGACGGCACGCAGGCCCGCCTGGTCGCGGTCGCCATGCAGCTCGGCGAGGCGCGCGAGCAGCTCGCCGACGGCGGCGACGTCACCCAGGCCGTGGAGCTGGTCGACACCGCGCACGCGTCGACCAAGGAGGCGCTCACCGAGCTGCGCGAGCTGGCCCGGGGCATCCACCCGCCGGCGCTCGACAGCGGCCTCGGCGTGGCGCTGGAGACCCTCGCGGCACGGTCGCCCCTGCCCGTGACCGTCGACGTGGACCCGGGTGTGGAGGCGGACGGCCGGCTGGCCCCGGCGCTTGAGTCGATCGCGTACTTCAGCGTGGCCGAGCTCGTCACGAACGCGGCCAAGCACGCCCGCGCCTCCGGCGTGTACGTGCTGGTCGAGCCCGTGGCCGGGGCCGGCGGCGCCAGGGCGGCGCTCCGGATCCGCGTGCGCGACGACGGCCGCGGCGGCGCCGTGGTCGTCGCGCCCGACGGCTCGGGGCTGCGGTCCGGCCTGGCCGGGCTGGCCGACCGGGTGCGGTCCGTCGACGGCACGTTCGACCTGTCCAGCCCGGCCGGCGGGCCTACGGTGGTCACCGTGACCCTGCCCACCACCGGCCCGGCCGGACGCGCGTGACCGGCCCGGCCGAGCCGACGTCCGGCGCCGGCGCCGGCCCGACGGCCGCTGCCGGCGCCGGGCTCCGCGTGCTCATCGCGGAGGACTCGGCGATCCTGCGCGACGGCCTCGCCGCGCTCCTGACGCGGCGGGGCCACACCGTGACCGGCGTCGGGGACGGGATCGCGCTGGAGCGCGAGGTCGCCCGGGCGGTCCGCGAGGAGTCGCTGCCCGACGTCGTGGTGGCGGACATCCGCATGCCGCCCACCTTCACCGACGAGGGGCTGCGGGCCGTGCTGAGCCTGCGCGCCCGGCACCCGCGCCTGCCCGTGCTGCTGTTCTCGCAGTACGTGGAGACCCGGTACGCGAGCCGGCTCCTGGCCGGCGACGCGCGCGGCGTGGGCTACCTGCTCAAGGACCGGGTGGCCGACGTGCGCGACTTCGTCGACGCGCTCGGCCGCGTGGCGCGGGGAGCCACGGTGCTGGACCCCGAGGTGGTCACGCAGCTCATGGGCTCCGCCCGGCAGGACACCGCCCTGGAGCGCCTGTCGGCCCGGGAGCGGGAGGTGCTGGGCCTCATGGCGCAGGGCCGGTCCAACAAGGCCGTCGCGGACCTGCTGCACCTGTCGGCCGGGGCGGTCGAGAAGAACGTCGCGGCCATCTTCACCAAGCTGGACCTGCCGCAGGACGCCGCCGACCACCGCCGGGTCCTGGCCGTGCTCCGGCACCTCGGCGTGTGACCGCGCGCGGAGCCGACCGCCGAAAGCGATAGACCCCCTAACGGTTCTTGTCTACGATGTGTCCGATTCGGCATGGACCGGATGAACCGGACAAGTGGACAGGGGAGATCTATGGGCAGAACGCAGAGGTTGCGCCTCACGGCCGTGGCGGCCACCGTGACCGTCGCGGCAACGGTGGCCGTCGTTCCGACGGCCTGGGGCGTGACCGCCACCGGCGCGTCGGTGGCCCGGGCGGCCAAGACCGCCGACACCGGCATCGTGTCGACCGTCGCGCCGGTCCTGAAGGCGGACGGCGCCGCCCGGCGCACCTACTCCGCCCAGGAGATGCAGCGGGTCGACGCCGAGGGCGGGGACCCTGCCGTGCTGGAGTACTGGACCGAGGAGCGGATGGCGGCGGCGAAGCCGCTGGACGCCCCCGGCGACCCCGCGCTCGTCGAGAAGATGGCCAAGGGCGTCGCGACGGAGCTCATGGCCGGCACCACGGTCGGCCGCGCGGGCGACCTCCCGGCCACCCGGCTGGGCGACGACGCCTCGGCGGGCACGACCGTGACCCGCCCGGTGGCGCCCGAGAAGGCCTCGGCGGGCGGGGCGCAGACGCAGTCGATCAACACGTTCCCGATCAGCACCGGCAAGCTCTTCATCGGCGGCTACGGGAGCGGGAGCTACTGCTCGGCGGCGACGATCAACACCAAGTCGAAGCGGGTGGTGATCACCGCGGGCCACTGCGTGCACGAGGGCCGGGGCGGTACCTGGCACAGCAACCTGGTCTTCGTGCCGAGGTACGACGGCAACGCGGCCGACCCGACGCCCTACGGGACGTTCCAGGCGCGCACCCTGCACACCTTCAAGACCTGGGTGCAGAAGGGCGGCACCGCGCAGGGCTGGTACCGCGACGTCGGGATGATCACGACGTTCGCGAACGAGGCGGGGCAGCGCGTGGTCCCGGCCGTCGGCGGCAACGGGCTGAAGATCGACCAGTACTACCGCTGGCCGGTGAAGGTCTTCGGCTACCCGTCGAACCGTGACTACGGCGAGGTGATGTGGGGCTGCCAGGGCATGACCCGCAAGAGCAGCGTCGCGGCCCGCACCTCGCTGATCAGCGGGTGCAACTTCGGCACCGGGTCCTCCGGCGGCCCGTGGGTGTGGCACTACAGCGACAAGACCCGCCTGGGGTACGTCCGCGGGGTCACCTCGTACGGGACCCCGCAGAACCGTTCCATCGGAGCGCCGCACTTCGACAGCGCGGTGCACCAGCTCGCCGTCCAGACCAACGGATGAGCAGCAACGGATGAGCATCGACGGGTAAGCAGCAGCGGCAAAACGCCCCCCCCGTCCCTGCCTCTTCTCTCTCTCCCCCCGCCCCCTCCCCCCCTCTCCCCCCCCCCCCCCCCCCCCCCACCGCCCCTCTAGGGAAAG
>NZ_JBHWLR010000006.1:173238-294547 GCF_042731755.1 Promicromonospora sp. NPDC059942
GAGGGGAAAGAGCAGGGGAGAGGGGGGGGGGGGAAAAAGAAACAACCCATTCCCCTTGGGGGCCCCCCCGCTGCTGTTGTCGGCTCAGGTCTCGTCTGCGCAGGTCTCGTCAGCTCACAGCCGGCCGGCGGCCTTGAGGGCCAGGTACTCGTCGGCGAGCCGGGGCGCGAGGTCGTCCGGCAGCGCCTCGACGACGTCGGCCCCGTAGCGGCGCAGCATCGTGGTGACCGCGGTGCGCTCCAGGTCGCCGCGGGCGGCGGCCGCGGCGTCGTACACGTCGGCCACCGTCTCGCGGCCGGCGCGCAGCGCCGCCACCTCCTCGTCCGCGACGGAGGCGACGACCACGGTGTGGTCGCGGGCGAGCTGGTCCACCACGGGCAGCAGGCCGTTCTCCACCGCCGCCGGGTCGAGCGTGGTCAGCAGCACCACGAGCGCGCGCTGCGTCATCCGCGTGCGCACCTGCGCCACCACGCCCGGCCAGTCCGTCTCCAGCAGCACCGGTTCCACGGTGGCCAGCGACTCCGCGAGGGCGGGCATGAGCCGCGGCCCGGCGGCGCCCGCCACCCGCGCCCGCACGGTGCGGTCGAACGCCACGAGCTCCACGCGGTCGCCCGCGTGCCCGGCCAGCGCCGAGAGCAGCAGCGCCGCCTCGATGCTCGCGTCCAGGCGCGGCGCGCCCGTCGAGTCGGCCGCGCCCACGCGCGCCGCGGCCGTGCGGCCGGTGTCCAGGACGATCAGCACGCGCCGGTCGCGCTCAGGGCGCCAGGTGCGCACCACCACCTCGCGCCGGCGGGCGGTGGCGCGCCAGTCGATCGAGCGGACGTCGTCGCCCACCACGTACTCCCGCAGCGAGTCGAACTCCGTGCCCTCGCCGCGGATCTGCACGGCGGCACGGCCGTCCATCTCCCGCAGCCGCGCCAGGCGCGACGGCAGGTGCTTGCGGCTGGCGAACTCCGGCAGCACCCGCAGCCGACCCGGGACGGGCAGCGTCACCTGGCGACCGGCCAGGCCCAGCGGCCCGAGGCTGCGGATCGTCACGCCGCCCGCCGCCCGGTCACCGCGGCGCGTCGGCACGAGGACGGTCGGCAGGCGCGCGGCCTCGCCGTCGGGCAGGTCCACGTGGTGGCGCCCCGGCCCGCCCGACGCCGGACGCACGCGCTCGGACCGGCCCCGCCCCGGACCCGCACCGGCCGAGGGGCCCCACGCGTCCCGGACCACCGCCCGCAGGCGCCGACCGGAGGCGTTGCGGACCACGAGCTCGCTCGTCGCCTCGGAGCGCAGCCGGACCGACGCCGGCACGCGCCGCTGCACCGCCACCCGGCGCGGCGAGGCGGCCAGGACGACGTCGGCCACGCACACCAGGACCACGAACGCGGCCCAGACCAGCACCGTCCCGTCGGCCGGCAGGAGCAGCACGGGCACCACGCCGAGGCCCATCAGGGCGGCGGCCCGCCACGTCACGACCATGCGGGCCTCAGCGCGGCACGGGCACGGAGGCCAGCACCGTGTCCAGCACGCCCTCGGCGGTGACGCCCTCGAGCTCGGCCTCGGCGCGCAGCTGCACGCGGTGCCGGAGCGTCGGGTGGGCCAGCGCCTTGATGTCGTCCGGCGTCACGAACGAGCGGCCCGACAGCCACGCCCAGGCCCGCGCCGTGCGCAGCAGCGCGGTGGCGCCACGCGGCGAGACGCCGAGCGAGAGCGACGGCGAGAACCGTGTGGCCCGGCAGACGTCGACGGCGTAGCCCAGCACCTCGCGCGACACCTGGACGCGGGCGACCTCGGCGCGGGCGCGCTCCAGCACCCCGGCGTCGGCCACGGGCGTCACGCCGGCGGCGGCCAGGTTGCGGGGGTCGAACCCGGCGGCGTGCCGGGCCAGGACCTCCACCTCCTGGTCCCGCTCGGGCAGCGGCAGCACCAGCTTGAGCAGGAACCGGTCGAGCTGGGCCTCGGGCAGCGAGTAGGTGCCCTCGTACTCGACGGGGTTCTGCGTGGCGATGACCAGGAACGGGTCCGGCAGCGGACGCGGCGTGCCGTCCACCGACACCTGCCGCTCCTCCATCGCCTCCAGCAGGGACGCCTGGGTCTTCGGGGGCGTGCGGTTGATCTCGTCCGCCAGCACCAGGTTGGTGAACACGGGGCCCTCGCGGAACGAGAACTCGGCCGTGCGCGCGTCGTAGACGAGCGAGCCCGTCACGTCACCCGGCATGAGGTCGGGCGTGAACTGGATGCGCTTGGTGTCCAGCTTCAGCGCGGCCGCGAGGGTGCGGACCAGCAGCGTCTTGGCGACGCCCGGCACACCCTCCAGGAGCACGTGCCCCTGGCACAGCAGGGCGATGAGCAGGCTGGTCACGGCCGCGTCCTGCCCGACGACGGCCTTGCCCACCTCCGTACGGACCGCCGCCAGGGCGGAGCGGAGCTCCTGTGACGGTGCGGGGGGCTGGGCCGGGGCGGGCGGCTGGGCCGGGGCGGGCGCGGCGTCGGCCGGACGGGCCGCTCCGTTCGCCGGCACCGTCTGCACGGTCTGGGCTCCCGGGGCGGCGGGCGCCCCGGGCTGCCCGGACTGCGGGTCGGACGTCGGCTCCGCGGGCCGGCCCGCGCTCTGCGGGGGGAAGGCTGGTTCGGTCACGGTCGGTGGACCTCGCTCTCCAGGGTGTCGAGTCGGCGCGCGAGCTCGGCGAGCGCGGCGTCGTCAGCGGGCGGTGGGCCGTAGAGCAGGTCTGCCACCTGCTGCGACGGGCGGTTCGTGGCGGCCACGACGGCGTCGACCACGGTGTTGGCGTCGGACGAGCGCGCGAGGCCGAGGCGCGAGGCGATCCGGTCGGCGGACGCCGCCCGCAGGCCGGCGGCGGCGTGCCCGCGGGCGCGGGCGGCCCGGTACAGGCGGGCGCGACCGCGCGTGGCCTCGGCCGAGCGGACGAGCACCGGCAGGTCCTCGACGATCAGCGGCCCCATGCGGCGCACGCGCCAGAACGCGAGCAGCACGGCGGCGAGCAGCACCACCAGGGCGACGGGCGCGGAGCCGGGCGGCATGACCGCGTTCACCTGACCGCGCTCGGCGGGGGTGGGCTCGTCGCTGCCGGTGCTGACGTCCATCGGGTCGGGGACCAGCCAGACGAGGTCCTCGTTCTGGCCGAGCATCCACAGCGCGAGCGCCGAGTTGCCCTCCGTCAGGACGGTGCCGTTGCGGAGCACCGAGGGGTCGCTGGCCACGGTCACCGAGCGGTCCGGGAAGTCCAGGCGGGCGTAGGCGAACGCGCCGGCGCCGTCCGGCCAGCACAGGACCGGCCGCACCTTGTCGCCGGCGCCGGACGCGTCGTACAGGCCGGGCGCCAGCGTGACCGCGCCCGCGGCCTGCGCCGCCGGGTCGTCGCACTGCGGCTCGACCGGGTCGGGCCGCTCGCCGTATGTGATGTCGAGCTTGTCGCGGCTCACGCCCGCCACCATGCTGTAGTCCGGGGCGAGGACGACGAGGTCGGCACCCGTGCGGTTGAGCGCGGAGATCTGGTCGTCCGCGAAGAACGACGGGTTGGGCGTGACCAGGAGCGTGCTGTCCGGCCCGGCCGCGGCGACGGCGTCCGCCACGGAGGTGACGTGCGTGATGTGCACGCCCTGGTCCTTGAGCACCTCGGCCACGGCCATGGCCCCGTCCGCCTCCGGGTTGTCCGGCGCGTAGGACTCGGCGGACGTGGGGGTCCGGACCACCGCGAGGAACAGGACGAACAGGGCGACCGCGGCGAGCACGGTCAGCGGCCAGCGCATCCGCCGCCATCGGCTCGCGGCCCGCGACCGGCCCGTCGTGGCGTCGCCGATGACCACCGGCGGCTCGTCGACCGGGCCCGCGGTCGCGACCGGCGCCGCCGAGGGCGGCGTCGGGGCGGGCGGCGCGGAGGCGTACGGGGAGGGCACCTGCGTGGTCATGCGGACACCCCCGGCTTCTCGTCCGCGCTCTCGGTCGCGTCTTCGTGCGCGCCGTCGTGCGCGCCGTCGTGTGCGTCAGGGCCGGAGCCCGTGCCGGGCCCGGTCGCGGGGACGGCGGTGGGCCGGGCCGCGGTGACCTGGGCGTCGAGCTCACGCAGCGCGGCGTCGTCCGCGGCGGTGGCGACCCGGTCGCCGTACTCGACGCCGTCGAACAGGTCGGCGCCGGAGCGCAGGCCGGCGGCCTGCCCGGGCAGGCGCTCGCCCGCGTCGCCCGCGGCCTCCTGCGCCGTGCGGCCCGGTCGCGGCTCGATGACCACCCGTTCCTCCAGGGACCGGACGACGGCGCGGAAGCGTTCCGCGGCCGCCGTCCGCCAGTCGCCCGACGCCGCGGCGGCGTCGGCCGCGGCGCGCATCTGCGCGGCCGTCCGCGCGTCGTCGGCGTCGAGCACCTCGGCCTTGCCGGCCCGGTCACGGCCGAGCCGCACCGGCCCGGCGATCAGCCACGCGATCGCCAGGACGACCACGGCGACGATCGCGAGGCCGATCCCGAGCTGGGGCCCCGACATCGCGGTGTCGGGCCAGTCGATGCCGCTCAGCCAGTCCATGACCCAGCGGATCACGCGCGACAGCAGGGACTCGCGCTCCGCGTACTCGGGGCGCTGCAGCTCGCTCGTGAGCCACTCGCGTGCGGTGTCCCGGTCCGGGACGACGGGCAGATCGGCCCTCATGTCACTTGTCCGCCGCGGCTGCGGCCGCGGCCTGCAGCTGCACGTCCAGTCCCTCGCGACGCATCCGGGTGTCGATGTAGAGCAGGGCGGTGACGCCCCCGAGGAACAGGACGCTCATGCCGCCCGTGATGACGTAGGTGACCCCGTAGCTGACGGCGATGGCCACGTCGCTGGCCGACATCATCGCCAGGCCCAGGAGCGCGCCGATGGGCAGGGAGACGATCTGGCCGATCACGCTCAGGATGATCGAGGTCAGCAGGTAGATGCCGAGCACCCGCCAGAACGAGCCGCGCGAGAGCTTCCAGGCGCGGACGAACGTCGCCCAGAAGCCGCCGCCCTCGACCGCGAGGGCGGGCGGGACCAGGATCACGCGGGTGAACGCCCAGACGCCGGCCACCACGAGCCCGGCGAGCACGACGAGCAGGCCGACCACCCCGAGCGTCGGGTCCACTGAGAACAGCCCGACGACGATGCCGACGGCGAGCGCGTAGGCCACGAGCACGACGAGGGTGCTCAGCAGCGAGAAGCCGATCAGGAACCAGGCCCGCTTGGCGACGCGCCGCCACGCGTCGGACACCGAGATCTTGCGGCCGATGACCGAGTCGCTGACGGAGATGGCCATGACGCCCATGGCGAGGGGCGAGGCGAGCATGAGCAGCAGGCTCGTGCCGAGCAGCGACCCGTAGGTCACCCCCAGCACGTCCTGCGTGAACCCCATGTCCTGCATGGCCGGGTCGTTCTCGAGCTCCGCGAAGAAGCTGCCCCACAGGTCGGTGAACCAGGTGGTCAGCGGGATGCTCACCAGGGTGCCGATCGCGACGGCGACGACCACGATGATCGCGGTGAGCCCGAGCGTGACGCCGGGGTTGTGCCGCACGGCGCCGAACGCGCCGTCGTACAGCTCGCCCAGGGTGAGCGGGCGCAGCGGGACGATGCCGGGCTTGTCGGCCGCGGGCCGGTAGCCCGGGACGGCGCCGCCGGGCGCGTGCTGGCCGTACTGGGTCTGGCCGTACTGCGCCTGCCCGTACTGGTTCTGGCCGTACTGCCCGGCGGGGCCGGCGGGCGGCGTGCCGTACTGCGGCTGCTCCGGGGCCTGCGGGGCGGACGGGTCGTACCCGGGCGCGTACTGCCCGTACCGCGGCGGCTCGCCCCAGCCGGCGGGCTGGGCGCCTCCGGGCTGCGGGGGCGTCGGCTGCGCCGGCTGGTCGGGTGCGCTCTCGGGCGTCGTCATGGGGCGTGCTCCGGGTGTCGTCTGCGGTGGTGCCTGTGCGCCGCAACCCTAGTACGGGGTACTGACAGGGGGCGGCGTAATTCGAGCGTGCGGGCGGGTCGCCACGCGACCGTCACCCCGCTGTGACCACCGTAGCGCCGGCCTCGTGCTCCGCGAGGTCGCCGGTCGCGCCGGCCCGGGCGGCGCGTCCGCCGAGCACGTAGACGTAGGTCCAGAAGGCGGCGAGCACGATCGCGCCGATGACGATCTTGAGCCACCACCAGAGCTCGGAGCCGGTCACGAAGCCCTCCACGAGGCCCGAGACCGCCAGGGCCACGGCGAGCCCGATGACCGTGGTGATCAGGGCGCGGCCCTCGGCGGCCATCGCGACCGACCGCTTGCGGTGCCCCGGGTCGATGAGGGTCCAGAACAGCCGCAGGCCCGCCGCGCCCGCGACGAAGATGCAGGTCAGCTCAAGCAGGCCGTGGGGCGCGATGAGCGTGAGGAACAGGTCGAGCTCGTCGTGCGCGGCCATCATGCCGCCGGTCGCGCCGATCTGGACCGCGTTCTGCCACAGCACGTTCAGGGTGAAGAAGCCGGTGATCCCGCCGGCGACGGCCTGCGCCGCGATCCAGGCGTTGTTGGTCCAGACCACGGCGGCGAACCCGATGCCCGGGTCGTAGTAGGAGGCGAAGGCGTTGTTGACGTACTCCTCCTGGGCGGACGGCGGCATCAGGGAGTTCATCGCGTCGGCGTCGGACGCGATGTAGACGCCCGCGACCACCGCGACGAGCACGCAGGCCGCCGTCACCCCGTGCGACCACCACCGGATCCGGTAGAACGCCGCGGGCAGCGACACCACGGCGAACCGCACCACCTCGCGCCACGCGGGCTCGTGCGACCCGGCGATGCGGGTGCGCGCCCGGTTCAGCACGTCGGACAGGCGCGTCACCAGCGCGGGGTCCGGCGCCGCGGACCGGACGGTCGACAGGTGCGTGGCCACCGACTGGTACAGGCGCACCAGCTCGTCCGACTCGGCGCCGTCCAGCCGGCGCCGGGAGGCGAGCTCCTTGAGGCGGTCCCACTCTGCGGCGTGCACGGCGGTGAAGGCGTCGATGTCCACGACGGTAGTCTGCCGCACAGGGACCGCGGCACGTCCCGAGGCCCGCACCATCCGACAGCACCCCGACCGGAGGAAACGTGCAGGACGGCATCGTCATCGGCGAGGGCGTGGTGCTGGACGCGCGCCCGGCGTCGTTCATCACGCGCGCCATGGGCGCGATGCTCGACTTCCTCGTGATCGGCGCGGTCATCGCGGTGGTCCTCATCGTCGGCGCGGTCTGGTTCGTGGAGAACGCCACGCTGGGCGAGGACATCGCGGCGATCGTCTACGTGCTGGCGAACGTCGTGGTCATGGTGGCCATCCCGGTCACGGTCGAGACGCTGTCGCGCGGCCGGTCGGTCGGCAAGCTCGCCTGCGGCATCCGCGTGGTGCGCGACGACGGCGGCCCGGTCCGGTTCCGGCACGCGCTGGTGCGGGCGCTCATCGGCGTGATCGAGCTGTGGCTGACGTTCGGCGGCATCGCGGCGATCGCGTCGCTGTCCAACGCGAAGGGCAAGCGCCTCGGCGACCTCGCGGCCGGCACGTACGCGGTGCGGGTGCGGGGCGGCAAGCCCCCGTCGGCCCCGGTCGTGATGCCGCAGTCCCTGGCCGCGTGGGCGCACACCGCGGACATGCGCCGTCTGCCCGACGGGCTGGCGCTGGCCGCCCGGCAGATGCTGGGCCGCGCCGCCCGTCTCGCGCCCGAGTCCCGGGCGCGGCTGGCCGACGACCTCGCCGGCCGCATCGAGCCGTACGTCGCCCCCGGCCCGCCCCCGGGCACGCACCCCGAGGCGTTCCTGCACGCGGTGCTCGCCGAGCGCCGTGAGCGCGAGCTCGCCGCGGGTCAGCGGGAGCGCCGGCGGGCGCAGGAGCAGGCGGAGCTGCTGCACCGGCTCCCGTTCGCGGTGGCCGACCCGCCGCGCTGAGGCGCGCCCCTCTGAGACCCGCCGCGCTGAGCCCCGCAGCCCCCGTCGGCGCCCGGCCCGCGCCGTCAGGTGCGGACGTCGTCCCAGGCGCGCATCAACCCGCGCGAGCGCAGCGCCGCCGAGCAGCGCAGCAGACCGGCCTGCACCGCCCGGCGCAGCCGGGCCGACGTCGGCCGCTCGACGCCGTAGTGGATCGCGACCGCCAGGCCGAGGCTCAGCGCGCCCGCCGCGAAGAGGGCGACCGTGCGCGTGGTCTCGTGGGCCAGGATGTCGATGACGGCGTACCCGAACTGGGTGTGCACCAGGTACACGGGATAGGTCAGGGCGCCGACCGTGCCGAGCACGGTCGCGACCCTGCGGGGTGGCGCCGAGCTGCCGCGCAGCGTCGTCGCCCAGACGGCCACCACGCTGGCCAGCATGATCATCACGGCGATCACCGGGTTCACGGTGACGCCCTGGAGGTCGGACGCGCGGCCGGCGGCCTCCTGCACCCGCAGCACGCACAGGACCAGGCCGCCCACGAGCAGTGTGCTGGTGACCAGGTCGAACCCGTCGCGGTAGGCGAGGAACAGCAGCATGCCGACGGCGAAGTACGGGGCGTAGACCGGCACGAGCCAGTCGGCGAGCCAGTGGGCGCCGAACTCCTGCGCGGCCCAGCCGGCGAGCGGCCAGAGGGTGGCGAACGTCAGCACGCGGTTGCGGGTGAGCGGGCCGAACGCCAGCACGACGAGCACCAGCAGGTAGAACTTGAGCTCCACGAGCAGGGTCCAGAACACGACCTGGACGCCGGTCACGTCGAACAGGTCCTGCACCATCGTGAGGTTGACCAGGGTCTCGGTGAGGCTGGTCTGCCGGCCGCCCGACCAGAACTGCTGCAGGCCGACCGTCAGCACGATGCACGCCCAGTACGCCGGGAAGAGACGGCCCACCCGGGAGGCGACGAAGCCGGCGATCCCGCGGCCGTCGGCGCTGAGCAGGATCACGAACCCGGAGATCATGAAGAACAGCTCGACGCCCAGCCAGCCGTACCGGGTCACCTCGTTGAGCAGCGGGAACGCCCGGTCGGGGTCGGCGCCCCAGTAGCTGGTCACCGTCGACGTGGCCGTGAAGTGGTAGAGCAGCACGGCGGCCGCGGCGCCGAAGCGCAGGCCGTCCATGGCCACGAGCCGGCCGGTGGTCTTCCGGCGCTCACTGCCCGTGGTCGCGGGGCTCGCCTCGGGTACGGACGCGGTCAGGCTCTCGTCAGGACGGGTCATCGCCGCCGACCTTAGATCACGGAACGATAACGGTCAAAAATCAC
This sequence comes from Promicromonospora sp. NPDC059942, assembly GCF_042731755.1. NCBI lineage: Bacteria > Bacillati > Actinomycetota > Actinomycetes > Micrococcales > Promicromonosporaceae > Promicromonospora > Promicromonospora sp. NPDC059942. The sequence continues at coordinate 182,423 of NZ_JBHWLR010000006.1, forward strand.
CCTAGCAGAAGCGCCAGGAGCGTTTTGGCCGAGGTGTCCCAGTCGTACCCGGCGGCGCGGAGCCGCGCGGCGGCCGACCGCTCGGCCCAGGTCGCCGGATCGTCGAGCTCGCGGACGGCGGCCACGTACCCGTCCACGTCGTCCGGGTCGACGTACGCCCCCGCCGGCCCGCCGACCTCCCGGAACACGGGGATGTCGCTGACCACCAGGGGCGTGCCGAGCGTCATGGCCTCCACCAGCGGGAGCCCGAAGCCCTCGTCGCGGGAGCCGGAGACGAGCGCCGTCGCGCCGCGCAGCACGTCGCGGTAGACCTCGTCGGACGCGCCGTCGTGGAACACGAGCGTGCCCTCGCCGGCCAGCTCCGTCAGCCGCGAGCGCTGCTCGGCCGTGACCGGGCTCATCAGGTGCAGCTCCCACCCGGGCAGGCGGGCCATGGCGCGGGCCGGCAGCTCCACGTTCTTGTACGGCATGAACGAGCCCATGTAGACGAGCGACCGGGTACGGGGCGTGCGGGGCAGGTCCGGCACGGGGTCGGGCGCGTTCGGCACCACGGTCACCGGACGCCGGGTCAGCCGGTGCCGGGCGATCAGGTCGCGCGTGGTCTCCGAGACCGTGACCACGGCGTCGGCCCGGTTCAGCAGCAGCCGCTGCGGCCACCAGGCCAGGTGGAACACCCGCCACAGCAGCCGGACGGCCGCGGGCAGGTTCCGCGGGGGCGTGGGGTGCCGGTAGTAGATGAGGTCGTGCAGGGTCAGGACCACCCGGTAGTCCCGCCCCCAGGTGCCCATGGTCTGCATCGGGCTGAACACGACGTCGGCGCCCGTGCGGCGCACCCGCCGCGCCACGAAGGGCTCGCGCCAGCTCGTCGGGGCGCTCACGCGGTGCCACGGCAGCCCGTCCGGCAGGTGGGCGAGCTGGCGCTCGTCGTCCACCAGCACCTCGATCGGGTGCAGCCGGGCCAGCGCCGTGACGATGCCCGCGGTGTACCGGCTGATCCCGTCGTGCCGGCCGACCCGCAGGTAGCGGCAGTCGACGACGATCTTCATCTGATCTTCCCTCACTGTTCATCCCTCTCGCCGGTGGCCTGGAGACCGGCCAGGAATCCGGCCGTCTCCCGGGCCACGACGTCCGGCGCCTCGTAGTGGGCCAGGTGGCCGATCCGCGGGACGACGGCCAGCCGGGCGTCGGCGAGCGCCGCCGCGAGGACCCGCTGGGACGGCAGCGGGGCGACGTCGTCGTTCTCGGAGGCGACCAGCAGCGTCGGCACGGTGATGCGCCCCGCGTAGGCGGAGACGTCGGTGCCGACCGACGCGTGGAAGGCCTCCAGCAGGGTGCGCCGGTCCGCGAAGCCGGAGAAGTACCGGTCGTGCTCCGCGTGGATCCAGCGCCGCAGGTCGGGGTCGTGCGAGGTGACCATCGCGAGGCTCGCGACCCGGGTGAACAACGGGTGACGCAGCAGGCCGGTCCCGGCCCGCTCCGGCAGCGCCGCGGCCAGCCGGTGCACCCCCACGGTGACTGCGCTCATGGCCCGGCGAGGGCCGTCGAGCGCCGCCGTCGCGATCGGGTTGACCAGGACGAGCGCGCGCACGGACACACCGTCCGGCGCCGGTCCGGCGGCCGGCCCGGCCACCGTCGCCGCCGCGACGATCGAGCCGAAGGAGTGCCCGGCCAGCACCGCGTCACCTCCCGGGGCGACGGCGGCCAGCAGCTCGGCGGTCCACCCGGCGTAGCCGGCGACGTCGTGCACCCCGTCCGGCAGCGGCGCCGACGCCCCGAAACCGGGCAGGTCGGGAACCCATACCTGCAGGTCAGGGCGCTGTTCCACGAGGTTCGCCACGATCGGCTCCAGCCCGTGGTGGTCGCCGCGCAGCCCGTGCAGGAACACGAGCCGGCGCGGCGCCGCGGCGTCCCCGTACACCCGGACGTACGTGCGGACGCCGCGGAGGCGAAGATCCTCGTCGCGCGCGGGTGTGGCCGCGACCAGTCCCGCGTACGGTGCCTGGAGATCGCGCGGGTGCGTGTCGGTGTTCATCGCGCTGACCCTAAGCACTCGAGGGACGGTCACGGGAGTGGTCGGAGAAAGATGGGGGAAAACCCCCATCTCATTACGGGGGGAAACCTGGTGGCGGAGAAGGGCTTCCTTACGTCACCGTTGTCCCATGCAAGCCATAGCGGTCGCCCTCGCCGTGCTCGGCGCCGCCCTGTTCGCCGGCGCCGCGGTCCTGCAGCACCGCGAGGTGGCCGACCTCTACGGGCAGCCCTTCCCTCGCGAACGCGTCCTGTCCCTGCGCCGGCTCAGCCGGATCGTCCGACGGCCTGGCTGGCTGGCCGGGTTCGGGCTCGCGGCGGGCGGCACGATCGTGCACGCGGTGGCGCTGGCGCTCGCGCCGCTCCGCCTGGTCCAGCCGATCGGCGTGCTGGCGGTGCCCGTGGCGGTGCTGCTCTCCTCGCTGCTGCTGCGGCGGGCGCCCGGCCGGAACGTGCTGCTCGGCGTCGCCCTGACCATGGCCGGGGTGGCGGTCTTCGTGGCCGCGTCCGTGAGCGCCACCTCGGGCAACGTGCCGCCGCCCGGGTCCACGCTGCCGACCGTCCTGATCGTCGGCGGTGTCGTGGTGGGCCTGGGCATCGCCGGCCTCGCGGCCGGCGGCTGGCTGCGCTGCGTCGCCTGCGCCACGGCGGGCGCCACCGCGTTCGGCCTGCTCTCCGCGCTCATGCGCGTGATCTTCCAGGAGCTCGCCGTCGGCACCCCCTGGTACGAACCGCAGGTGCTCGGCACCGGCGCGGCCGCGATCGCCGCGCTGGTGCTGGGCGGCTGGCTCGTGCAGCAGGCCTACCCGTCCGGCCCGCCCGAGGTCGTGGTCGCGTGCCTCACGGTCGTGGACCCGATCGTGGCCGTGCTGCTCGGCGCGGTGCTCCTCGGCGAGGGCGCCGACACGCCCGTCGCCACCTGGTTCCTCCTCGGTGGCGCGGCGCTCGCCGCGTCCGCCGGGGTCCTCGTCCTTGCCCGGCTCCACCCCGACGCCGTCGCGGCCCGCGCGGCGCGTACCGCCCCTTCGAGACTTCCCGGACCATCGAGAGGTACAGCACAGTGAACCTGCCTGGTACTCCCCGCACGATCTTGATCGGCGCCGATACCTACCCGCCCGCCGTGAACGGCGCCGCCCGGTTCGCCGGCAGCCTGGCCACCGGCCTGGCCGGCCGCGGGTACGAGGTGCACGTCGTCGCCCCGTCGCCCACGGGCCGCCCCGTGCGCGAGGTGCGCGACGGCGTCGTCCTGCACGGGCTGCGTTCCAGCCGGTACCCCACGCACCACAACCTGCAGATCTCCCTGCCCTGGGAGACCCGCCGGGCGATCACGGACGTCCTCGACGAGGTCCGGCCCGACGTCGTGCACACCAACGGCAGCTTCATCGTCGGCCGCGCCCTGGTCGACGCCGCGCACCGCCGGGACCTGCCCATCGTGGCGACCAACCACCTGATGCCGGAGAACCTCGTCGGCTACCTGCTGGTGCCCGGCTCGATGCACCGCAGGGTCGGGCGCTGGCTGTGGCAGGACATCGGCCGCGTCTACGCGAAGGCCGACGTCGTCACCGCCCCCACGCCGCGCGCCGTGGACCTGCTCGCGCAGCACGCCGGGCTCAGCCACGCGATCCCCGTGTCCAACGGCATCGACACCGACCGGTACACCACCACCGTCCGCGACGGCCGCACCGAGCCGACGGTGCTGTTCGTGGGCCGCCTGGACCAGGAGAAGCGGGTCGACGAGATCATCCGCGCCTTCGCCCTGCTCCCCGACGGCCTCCCGGGCCGCCTGGAGATCGTGGGCACCGGCGCGAAGGCCGACGACTGGGCCGCGCTCGCCGCCGAGTCCGGCGTCGCGGGGCGCGTCCGGTTCCGCGGGTACGTGCCCGACGACGAGCTGCTCACCGCCTACTCCGAGGCCGACCTGTTCTGCATGCCCGGGGTGGCCGAGCTGCAGAGCCTGGTCACGCTGGAGGCCATGGCCTCGGGCCTGCCGGTGGTCGCCGCCGATGCGATGGCGCTGCCCCACCTGGTGCGCCCCGGCGTCAACGGCTGGCTCTACACGCCGGGCGACGTGCGCGAGCTGGCCAACCGGCTGGGCGACCTCCTGGCGGACGCCGGGCTGCGCCACCGGATGGGCGCCGCGAGCCGCGAGCTCGTCGCCGCGCACGCCGTGGACGGCACCCTCGACGCGTTCGCGGAGATCTACGAGAAGGTCCACGCCATGCGCGCGACCCCCGCGGCCGCCTGACGCCGCCCCCGCCTTTCCCACGTGTCAGACCCTCAGGTCACCCGAGGGACCTGAGGGTCTGACACGTCTCCCGCGGGAAGGGGTCAGCCGCCGAAGACCGGCGCCACCGCCTTGACCAGCTCGTTGCCGCCGAGCACCAGGAACATCGCGGCCACCAGCACCAGGATCACGTTGACCCACCAGCGGTTGCGCCACTGCTGCGGCACCGCCCTCGAGTTCATGAGGAACAGCAGGGTCAGCGCGAGGAAGGGCATGAACAGCGAGCCCAGCGCGCCGTAGACCACGACGAGCAGGATCGGCTTGTCGAGGAACAGCAGCGCCATCGGCGGGAACGTCAGCCAGAGGATGTACCACCGGTAGTAGGTTCCGCCGGCGCCGCGGCGGCGGTCGTCGGCGGGCAGGTTGCGCATCGTGGCCACGAAGTCGGCGAACATGAGCGACACGCCGTGCCAGACGCCGATCACCGACGAGAACGTCGCGGCGAAGAAGCCGACCAGGAACAGCGGCGCCATGAACGTCCCGTACCGCTGGGCGAGCACGTCGGCGACGTCGACCAGCCCCTGCTCGCCGTCCGCCACGGCCAGGCCCGCGGAGTACAGCAGCTCGGAGCCCACGATCAGCATGGCGATCACGAAGACGCCGGACATGAAGTACGCCCACGCGTTGTCGATCCGCATGACCCGCATCCAGCGGGGCGTGTCCCAGCCCTTCTCAGTGAGCCAGTACCCGTAGGCGGCCAGGGTGATGGTGCCGCCGACGCCGCCCGCCAGGCCGAGCGTGTTGAGCACCGCACCCTCCGGGATGATCGGCACCAGGCCGGCCAGGATCTCGCCGAGGTTCGGCGTCGTCAGCGCCGCCGACCCCACCACGGTCACGAACATGACGCCGATCAGCACGGCCATGACGTTCTCGAACGGCTTGTACTTGCCGAACCAGACCAGCAGCAGGCCGGCGACGCCGGAGATCATGGCCCAGTACCGGATGTCCAGCACCGGGAACAGGCCGTTCAGCGCGAGGCCGACGCCGGACATCGCCGCCGCGCCGTAGCTGAAGCCCCAGACGACGACGTAGACGCCGAAGTAGACGACCGCCCACAGGCCGAGCGACTTCCAGCCGTCGAAGATCGTGCGGCCGGTCGCGAGCGTCCAGCGGCCGGCCCCCTCGACCAGCGCGATCTTCACGACGACACCGAGGATCACCGCCCACAGCAGCGCGTAGCCGTAGTTGCTGCCCGCGACCATCGTGGCGACGAGGTCGCCGGCGCCGATGCCGGTGGCCGCGACGACCAGACCAGGGCCGATGATCCGCCAGCGCGGTTTCTCCAGGGACTCACCGCCCCCGGGACCGGCGTCCCCCGAACCGGCCGTGGCCGTCGTCGGCGGGCCGGCCGTGGGCCGGTCCCCTGGAACCCCCTGCGAAGTGACCTCATTGTCCTTTTCCATGGCGTGACTGTACCCAGGCATTTCACCCACCCAAAAGGGACGCGCCCCACACCGGCCCGTGTCACAGAGGTTTAACAGGACCGTTATGTATTGCATACACGACTGACCCTGTGGGAGTGATTGTATGCAATCGTCCTTCTCAGACCCGGATTGGATTCTCCAGTGCGCACTCCCCTGCCGCCGCGGCTGCGCGGCCCACTCGCCCCCGCCGCCGGCCTTCTCGCCGCGGCGCTCGTCCTGTCCGGCTGTCAGGAGGTGCAGACCGCCGCCCCCGTGCAGGAGACGGCTGACGTCACCGGCGTCACCCTGGACGGCCGGACGATCTCCGAGGGCGGAGACCTCGTCATGGCCCTCTCGGCCGAGCCCGACGTGCTCGACCCGACCACGTCGTCGTCGCTCTACACGCGCTACGTCATGCAGACGATGTGCGAGAAGCTCTACGACATCGACGAGGCGGGTGAGATCGTCCCGATGCTCGCCACCGAGCTGCCCGAGGTGTCCGACGACGGCCTCACCGTCACCTTCCCGCTCAAGGAGGGCGTGCAGTTCGCCGACGGCACGCCGTTCGACGCCGAGGCCGTGAAGACCTCGATCGAGCGCCACCTCACCAAGGAGGACTCGTCGCGCCGCAGCGAGCTGGGCCCGATCGAGCAGGTGACCGCCGTCGACGACACCACGGTCGAGATCACCTACGAGACGCCGTTCGCGCCGCTCACCGCCGTGCTGGCCGACCGCGCGGGCATGATCATGTCGCCGACCGAGCTCGAGAAGGCCGGCGACGACTTCGGCGAGCACCCCGTCTGCGTCGGCGCCTTCAAGTTCGCCGAGCGCGTGCCGCAGACGTCGATCACGGTCGAGCGCGACCCGCTGTACTACGACGCCGAGAACGTGCACCTGGACTCGATCACCTACCGCATCATCACGGACGCCAGCATCCGCTCCGCCAACCTGCGCTCCGGCGACGTCCAGGTGGCCGACACCCTCTCGACCCAGGACCTCGCCGAGCTGGAGGACGCCGAGGGCGTGGGCCTCCTGGAGGTCGGCTCCCTGGGCTACCAGGCCATGACGGTCAACGTGGGCAACACCGACGGCGTCGGCGCCCCGCCCGGGAAGATCGACACCCCGATCGCCACGGACCCGCGGGTGCGCGAGGCCCTCTCGATGGCCGTGGACCGCGAGCAGCTCGTGAAGTCCGTCTTCAACGACCGGTTCGACCCGGCCTGCTCGCCCATCTCCCCCGCGTCCACGTTCAGCACCGCGGCGAGCGAGGCGTGCCCGGAGTACGACCCCGAGGGCGCCAAGGCGCTCCTGGAGGAGGCCGGCGCGGACGTGCCGTACAAGATCGAGATCAAGGTGACCAACACGCCCGACACCCTGCGCCTGGCGCAGGCCGTGCAGGCCTCGGTGGCCGAGGGCGGGTTCGAGCTGACGATCGTGCCCGTCGAGTACTCCTCGCTGCTGGAGGTCCAGGAGCAGGGCGACTTCGACCTGCTGCAGCTCGGCTGGTCGGGCCGCGTGGACCCGCACGGCAACATGTTCAACTTCCTGTCCACGGGCGCCGGCAACAACTACTCCGGGTACAGCAACCCCGAGGTCGACGACCTGCTCACCGAGGCCGCCACCGTGATCGACCCGGCCGAGCGGGCCGACCTGTACGGCCAGGTCGTCACGCAGGTCCAGGAGGACAACCCGATCATCTACCTCTACCGGACGCGCAGCATGACCGGCTACGCCGACGAGGTGGCGGGCATCTCCACGTACGCCGACGGCGTGGTCCGGCTGAGCCACGCCGCGTTCGTCGACCCGAACGAAGGCTGAGAGCACCTCCGATGCGTCGTTACCTCCTCGTCCGCCTCGGACAGTCGGCGATCACGCTGCTGCTGGCGTCGATGGTGATCTTCCTGGGCGTGCGCATGCTGCCCGGCGACCCCGCGCTCGCGATGGCGGGCGAGGAGGCCACGCCGGAGCGGCTCGCCATGATCCGCGCCGACCTCGGCCTGGACCAGCCGGTCTGGGTGCAGTACGGGCGGTTCCTCGCCGAGGTCGCCTCGGGCGACCTCGGCGAGTCCACCCGCACCGGGGCGTCCGTCGCGAGCATGATCGGCGCCACGCTGCCCGTGACGCTCTGGCTGTCGCTCTACGCGATCGTCGTTGCCGTCGTGACCGGCGTGGCGCTCGGCCTGCTCGCCGAGCGCTACCGCGGCCGCTGGCCCGAGTGGGTCGCCAACGCGGCCGCGCTGACCAGCCTGTCCGTGCCGAACTTCTGGCTCGGCATGCTCGCGATCCTCTACCTGTGCATCGGCCTGGGCCTGTTCCCGGCGTCGGGCTACGTGCCGCTCACCGACGACCCGGTGGGCTGGCTGGTGCACCTGACCCTGCCGGCGCTGATCCTCGGCACGGGCCTGGCCGCCGTCATCATGCGGCAGACCCGCGCCTCCATGATCGAGGCCATGCGCACCGACTACGTGCGCACGGCCCGCGCCAAGGGCCTCGGCCGCACCCGCGTGCTGCTGCGGTACGGGCTGCGCAACTCCCTGATCGTCGTGGTCACGATCGCCGGGCTCCAGCTCGGCGGCCTCATCTCGGGCGCCGTCGTGACCGAGCAGATCTTCGCCCTGCCGGGGTTCGGCAAGCTCACGCTCGACGCCGTCTTCCAGCGCGACTACCCGGTGATCCAGGCCGTCGTGGTGCTCACCACGGTGGGCTACGTGCTGGTCAACCTCGCCGTGGACGTCCTGTACTCCGTCATCGACCCGCGTATCCGAGTGGGAGGTCGCTCATGACCGTCATCGAGCACAGCGATCTGTCGCCCGAGCAGGCGCCCGTCGCCGTGGGCCCGCGCCGGCTGCTGTCCCGGCTGCGCACGCCGCAGGCGATCACCGGCGCCGCCATGCTCGCCGTGGTGGTGCTGGCCGGGCTCCTCGCGCCCCTGCTGGCCCCGCACGGCCCGGCCGAGGTGCACTTCGACGCCCCGTTCCAGCTGCCCGGCACCGTCGGCTTCGCGCTCGGCACGGACGACCTGGGCCGCGACGTGCTGTCCCGGATGATGTACGGCATCCGGGCGTCGCTCATGGTGGGCGTCGTCGCGGTCGGCCTCGCCGTCGTCGTCGGGACGCCGCTCGGGCTGGCCGCCGGCTACTGGCGCCTGCTCGACGCGCCCGTCTCGCGCCTGACCGACGTGACGCTCGCGTTCCCGTTCCTCATCCTCGCCGTCGGCCTGGCCGCCATCAACGGGCCCAGCCTGGCCGGGGCCGCGATCTCGCTCGGCATCGCGCAGGTGCCGACCATGGTGCGCGTGGTGCGCGCCGAGACCATGCGCCTCAAGGAGAGTCCCTTCGTGCTGGCCGCGACCGCGATGGACGCGTCCGGGCCCCGGATCCTCGCGCAGCACATCCTGCCCAACTGCCTGTCCGCGATCATCGTGCAGGCCACGGTGATCATGCCGGCGGCGGTCCTGGGCGAGGCCGTGCTCTCGTTCCTCGGGCTCGGCATCCAGCCGCCCACCCCGTCTCTGGGCATCATGCTCTCGGACGCGCAGCAGTACCTGGGCCGCGCGCCCACCGCCGCGCTGTTCCCCGGGCTGGCCATCGTGGCCATCTGCCTCGGCTTCAACCTCCTCGGGGACGCCCTGCGCGACGCCCTCGACCCGACCACCGACCGTAAGTGAGTGTCATGACCTCCGCTCCGTCCGCCCGGCCCACCTCGCCGTTCGTCCGCCCCACCACCCCGGCCACGCGGCCCGACCTGCGGGGCACGTTCGGGATGGTGGGCTCCACCCACTGGATCGCCACCGCGAGCGCCCAGGCCGTGCTCGAGCGCGGCGGCAACGCGTTCGACGCTGCGGTCGCCGGCGCGTTCGTGCTGCACGTCGTGGAGCCGCACCTCAACGGGCCGGGCGGTGACATGACCGGCGTCTTCGTGACGGCGGACGAGCCGGCGCACCCGCGCGTCCTGGTGGGCCAGGGTCCGGCGCCCGCGGGCGCCACGATCGAGCACTACCGGTCCGAGGGCCTCGACCTGGTGCCCGGCTCGGGCGCGCTCGCGGCGGCGGTGCCGGGCAGCGTCGACGCCTGGCTGCTGCTGCTGCGCGACCACGGCACCTGGGACCTCGGCGACGTGCTGGCCTACGCGATCGGGTACGCCCGCGACGGGCACCCCCTGCTGGAGCGGGTCACGGGCACCCTGCGCACCGTCGCGGACCTGTTCCGGGACCACTGGCCCACGTCGGCGGCCCACTGGCTGCCGGACGGCGAGGTGCCAGCGCCGGGCACGGTCGTCACCAACCCGGAGTACGCCGACCTGCTGGACGCCGTGGTCGCGGCGGGTGCCCAGGCCCCGGACCGCGCGGCGGCGATCGACCTGGCTCGCGCCGCGTGGCGCGAGCGGGTGGGCGCGGCCGTCGAGGAGTTCGTGGCCACGCCGCACCGGCACTCCGACGGCGGCGACCACGCCGGCGTCATCACGGCGGCGGACGTCGCGGCCTTCTCGGCGTCGTACGAGGACGCCACGACCGTCACGTTCCGCGGGTACACGATCGCCAAGACCGGCGCGTGGGGCCAGGGCCCGGCGCTGCTGGCCACCCTGAAGATCCTGGAGGGGCTCGACGACGCCGCGCTGGACCCGTCCACGGAGCTCGGCGCGCACACGGTCATCGAGGCGCAGAAGCTGGCGCTGGCCGACCGCGACGTCTGGTACGGCGACCCGGCCGCGGACGACGTACCGCTGACGTACCTGCTGAGCGAGGAGTACGCGGCCGCGCGCCGGGCGCTGATCACGGACGCCGCGAGCCACGAGCTGCGCCCGGGCGACGTGCCGGGGCGGACGACGCCCCCGGCGCCGGTGCTGCGCACCGAGTACGCCACGAGCGCGCCGGCGGGGTCACTGCCGGGCGCACCCGGGGGCGGCGCGGCGGCGGGCGTGGGCGAGCCGACGGTGCCCGCGCCCGGCGTGGGCGAGCCGACCGTGCCGGCACCCACCACCGAGCCCGACTCGCCGGAGCACACCGGCGCCACCCGCGGCGACACGTGCCACATCGACGTCGTGGACCGCTGGGGCAACATGGTCTCGGCCACGCCGTCGGGCGGCTGGCTGCAGTCCTCCCCCACGGTGCCCGGCCTGGGCTTCTGCCTGGGCACGCGCCTGCAGATGACGTGGCTGGACGAGGCGTCGCCGTCGGCCCTGACGCCCGGGCGGCGTCCCCGGACCACGCTGACGCCCACCCTGGTGCTGCGGGACGGCGAACCCGTGATCGCCCTCGGCTCGCCGGGCGGCGACCAGCAGGACCAGTGGCAGCTCCTGTTCCTGCTGCGGGTGCTGGTGGGCGGGTACACGCCGCAGCAGGCGATCGACGCGCCCGCGCTGCACACGACGTCGTTCCCCGGCTCGTTCTGGCCCCGCACCTGGACGCCGGGCGGGGCGGTCGTGGAGGACCGGCTGGGCGACGACGTCATCGCCGCGCTGGAGGGCCGCGGCCACGTCGTGACCCGGGCCGGCGACTGGGCGCTGGGGCGCCTGTCCGCCGTGACCCGCGACCCGGCCACGGGCCTGCTGGGCGCGGCCGCCAACCCGAGAGGAGCGCAGGGATATGCCGCAGGACGCTGACCACTCCGCCGCGCCGCTGCTGCGCGTGCGCAGCCTGGACGTCGCCTACGGCGACACGCCCGTCGTGCGCGGCGTCGACCTCGACGTCGCGCGCGGGGAGCGGGTGGCGATCGTGGGCCAGTCCGGCTCCGGCAAGTCGACGGTGATCGCCGCGCTCCTGCGGCTGCTGCCGGGCGCGGGCCGGATCACCGGCGGCACCGTCGAGCTCGACGGCGAGGACCTGGCCGCCGCGGGCGAGGCCCGCATGCGGGCCGTCCGGGGCGGCCGGATCGGGCTCGTGCCGCAGGACCCGGGCACCAACCTCAACCCCGCCATGCGGCTGGGCGACCAGGTGGCCGACGCGCTGCGCGCCGGCGGCCTGCGCGGCCCGGCGGTGCGGCAGCGGGTGCTGGAGCTGCTGGACGAGGCCGGCGTGCCCGAGCCGGAGCGCCGCGCGAAGCAGTTCCCGCACGAGTTCTCCGGCGGCATGCGCCAGCGGGTGCTCATCGCGATGGCGCTCGCCCGCGAGCCGGAGCTGCTGCTCGCCGACGAGCCGACGTCGGCCCTGGACGTGACCGTGCAGCGGCGCATCCTGGACCACCTCGTCGCGCTCGCGGAGGCGCACGGGACCGCGATGATCCTGGTCACGCACGACCTGGGGCTCGCGGCCGACCGCGCCGACCGGGTGATCGTGATGCTCGACGGGCAGATCGTGGAGCAGGGCTCGCCCGAGCAGGTGCTGCGGTCCCCGCAGCACGAGTACACGCGGCGGCTGGTCGCGGCGGCGCCCGCCGCCGTCGTCGCGCAGGGTGAGGCGGAGGCGCGAGTCACTCCCGCCGGGGGCGGCGCGGCCGGCGGCGACCCGGCCGGGGCCGGCGACGTCGTCACCGTCCGGAACCTCGTCAAGGAGTACAAGGTGCGCGGGCGCGGCGGGCTGCTGCGCGCCGTCGACGACGTGTCCTTCTCCGTGCCGCGCGGCGGCACCACCGCCCTGGTGGGCGAGTCGGGCTCGGGCAAGACGACGGTCTCGCGCATCCTGCTCGGCCTGGAGACGCCGACCTCGGGCGAGGCTCTGGTGGACGGGCAGGCCATCGCCGGGGCGGGCCGGGCCGAGCGGCGCGCCCTGCGCCGTCGGGTGCAGCCGGTGTTCCAGGACCCGTACGCATCGCTCGACCCGACCCACACCGTGGAGCGGGTGATCGACGAGCCGCTGCGGATCTTCGGCATCGGCGACCGGGAGTCGCGCCGGGCGCGGGTCGCGGAGCTGCTGGACCAGGTGGCGCTCCCCCGGGACGTCGCGCAGCGGCACCCGGGCGCGCTGTCGGGCGGGCAGCGGCAGCGGGTCGCCATCGCGCGGGCGCTGGCCCCCGAGCCGGAGCTGCTGGTGCTCGACGAGGCGGTCTCGGCGCTCGACGTGCTGGTCCAGGAGCAGATCCTGGACCTGCTCGCTGACCTGCAGGAACGGCTCGGTGTGTCATACCTCTTCATCAGCCACGACCTCGCGGTGGTCCGCGGCATAGCGGATAATGTGGTGGTGCTGCGGCAAGGCCGCGTCGAGGAGCAGGGGTCCGTCGACGACGTGTTCCACTCCCCGCGGGCCGACTACACCCGAGACCTGCTAGGAGCCATCCCCGGTGCCGCCTTTGCCCGATGAGCCCGTGCTCCCTGCTCTGGTGCGACCCACCGTGCAGGACGCGATCCGGCGCGACATCATCGCCGGCGTCCTGACGCCCGGCGCCCGCGTGACGGAGGCCTCGCTGGCCCAGCGGTACGACGTCTCGCGGGTGCCGGTCCGGGAGGCGCTGCGCGGACTGGAGAGCGAGGGCTTCATCGACTCGCGCCCGCACGTGGGCTCGCGGATCGCGGCGATCCCGGTGCACGACGCCGACGACCTGTTCGCGGTGCGGGAGGCGCTGGAGGTGTCCACGGCGCGCAGCGCCGCCCGGCGGGCGGCGTCGCTCTACTCGGGCGACGAGAGCCCGGAGGACTGGTGGCGCCTGCGGCGGCAGATCGCCGCCCTGCTCGACGCCGGGGACGCGCACGTCGCCGCCGGCGACCTGGACCCCCTGGTCGGCATCAACGACCAGATCCATATCGCGATCGCCGAGCTCAGCGGCAGCGCGACCCTGGCCCGGCTGCTGCGGCAGCTCTCCTGGAAGATCGAGTGGCTCTACGCCGCCGACATGCAGTCGCGCGGCAAGCGGCTCTGGCCCGACCACCGGGTGATCGTCGGGGCGATCGACGCCGGCGACGGCGAGCGGGCCGCCGCCCTGATGGCGGCCCACGTCCGGGAGTCGCGGATCGGCTACCTGTCGCGCTACGGCGTCACGCGGCCCAGCTCGGACCCCGAGGTCGCCGCGGCCGTCGCCGCGCGCTCGGCCGCCGTACCGGGCGACACCGCGCCCGGCGCGGATACCGTGGGGGCGTGACGAGCGACGAGCAGACGGGGTCCGGGCACGAGGGTTGCGGGTGCGGGTGCGGAACCCCAGGGCGGGACGCGTTCGTCCAGCTCGGTTCCCGCCCGGCGGACGCCGCCGCGACACCCGCCCGGGGCCGGCACGACGTCGAGCAGGCCCGCGTGCCCACCGGCCGGTTCACCATGGGCGACTCGTCGGGCGACCAGAACCTCGGCGACGGCGAGACGCCGCGCCACGAGCTGACACTCGACGCGTTCGAGATCGACGCGACCACCGTGACGAACGCCGACTTCGCGCGGTTCGTCGACGACACCGGTTACCGCACCGAGGCGGAGACGTTCGGCTTCTCGGCGGTGTTCCACCTCGCCGTCGCGGCCGACCCCGGCGACATCATGGGGCAGGCCGACGGCACCCCGTGGTGGTTCGGCGTCCAGGGCGCCGACTGGGCGCACCCGGGCGGGCCGCGCTCCGACATCGACGGCCTCGACGATCACCCCGCAACCCACGTGAGCTGGAACGACGCCGTCGCCTACTGCGCCTGGGCGGGCCGGCGCCTGCCCACGGAGGCCGAGTGGGAGTACGCCGCGCGCGGCGGCGTCGAGGGCGCGAAGTACCCCTGGGGCGACGCCGAGGTGGACGACGGCGGGTGGCGCGCCAACATCTGGCAGGGCGCGTTCCCGCGGACGAACACCCTGGACGACGGCTGGCTCACCACCGCGCCGGTGCGGACGTTCGAGCCCAACGGGTACGGCCTGTGGCAGCCGGTGGGCAACGTCTGGGAGTGGTGCCAGGACTGGTTCGACCCGGGGTACTACGCGCGCTCCCCCGTGGCGAACCCGGCGGGCCCCGAGCGGGGCGCCCAGCGGATCCTGCGCGGCGGGAGCTACCTGTGCCACCTCTCGTACTGCAACCGCTACCGCAACTCGGCGCGGTCGTCGAACACGCCGGACTCGTCGATGGGCAACGCGGGCTTCCGCACGGTGGCGCTCAGGCCTGAGGCCTGAAGATCAGGTGAACGTAGGAGTAGTCGCCGCATGAGCGCCCTTGCGGCGACTACTCCTACGTTCGACCGCTGGGTGCAGCCTCACGCGACGTGCGCCCAGGCGCGCACCGCCGCCCGGGGCGTACCCGCCGATCGAGTGAGCGCAGACGTAGTGGCGGAACGAGGGGGGCTTTCCGCAACTACATCCGCGCTCACCTGATCGCGCGCGGGTTAGAACGTGCGGTGGGTCCAGGCGCCCGACAGGAGGGTGGCTGCCACCGGCATGTCGCGGAGCGACGTCGCCGCCGCGTCCAGGTCGGCGGCGTCCGCGGCGTCCGCGCCAGAGCCGGCCCCGAGCGCCAGCGGGTCCGCGTCCAGGACCACCAGGTCGGCCGGCGACCCCGCCGTCGGGACCAGGCCGCGGCCGTCCGTCGAGGCCTCCAGCGCCGTGCGCAGGCCGATCCGCTGCTCCGGGTGCCAGGGCGCGCGGCCGTCGCGCGACCGGCTGACCGCCGCCGCGATCGCGAACCAGGGGTCGAGCGGCGCGACCGGCGCGTCCGAGCCCAGGGCGAGCACCGCCCCGGCGTCGTCCAGCGCGCCGAACGCGAAGGCCCGGCCGGTGCGCCCCGACCAGTGCCGGTCGGCGATGTCGCGGTCGTCCATGGCGTGCTCGGGCTGGACGGACGCGACGACGCCGAGCTCGGCGAAGCGCGCGAGGTCGGCGGGGTCGAGGAGCTGCGCGTGCTCGACCGAGCCGCGCGCAGCCGTCGCGGCGAACGCGTCCAGCGCGAGCGTGTTGGCGTGGTCGCCGATCGCGTGGATCGCGCACCGCAGCCCGCCGGCGTGCGCGCGCGCCATGAGCGGGACCAGCTCGGCGGGCGGCACCGACAGGATCCCGTGCGCCTCGGGCCCGGTCAGGCCCGGGTACGCATCGTGGCAGTAGGCGGTGCGCGTGTTGAGCGAACCGTCGGTGACCACCTTGAACGGCCCCTGCTCCAGCAGGCCGCCCGTGCCGGGCAGCACGTCGCCGCTGCGCAGCCCCTCGGCCAGGACATCGTCCAGCCACGGGGTCCAGACGCCGGACCGGACGCGCAGGGCGCCGAACCCGCCGGCGAACCGGCGGCGCCAGGCGGTGAGGTTGTCCGTGATCTCCAGGTCGACGACGCCGACCACACCGCGCGCCGCGGCGGCCGCGGCGGCGTCGGCCACCCAGGCGTCGGCCAGGTGGTCCGGCGCGCGGTCGACGGCGGCGGCCAGCGGCAGCCACTCGGCCTCCCGCAGCACGCCCGTGGGGTGTGCGCCGACGCCGACGAACCGCAGGCCTGCCGTGCTGAGCCACGCGCAGTGCAGGTCGCCGGACACGAGCACCACGGGCACCTCGCCCGCGACGGCGTCGAGCAGGTCGGCCGTGGGGACGTCGGGCCACAGCCCGTCCCGGAACCCGTAGCCGACCAGTGCCGTGCCGGGCTCGGGCGGCCCCTCGGCGAGCCGGTCGCGCACGAGCGCGACGGCCTCGGCGGCCGAGCGTGCGCCCGACAGGTCGAGCCGGCGCCGCACGAGCGCCCACTGCGTGAGGTGCACGTGCGCGTCCCAGAGCCCGGGCATGAGGGTGCGGCCGCCGAGATCGACCCGCTCGACGCCGCCGTCGCCGACCCGCCCGGCCGCCCCGACGGCGACCACGACCCCGTCCCGCACGAGCACGTCCACGAGCCCACCTGACCCGCCGACGGACCCGCCGACGGTTCCGTCGAACGTAGGGCTGCTCGGCGCAACACCCCCCGTTGCGCCGACGTTCCCTACGTTCGGCACAGACCGTCCGACCAGGCGGGCGTTCGTCAGCAGCAGAGGCTCAGCCGGGGTCATGGCGCGTCCGCCGGGCGGCGGTCGAGCTCGGCACGCACCTCGGCCGCGAGCGCCGGCTGCGCGTAGTGCGGGTCGGACCCGAGCGCCGTCACGACGCGCTCCACGACGGCGCGCGGCTTGTCCTGGCTGAGCTTGGCCTTGCCCTGCCAGCGGTTGACGCGCAGCCGGAAGCCGGCAGCTCCGCGGGCGATGCGGTGGGCGTACTCCTCGACACTCGGCAGCCGGACGGGCTCGGGCATGACCGACTCGTACCGGTCGACGGTGTCGGACAGGACCGCGTACGACTCCTCCGGCCCGAGCAGCTCGACCGTGCACCAGAGGTGGACGGCGAGGTAGTCCCACGTCGGGACGGCCGGCGTCATCTCGTACCAGCCGGGCGAGACGTAGCCGTGGGGGCCCTGCACGATCAGCAGCGACTCGCGGCCGCTGTCCAGCGCGTGCAGCACCTCGTCGGGCCGGCCGACGTGGCTGAGCAGGCTCATCGGTTCGCCCGGGGGCGTGTCCTCCAGCAGGACCGGCAGGTGGGAGGCGACGGGCGCGCCGTCGTCGGCCACCGAGACCAGGGTGGCCCAGCCGTGGGTGCGGACCAGGTCGCGCACGCGTGCCTCGTCCTGGATCTCGTAGTCGCTCGTGTGGATCACTGGGTCATCGAACCATCAGCAGGGGCCCGTGCGGGACCCGTCCCGTGTGACCGCCGCGTAAAACTTTCATTTCCTTCTGAAACTTCATTGACCTCGATCGGCGGGGTGCGCTCAACTGTTCGCCACCCGAGCAGGACCCCGGTGCGCGAGAGCGCGCTACCCGTGGAGGAACCATGAACCCGAGACTCCGGCCGCTCCCCTACCGTGCCGGTACGGCGGCGACCGCCCTCGCGCTGACCCTCGCCCTGTCCGCCTGCGGTTCGGCCGGCGCCGACGACGACGCCGGTGCCGCCGGCGGCGGCTCCATCAGCGTGGCCGTCACCGACCCGATCCAGACAGTCCCCGGCCGCCAGACCGTCGCCTACGACCTGAACATGGCCGTGTGGTCGCCGCTGACCTGGGTCGACGCCGAGGGCGAGCTCACCTACGTGGCCGCCGAGTCGATCGAGTCGGACGACGCCACCACCTGGACGGTGACGCTGCGGGACGGCTGGACGTTCCACGACGGCACGCCCGTGACCGCCCAGTCGTACGTCGACTCCTGGAACGCCGTCGCCTACGGGCCCGACGCGTTCGAGAACTCCGGCCAGCTCGCCGGCATCGCCGGGTACGACGACCTGAACCCTGCCGAGGGCGAGCCGAAGACCACCGAGATGTCGGGCCTGGCGGTCACGGACGACCTGACGTTCACCGTGACCCTGGACGGCCCCGACGGGCAGTTCCCGATGCAGGTCAGCCAGGCGCAGACCGCGATGTACCCGATGCCCGCCTCCGCCCTGGAGGACATGGACGCGTACAACGCCCACCCCGTGGGCAACGGCCCGTTCCAGGTGGTCGGCGACTACGTGGAGAACGAGCCGATCGAGACCGAGGCGTACGCCGACTACCAGGGCACCGCCCCCACGGTCGACGCCATCTCGTTCGTGCCGTACGCCGACGCCACCACTGCCTACACCGACGTGCAGGCCGGCAACATCGACGTCGCGAGCGTGCCGGCGGCCCGGCTGCCGCAGGCCTCGGCCGACTTCGGGGAGCGCCTCTACACGTTCGAGGCGCCCGGCATCTCGTTCCTCGGGCTCCCGCTGTGGGACGAGCGGTACGAGGACGTGCGGGTGCGCCAGGCCATCTCGATGGCGATCGACCGCGAGACCATCTCCGACGTCGTCTACGGCGGCCTGTACACGCCGGCCACCGCGTTCACCCCGGCCGTCGAGGCGGGCACGCCCGAGGGCATCTGCGGCGACTTCTGCACGTACGACCCGACCGCGGCCAAGGCCCTGCTGGACGAGGCCGGCGGGTTCGACGGCACCATCGACATCTACTTCCCGGGCGGCATCGGGCTCGACGAGCTGTACAAGGCGATCGCCAACCAGCTCCGGCAGAACCTGGGCGTCGAGGCGGTCGCCACGCCGAGCGCCGACTGGGCCGAGTTCTCCGAGAACCGCGCCAACGGCGACATCGACGGGCCGTTCTTCTCCCGCTGGGGCGCCCTGTACCCCAGCCAGCAGAACACGCTGCGCTCGTTCTTCGTGGAGAACGGCGGCTGCCCCAACTGCATCCCCTACTACGAGGACGACGTCGCCGACCTGATCGCGGCGGCCGACGCCGAGGCCGACCCCGACGCGGCCGGCGCGGCCTACGCCGCGGTGCAGGAGCGCCTCCTGGAGGACTTCCCGGCGCCGCCGCTGTTCTTCGAGACGTACTCGTACGTCACGTCGGAGCGCGTCGCGGAGCTGCCGACGTCCGCGGTCGGCAACCCGACCTTCTCCGCCGTCGTGCTCGCCGAGGGCGCATGAGCGGCCTGACCACCGGGGGGCTCGACGCGGGCCTGCTCGACGACGTGCTCGACCGGGCCCGCGCCGTCCCCCCGATCAGCGACTTCCCCACCGTCGACGCGCTCCTCGACTGGTTCTCGGCCCTGGCCGACGACCACCCGGGGCTCGTGCGGCGCCGGCGCGTGGGGACGTCGCGGCTCGGGGAGCCCATCGAGATGTTCTCGGTGGGCGACGGGCCGCGGCCGCACCTGCTCTTCGCGGGAGTGCACCCCAACGAGCCCATCGGGTTCCGCACGCTGCAGCACCTGGCCGCCGAGCTGGTGGCCGACCCCGGGCTGCGCGCCTCGACCGGCGCCACCTGGCACCTGGTGCCGTGCATCGACCCGGACGGCACCCGGCTCAACGAGTCCTGGTTCGGCGACCCCGCCGACCGCGCCGCCTACGCCCGGGGCTTCTACCGCCCGGCGCCGTCGGAGCAGGTGGAGTGGACGTTCCCGTTCGCCTACAAGGGCGCGTACTTCGACGACGTGATCCCGGAGACCCAGGCGCTCATGCGCCTGATCGACGAGCTGCGGCCCGAGCTGATGGTCAGCCTGCACAACGCCGAGCTCGGCGGCGTGTACTACTACCTGAGCGAGGACCTGCCGGACGCCGTCGCGCCGCTGCACGCGGTGCCCGCGGCGCTCGGCCTGCCGCTCGACACGGGCGAGCCCGAGTCGCCCGCCCTGCAGCGGCTGGCCCCCGCGATCTACCGGGCCGGCTCGACCCGCGACGAGTACGACTACCTGGAGTCCCTCGGGCTCGACGCGCCCTCCCTGGTGGGCGGCGAGGGGTCGGCGGCCTACGCCCGGCGGCACGGGACGGTCAGCCTGATCGCCGAGCTGCCGTACTGGTCGCACCCGGCCGCGGACGACACGGCCGAGAGCGACGCCGACTATGCGGACGTCGTCCGGACCAAGGCCGAGGCGCTGATCGAGCTCGGGAGCACCCTGACCGGCCTGCTGGACGAGGCCCGGGGCGACCTGACGCTGCGCAGCCCGTTCCTGCGGGCCAGCGAGTCCTTCGTGCCGATGATGACGGACGCGGGCACGAGCGAGCTCGTGCGGGCCGGGCGGCTGCCGTCCCGGCCCGCGACGGGCGCCGAGGTGTTCAGCAACGAGGAGGTCGTGCGGATGTTCCGGCTGCGGTTCGGCGGCATGCTGGTGCGCGCGCTGGAGGCCGAGGCCACGGCCGGGCTGGCCACGGCCCGGCTGCACCGCGTGCACGCGCGGGCCCGGGACCTGTACGACGGCTGGCTGGCCGACGCCCGGTCCGTGACCGGCCTGGAGGTGCTGCCGGTCGAGCGGCTCGTGGGTGTGCAGTACGGCGCCACCCTGGCCGTGTCGCACGTGCTGGCGGCGCGCAGATGACCCGGCGCGTCACCCGGCGCCTGGTCGACCTGCTCGTGGTCTTCCTCGGCGTCACGCTGATCATCTACCTCATGGTCTTCGCGCTGCCCGGGGACCCGATCGCGGCCCTCGGCGGCGACCGGCCCCTGGCCCCGAACGTGGTGGCCGGGCTGCGCGAGCGCTACCACCTGGACGAGCCCGTGCTCCAGCAGTACCTGCGCTACCTCGGCGGGCTGCTCCAGGGCGACCTCGGCACCACGTTCCAGGGCCAGTCCGTGGCCGACCGCATGGCCCTGCGCTGGCCCGTGACGATCACCCTGGCGCTGACCGCCTGGGGCATCGAGGTGCTGCTCGGGGTGCTGCTCGGCCTGGTCGCCGGGCTGCGCGCCGGCGCCGTCAGCGACCGCCTGGTCCTGGCCGGCACCGTCGTGGCGACGTCGATCCCGGTGTTCGTGCTCGCCGTCTCCGCGCAGCTCTGGCTGGGCGTGGAGCTCGCCTGGTTCCCCGTGGCCGGCACGGGCGCGGGATGGCCGACGGCGTACCTCCTGCCCGCCGCGGTCATCGCCGTGTTCGGGCTCGCCTCGGTGGCCCGGCTGATGCGCGGCTCCGTGGTGGACACGCTGCGCACCGACTTCGTGCGGACCCTGCGGGCCAAGGGCCTGCGGGAACGCCAGGTGGTCGGGGTGCACGTCATGCGCAGCTCCGCGATCCCGGTGCTCACCTACCTCGCGATCGACCTCGGGTACCTGCTCGGCGGGACCGTCGTGGTCGAGGGCGTGTTCAACCTGCCCGGCGTCGGGCAGCTCCTGTTCCAGGCGATCCGCGCCCACGAGGGACCCACGATCGTGGGCGTGTCCACCGCGCTCATCCTCGTGTTCCTGCTGACCAACCTGCTGGTCGACCTGCTCGCCTCCGTCCTCGACCCGAGGATCCGCCATGAGTGAACCCCTGCCCGCCGCCCCTGCCGCCGTGGGACCCGCCGCGGGACCCGCCGGTGCGGCGCCCGCCACCGCGCCGGCCGTCGCCCGGCGCGGGGTCTGGCGCACCCTGCGCCGTCGTCCGCTGTTCTGGGTGTCCGCGGCCGTGCTGACCGTGCTCGGCCTGGTCGCGCTGGTCCCGTCGGCGTTCGCCGGCTGGTTCGGCCACCCCGACCCCCGGGCCTGCGACCTGGCCTCCAGCGCCCTGCCGCCCGGCGGCGGGCACGTGCTGGGCACCGACGTGCAGGGCTGCGACGTGTGGGCCAACGTCGTGTTCGGCACGCGCGCGTCGCTGACCGTGGGGCTGCTGTGCACCGCCGTCGCGCTGGCCGTCGCCCTGGTGGTCGGCACGCTCGCCGGCTACTACGGCGGCTGGCTCGACCGGGTCGTCGCCCGGCTGACCGACGTGTTCCTCGGGTTCCCGTTCCTGCTCGGCGCGGTGGTGGTGCTGACGTCGGTGGGCTCGCGGTCCGCCGTCTCCGTGGCCCTGGTGCTGGCGCTGTTCTCGTGGCCCACGATGGCGCGGCTCGTGCGCGGGTCGGTGCGCACGGTGCGCGACGCGCCCTACGTGGAGGCGGCCCGCGCCATGGGTCTGCCCGACCGGCGGATCATCGCCCGCTACGTGCTGCCCAACGCGCTCGGCCCGGTGCTGGCCGTCGCGACGATCATGGTGGGCAGCGTGATCGTGGCGGAGTCCACCCTGACGTTCCTCGGGCTGGGCCTCAACGCGCCGTCGATCTCGTGGGGGCTCCAGCTCTCCAGCGCGCAGTCGTTCTTCCAGACGTCACCGCACATGCTGGTGGCGCCCGCCGTGGTGCTCACGATCACCGTGCTCGCCATGATCACCCTGGGTGACGTGCTGCGCGACGTGCTCGACCCGAGGGGTCGCTCGTGAGCCCGGCTCCTAGGGTGGGCGCATGAGCAGCCACACCCCCGCTGACCAGCCCGCCGACCAGCCCGCCGACGGCGCGGACGACCCCGTGCTCGACGCCGCGGCCGAGCACTTCGTCGAGCAGTTCGCCCTGACGTGGGGGGCGTCGCACAGCCCGCGCATGGAGGGCCGGATCGTCGGCCTGCTCATGATCGTGGACCGGCCGTACCTGTCCTCGCAGCAGATCGCGCGGCTGCTCAAGGCCAGCGCCGGCGCCGTCTCCACGAGCACCCGGCGCCTGGTCGAGACCGGGTTCGTCAAGCGGCACGCGGTGCTCGGCGACCGCCAGCACTACTTCCGCGTCGAGGACGACATCTGGGGCAGCTTCCTCGCGAGCGAACGGGCCTACCTGGGCCACCTGCGGAACGTGATCGACGACGGGCTCGCGCTCGCGGGCGACGCCGACGGCCCGCACAAGCGGCTCGTCAACGCGCGCAACTACATGGAATGGCTTGCCGGGTACCACCGCAAGATGCTCGCCGACTGGGAGGCGTACCGCGACGCCCAGGCGGCGGACGGAACAGGAGAACCGTGACCGACGTCGCCACCGCTTCCGGCCCCTCGCCCGAGACACCCGCGCCCGAGACCGAGCCCGGCACCACGCCCGGCCCTGGCGCCGACCGTGCCCCCGTGCTGGAGGTGCGCGACCTGACCGTCACGTTCCGGGTCGACGACGGGCACGCGCCCGACGTGCACGCCGTGCGGAGCGTGTCGTTCGACGTGCTGCCGGGCGAGGTGCTCGCCGTCGTCGGCGAGTCCGGGTCCGGCAAGAGCGTCACGTCGCTCGCCCTGCTCGGGCTGCTCGGCAAGCACGCGACCGTGGGCGGCAGCGCCCGCCTCGGCGGGACGGACCGGGACGCCGTGGAGCTGATCGGGCTGGAGCGGCGGGCGCTGCAGGACGTGCGGGGGCGCCGCGTCGCGATGGTCTTCCAGGACTCCTCGGGCGCGCTGGACCCCGTGTTCACCGTGGGCTACCAGCTCGACGAGATGCTGCGGCGGCACGCGCCCGGCCTTACGCGCGCCCAGCGCCGGGAGCGGTCCGTGGAGCTGCTGCGCCTGGTCGAGCTGCCCGACCCGGCCGAGCGCCTCAAGTTCTACCCGCACCAGTTCTCCGGGGGTCAGGCCCAGCGCGTGATGATCGCGATGGCGCTGGCCTGCGACCCCGAGGTGCTGCTCGCGGACGAGCCGACGACGGCCCTCGACGTCACCGTGCAGCGCGAGGTGCTGGACGTACTGCGCCGGCTGCGCGAGCGGGTGTCCACGGCGATCGTGCTGATCACGCACGACATGGGCGTGGTCGCCGACCTCGCCGACCGCGTGGTCGTGATGCGCGGGGGCGAGGTGGTCGAGACCGCGTCGGTGCGGCAGCTCTTCGAGGCGCCGCGCGCCGCGTACACGCGGGAGCTGCTCGCGGCCGTGCCCCGCGTGGGCACGCCGGACCGCCCGAGCGGGGCGGACGTCGGCGGCCGGCCCGCCCTCGCGTTCGACGACCTGGTGGTGGAGTACCGCGACCGGCGGGGCCGCGCCGTGCGCGCCGTGGACGGCGTGACCCTCAGCGTGCAGCCCGGCGAGATCGTCGCGCTGGTGGGCGAGTCCGGCTCCGGGAAGTCGTCGATGGGCCGCTGCGCGCTCGGGCTCGCGCCTGTCACGTCGGGCTCGGTCGAGGTGGTGGGGACCCGCCCCGGCCAGGACACCCCGCGGACGGTGCGCGCCGCCCGGGCCCGGATCGGGGTGGTGTTCCAGAACCCCGCAGCGTCGCTGAACCCGCGCTACTCGATCGGCGAGTCGGTCGCCGAGCCGCTGCGCGTCCACGCCGGGCTGCGCGGGCCCGAGCTCGAACGGCGCACCGCCGAGCTGCTGGAGAGCGTGGAGCTGCCCGCGGCGTGGGTGTCCCGGTACCCGCACGAGCTGTCGGGCGGCCAGCTCCAGCGCGTCTCGATCGCCCGCGCCATCTCGCTGGGCCCGGACCTGCTCATCGCCGACGAGCCGACGTCGGCCCTGGACGTGTCCGTGCAGGCCACCGTGCTCGACCTGTTCCGCCAGGTGCAGCAGTCCCTCGGCTTCGCCTGCCTGTTCATCAGCCACGACCTCGCGGTGGTCGACGAGCTCGCCGACCGGGTCGCCGTCATGCACCGCGGCCGGCTGGTCGAGACGGGCGCGCGCGCCCAGGTGCTCGGCCGCCCGGAGCAGGACTACACGAGGCGCCTCCTCGCGGCGGCCCCGGTCCCGGACCCGACGGAACAGGCGGCCCGCCGGACGGCAGTTGGCTGACCGGGGATGGGCTGAGCCGGGGTTGGCTGAGCCGGGCCGGGCGGCTGAGCCACGACGAGCTGAGGAAGATTCAGCAGGCGGTCCGCGACCGCGTGCACCCCGCAGACGGTCGCGGACCGCCTGCTGAATCCGGGCCAGTACGGGCGGCCGAGATCAGGACGTGACCTGCGGGCCATCCAGGCGTAAGGCGCGGGCCCTAGCGTGCCGCCGTGCCTCTACCTCACCCCGCCGGCGCCACCGCGCGGGTCAGTGCCGCCCAGCAGGCCAGTGTCGTCCAGCAGGCCGGTGCCACCCCGCGGGTCGGTGCCGTCGACGGGCTGCGCGGGCTCGCACTGCTCCTCGTGGTCGCGTTCCACCTCTTCGGCCAGGGCCGGGTCTCGGGCGGCGTCGACGTGTTCCTGGCGCTGTCCGGGTACTTCGCGACCGGCACGCTGCTGCGCCGCGCCGAGGGCGGGACCCTGCGGCTCGCGGCGCACTACGCCCGGACGCTCGCGCGCCTGCTGCCCGCGGCCCTCGTGGTGCTGGCCGCCGTCACGGTCGCCCTGCTCGCGCTCGCGCCCCGGCTGCGCTGGTCGGCGGGGCTGCGCGAGGTCGGCGCGTCCGCGACGTTCTGGGAGAACTGGGAGCTGGTGCACTCCGCGCTCGCGTACGGCGCGGCCGGACCCGACGCCAGTCCGCTCCAGCACTTCTGGTCGCTCTCGGTGCAGGGCCAGTTCTTCGCCGTCTGGCCGCTGGTGGTGCTGGGCCTGGTCGCCGTCGCCCGACGCCGTGCGCTGGCCGGGCGCGGGCCTTTGACGCCCCGGCGCCTGGTCAGCGTGGTGACGGCCGCGGCCACCGCCGCGTCGTTCGCCCACGCGCTGTGGCTCGTCCACGCGGACCAGCAGGTCGCCTACTTCAGCACCTTCACGCGGTTCTGGGAGGTCGGCGTGGGCGCGCTGCTCGCGCTGCTCCTCCCGCACGCCGGCCGCGCCGCCAGCCGCGCCGCCGCCAGCCGCGCAGCCGCCAGCCGCGCCGTCGCCGGGACCGCAGCACCGGCCGGCCGCGCACGGAGCCGGCTCGTACGGAGCTGGCTCGTACGGAGCTGGCTCGCGCGGGGCCGGCTCGGGTGGGCGGGCCTCGCCCTGGTCGTGGGGTCGGGCTTCGTGGTCGACGGCGCCGACGTGTTCCCCGGCGCCTGGGCCCTCGTGCCCGTCGGCGGCGCGGCGCTGGTGCTGATCGCGACCGTCCCGGGGCCGACGGCGGGGGCGCACCCCACCGGTCCGCCGTCCCACGGCGTCGAGCGGCTCCTGGACAGCGCCCCGCTGCGCCTCGGCGCGCGCGTCTCGTACGCGCTGTACCTGTGGCACTGGCCCGTCCTGGTGTTCTGGCTCCTGACGACGGGGGCGCACCGCGCGAACCCCCTGACCGCCGCCGGGGTGCTCGTCATCTCGGCCACGCTCGCCTGGCTCACCACGCGGTACGTGGCCGAGCCGCTGCTCGCCCACGTCTCAGCCCGCCTGGCCGCGCGCCCGCCCGCGAGCGCCGTCGTGCCGCACGGCCCCGCAGCCTCCGCCGACCGGGCCGGCCACGCCAACCCCGCCTCCCCTGCCGACCGGGCCGGCTCACCCCACCAGCCCGGCCCCGCCGACCTGGTGGGCGACGTGACCGCCCGGGCCGCCGGGACGCCGTCGGGCCGGCGGACGCTCGCCGTGCTGGCGGGCGCCGCCGTGCTGATGCTGGGCGGCGCCCAGGCCGCGGCCACCGCGCACGACCTGACGGTGCGCCACAGCGTCGACGGGCTGCTCGCGCTCTCGCCGGACCATCCGGGCGCCGCGGCCCTCGCCCCGGGCTCGCCGGACCCGGGCCCCCGCCGCGACCTGGACGCCGTCCCCTTCCGGCCCGCCACGTGGGTGGCCTACGACGACCATCCCGACCGGCCCGACTGCGCGCAGGGCGGCGACCGCTCCGAGCTGCTGGAGTGCACGATCGTGGCGCAGGACGACCCAGCGGCCGTCGTCTACCTCGCGGGAGCGTCGCACGAGCAGCAGTACGAGGAGGCGTTCGCCGCGCTGGCCCGGGCGCACGGCTGGGAGCTGCGCGAGATGCTCAAGCACGGCTGCCGCCTCGCGACGCCGGGCGGTGGCGAGAGTGCGGCCGGTACGGAGTCCACGGGCGAGGGGTCCACAGGCCTGGAGTCCGAGGGTGCGTCCGAGGGCCCGGAGTCCGCCGGCCCGGTGTCCCCGTCGTGCGCCGCGTGGAACGAGCAGGCGCTGGCCGCCCTGGTGGCGGCCCGCCCGGACGCCGTCGTGGTGATCGGTTCGCGCACGTACGAGGACGGTTCGCCCGAGCAGGTGCTGCCCGGCCAGGTGGGCGCGTGGCGGGCGCTGGACGACGCCGGGATCCGCGTCGTGACCGTCCGCGACAACCCGCGCTTCGAGTGGTTCGTGCCCGAGTGCGTCGACGCCGCCGGCTTCCCGGAGGCCTGCGGGCGGCCCCGCACCGAGCAGCTCGCCGCGGTCTCCCCCGTGCCGACGGCGCCGGGCGTGCCCGCGGCCGCGGTGCACCTGGACCTCACCGACTCGATCTGCGGGCCCGAGGTGTGCGCCGCCGTGGTGGGCAACGTGCTCGTCTACCGCGACGACGACCACCTGACCAACACGTACGTGCGCACCCTCACCCCCGTCCTGGGGCGGCAGCTCCGGGCGGGCGCACCCTGGCTGTTCGCGGACGGGCCTGTCGCTGAGGGCCCCGGCGAGGACGGGCCGAGCGCCGGACCGGGGTAACCTCTGCGGCGATGAGCAGCACGCGGCACGACCCGGGACCGGACCAGCTCAAGGGCATCCTCATGGTGCTCGTGATCTTCGGGCACACCTTCTGGCAGGGCGTCGGCGACTCGTGGACCAAGTGGATGATCTACGGCTTCCACATGCCGATGTTCCTGTTCCTGTCCGGGTACATGATCTCGATGGCACGGTTCGGCACCCGGCCGTGGGGCGAGCTGCTGCGCCACTACTGGAAGCGCATGATCGCGGCCTGGCTCGTGGTCAGCGTGCTGTGGCTGGCGGTGCAGGAGCCCGACGCCTTCGGCTCGGTGCGGTCGTTCGTCGAGGTGCTGGTGCTGCGCCCGTCGTTCCACCTCTGGTACGTGCCCATGCTGTTCCTGAGCGTCCTGCTGCTGCGCCTGCTCGGCGGGCCGCTGGCCCGCTCCGTCGTGGCCCGGGCGGCGCTCGGCGTGGCCGCCGTCGCCGGCGCGCTGCTGTTCCAGACGCCGCTGAAGGAGCTGGTCCCGCAGGTCGTCCTGGACAACGTGGACGCCCGGTACGCGGGGTACTTCGTCTGGATCCTGCTCGGGGTGGCGGTGCGCAACGGGTGGTTCCCGCGCCTCGGCCTGGTGTGGGTGCTGCCGGTGGTGGCCGTGGGCCTCGTCGCGCGGAGCTGGGTCTACACCTCGGACGGCGCCGGGCCGTGGTGGAGCGTCGCCGCGTTCACCGTGCTCTCGCTGGGCGCTTCGCTGTGCGTGCCGGCGCTCCGGGACGCCCTGCGCACGCCCCTGCCGATCGTCGGCGAGTCGCTGCGCACCGTGGGCCACCACTCGCTGTACGTCTACCTGCTGCACCCGTTCGTCACGGACGCGCTGCACACCCCTGAGGTGGGCTGGCTGCGGTCGATGGCGCTCGGGGGCGCCGTCACCGTGGCGATCCTCGTGGCGAGCTGCGTCGTGGCGGGCGTGCTGGAACGGGTCGGGGCGCGGCGACGCAGGTTCGCCCGGCCCGCTCAGCCCGCCGGCTCGTGAGGGTTCAGTACCGCGGGTAGGCGTAGTAGAGCACCTGCGACTCGGACACCCACTGCTCGACGACGCCCCGCGCCCCGGACGGCACCGTGCCGGCGCCCCCGGTGTTGCCGTGGATCACCTTGATCCGCGAGCCGTCCACCTGCACCACGTACATCACGTGCGACGCCTCGCCGGACGCGATGTAGGACACGAAGGCCAGGGCGCCGACGCGCGGCGTCGAGCCCGTCGGCAGGTTGCGCCGCACGGAGTCCCGGTAGGCGCCCCACGTGGTGGACTGCGGCACGAGCGTCGCGTGGCCGGACGCCTTGAAGAACCAGGACTGGAACAGGCCGCACCACGGCGCGTTGGTGCGCGCCCACGCGTTGTACTTGCTGTACCAGTCGTAGCGCGAGCCGTTCCCGCCGTCGTACCGCACGAAGTAGCCCACCTGGGAGCGGGCCGTCGCCACCGCCTCGCCCAGCACGCCGGTCAGCCCGGTGGACGCCGTGGCGCCGTCGCCGTTGGAGTACAGCACGCCGCCCTCGAAGCGCTGCACGCAGCCCCCGCGCGCCAGGCCGCACAGCGGGTCCATCACCGGGGCGCCCATCCGTCCCTTGGCGCCGCCCAGGTGCCGGTACTCGCCGAGGATGCCGCCGTGCACCCACCACGTGCGGTCGCGGCCCGAGCGGGTCACCTTCACGAGGATCCCCTTCTCGTAAGAGCGGGACACCACGGTGCGCGTCACCTGCCGGTGGCCCGACGTCGGCCTGCCGATCGCCGCGCCCATCTGCCGCTCGCGGGACGTCATGGTCCGGTCCGCGGTGGTGAACCCGACGCCGATCCGCGCCGTCCACGACGACCGCGCGCTCGCGGAGCCCCGGTAGATCGCCCGGTACTCGTAGACGGCGCCCGCCCGGACCCGCACGCTGTACCGCCCGGACCGGTTCGTGGTGTCGGTGCCCACCGTGCGCCAGCCGGACTCGTCCGTCCGCTTCTTCTGCACGACGACGGCGCGGCCCGCCGCCGGCGAGCCGCCCACCGTGAGCCGGCCGAACATCCAGAACGTCTCGCCCTTGCGCAGCCGCCGCTCGGTGACGGCGCCGGTCAGGGCGCTCGGCCGGGCGGCGGCGTCGACGGCGCCTGCCGCGACGGCGCCCGCCGTGGTGCCCGGGGCCTCGCGCGGTGCGGCGCTCGCCGCGACGCCCGTGGTGGGCACCAGCAGCGCGACCGCCAGCGCCGTGCCGACCCAGCGGGACGGCCGGCGCGGGCCGGTCCGGCCCGCGTGCCGTGGTCTCGTCCGCGCGCCCCAGGCGGCCCGGTCTGTCCCGGCATCGGCCTGCTGAGCGAAAGATCGCCACATGTCCGGCAGGCTACGTCCGTCCCACGGAACGCGCAGGACGAACGCCCGTCAGAGCCGCGCGGGCAGCGCCTCGCGCAGCCGGTCGGTGAGCTCGGTCATGTAGGTGCGCGTCACGTGGTTCGGGTCGCGGTAGACCAGCACGTTCCCGATCACGGCCGGGCAGGTCTCGTCGTCGCAGAAGTAGTCGAGGACGTCCACGGACTTGACCCCCGGCGCCTCCTCGAGCGCGCCCGGCACCGTGTCGCGTCCGCCCAGGGCGTCGCTCCTCGGCTGGTCGCACTGCGTCGGGTCCGAGTAGTTCTCGGTGACGCACTCGATCACGTCCTCCCGGGCGTGCGGGGTGTCCCGCAGCACCACGACCTGCGAGCCGCGGTCGGTCAGCTCGTTCCAGACCTCGGCGAGGCCCGCGGCGCCGAAGTGCTCCTCCCCGTCGCGCGCGGCGAGCGAGTACGACTCCTGGAAGGCCGTGACCACCAGGTCGGGCGCGAGCTCGCGCAGCTCGGCGCGGGTCTGCACGTTGGCCGCGTTGCAGGCGTCGATCTCCGGGCTCGCGCCGTTGCGCGAGTCGGCGCTGTACGGGCAGGCGGAGTGCAGGTACGTGACCACGCGCCAGTTGCGCTCCGTGGCGACCTGGACGAGCGGCTCGGTGAACATCGCGGCGTGCGAGTCGCCCACCACGGCCACGGTCGCCGCCGGGTCCTCGGTCGCGCCGAACTCGCACGGCGTCGTGACGGCGTCCCGCTGGCCCGCCTGGCAGGCGTCGACCTCGGGGCTCTTGTCCTGCGCCGCCTTGATCGGGTTGGGCGAGATCGCGGTGCTGCCGTCGACGAACGGCGCGAAATCGCGCTGGATCCCCTCGGGGATGGTCTGGTCCGCCTCGTCCCCGGCCTCCTGGGCGTTGTGGTCCCAGCGCTCGATGATGCCCTGCACCCGCCACGGCAGGGTCAGGGTGAGCCCGGCCACGAGCACCATCGCGACGAGGGCGGTCACGAGCATGCGCCCGTCGGCCCGGAACCAGCGCGAGGCGCGCACCGGCTGCTCCACGAGGGCGTAGCTGGCGATCGCCATGGAGAACGAGGCCAGGAGGATCACCATGATGTCGGTGAACCGGGGGTCGCGGCCGGTGTAGACGCCGAAGAACACGATCACCGGGAAGTGCCACAGGTACAGCGAGTACGAGACGTCGCCGATGCGCTGCACGCCCCACGACTCGGTGACGGTGCGCAGCGAGCCCGGGCCCGTGGTGCGGCCCGCCAGGATCACGGCGCACGCGCCCAGCACGGGCGCGAGGGCGGCGAAGCCGGGGAACGGCGTGCCGTCGTCGAACAGGCAGGCCGCCGCGAGGATGGTCGCGGCGCCGAACACGGCCATGGTGCTGCGCAGCGGCGCGAAGCGCTGCGTGTCCCGGATCAGCAGGGCCAGGATGCCGCCCGCGGCGAGCTCCCAGACGCGGGTCAGCGTCGAGTAGTAGGCCACCGGGTCGTCGGCGAGCGACTGCCGGATGCCCCAGACCAGGGAGGCGGCCCCCACCACGCCGAAGATCACCAGCAGCACGCGGCGCAGCGACTCGGGGTCCTTGACCACGACGCCGCGGCGCGCGCCGCCCCAGATGCCGACGGCCAGCAGCACGAGCAGCGGCCAGACCAGGTAGAACTGCTCCTCGACGCCCAGGGACCAGAAGTGCTGGAACGCCGTGGGGTCGTTGCTGGCCGCCTGGTAGTCCACGGCCTCGGCCGCGAGGGCCCAGTTCTCGACGTAGAGCACGGAGGCGAGCGCCTGCCGCCACCACGACTCCACGAGGGAGGGCGGCAGCAGCACGAGCGAGAGCACGATGACGCCGACGGTGGTGACCACCGAGGCGGGCAGGATGCGCCGGGCGCGGGCGGCCCAGAACTTCTTGAGGCTCACCGAGCCCGTGGTCGAGACCTCGCGCCACAGGTGGCCCGTGATGAGGAACCCGGAGATCACGAAGAAGACGTCGACACCGATGTAACCGCCCGGCAGGACCGTCGGATCGATGTGGTAGATCACCACGAGCAGCACCGCGAGGGCTCGCAGTGCCTGGACCTCGGGACGGAACTTGCGGGTGCGGACGGGGGCCTCGGAGTTCGTCGAGGCGCCGTCCTCGGTGGCGGCCGGAGCCGTCGTCGTTGCCGTCATGGAGTGTCAGGCTCTTCGCTTCGGGGGCAAGGACGGGGCCCACTGTCCCACAAAAACAGTGGGGTGAAGAATTTCGTGTTTCGCGTCCGTTTCAGATGTGCGGATGCGATGGCGATCCTGGTCAGGACGCGTAGGTTGCCCTACGGGGTCCCGCAGGGGGACTCGAACTTTCAGCCACTGGAGAGTGAAGCATGCGCATGTCCCACTCCCGTCGAGCGCTCGCCGT
Source organism: Promicromonospora sp. NPDC059942 (assembly GCF_042731755.1). Lineage (NCBI taxonomy): Bacteria > Bacillati > Actinomycetota > Actinomycetes > Micrococcales > Promicromonosporaceae > Promicromonospora > Promicromonospora sp. NPDC059942. Next base: position 214,460 of record NZ_JBHWLR010000006.1, read on the forward strand.
CGCCACGGCGACGACGCTCGCGCTCACCGCGCTCGGCGGCGTCGCCGGCGCGGCGGACGAGCCAGAGTCGACCCCGGTCCCGATCGTCACGCCGGACGGGGCCCTGTTCTCGTACGTCGTGAACACGGAGCGGCCCGGGGCCGCCCAGGCGGCGCTCGCCACGAAGGCGATCAGGCGCGCCGACGGCGTCGTCGTGCAGAGCTGGCCGCAGATCGGCGTCGTCGTGGTGCACTCCGCGAACGGCTCGTTCCGCGAGGACGTCGTGGCGCTCGACCGCCTCGGCGTCATCGAGTCGGTCGGCGCGACGCGCACCGTCTCCCCCACGGAGGGCACGCCGGGCGCGGACGCCCCGGCCGGCGCGAAGGAGAGCCGGTCCGTGGTGGGCAAGGGGCAGAAGGACTCCGTGGGCGGCACGGTCGACGGACCGTCCCGCTCCGCCGCGGCCGACCCCGACCCGGGCGAGGTGACGCAGTGGGACATGGAGATGATCAAGGCCGACCAGGCCATCGAGATCAACCCCGGGTCGGCGCGCGTCACGGTGGGGGTGCTCGACTCCGGCATCGACGCGGCGCACCCGGACCTGGCCTCCCAGGTCGACGCCGACCAGTCCGTGAACTGCACCGACGCCGGCAAGCCCGACCTGTCGGCGACCGGCTGGCTGCCCACCACGTCCGACCACGGCACGCACGTGGCCGGCACCATCGCCGCGGCGCAGAACGGCACCGGCATCGTGGGCGTGGCCCCGGGGGTCAAGCTGGCCTCGGTCAAGGTCGTGAACGACGACGGCTACATCTACCCCGAGTACGCGGTCTGCGGCTTCGTCTGGGCGGGCCTGGAGCGCATGGACGTCACGAACAACTCGTACTACGTGGACCCGTTCATGTACTGGTGCGAGGACCAGCCCGACCAGGCCGCCGCCAAGGAGGCCGTACGCCGCGCGGTGGAGTTCTCGACGAAGCAGGGCGTGGTGCACGCCGCCGCAGCGGGCAACGCGGCCACCGACCTGGCGAACAACACCACGGACAGCTCGAGCCCGAACGACTCGGCGGCGGTCCAGCGGACCATCAACTCCGGGTGCGAGGACATCCCGACCGAGCTGGACGGCGTCGTGTCCGTCTCGTCGCTGACGCAGGCGGGCAACCTGAGCTCGTTCTCGAACCGCGGCCTCGGCAAGATCGACGTCTCCGCGCCGGGCAGCTCGATCCTGTCCACCGAGCTCGACGGCACGTGGGGCCTCAAGAGCGGCACGTCGATGGCGTCGCCGCACGTCGCGGGCGTGCTGGCACTCCTGAAGTCGGCGCACCCGCGCTGGTCGCCCGCCCGGCTGGAGGCGGCCGTCCGGGCCCAGGCCGACGACCACGAGTGCACCACCACGACGGCCGGCCCGGCCTGCGTGGGCACGCCGGCGGAGAACAGCTTCTACGGTGACGGCATCGCCGACCCCTTAAACCCCGTCAACCCCTAACCCCCCTCCTTGATTTGCCAACCCCCCCTTCCCCCCCCGGGCCCGGGGGTCCCCCCACGTTCCTGGGTCAGAAGCGGGTGCGCACCGCCGGGGGCTTCATCGGGTCCACGAACAGCCAGGGGGCCTTGACCCGCAGCGCGTTGTGCAGCGGGCGGGCGAGGGTCCCCGCGTAGGTGGCGGTCATGTGGTTGTCGTCGCGGTAGATCAGCACGTTGCCGACCACGCCCTGGCAGAGCTGGTCGCCGCAGATGTACCGGGTCAGGTCCAGGTGCACCGCAGAGTCGGGCACGCCCTCGGCCTCCTCGACGGGGTTGACCGGCGAGTACACGTCCGCGCGGGCCCGCGCGCAGGCGAGGCCGTCGGCGTGCTGCTCCACGCAGGCGGGCACCTGGAAGCCGAACCGCGGGTTGTCGCGCAGCGTGACCACCCGGATGCCCGCGTCCGCGAGCTGCCGCCAGGCCCGCGCCTCCGCCGGGATCACCTTGTCGCCCGGCTCGGAGGTCGACGTACGGCTGCCGATCACGACGACGGCGTCGGGCCGCAGCTCCTCGAGCCGCTCCAGCGCGTTGATCCGCCACGACCAGCACATGTCCGCCGGGTCCACCGCGCCCACGGGGGCCGCGAGGCGGCAGCCGCGCCGGGCCAGCAGCAGCACCTCCCAGTTCTCCCTGCTGCCCACCTCCGCCATGGCCGGCGCCCACTGGATCATGTGGGAGTCCCCCACCATGACCACCAGGTGGTCCGCGTCCGGCGAGCCGGTGACCGTGCACGTCATCGGCACGTCGGTACCCGGGTTCACCACGTTCTCCTGGATGCAGCCGTCGTCGTCGACGGCGGGCAGGTCCAGCGCGGCGACGGCGGGCGCCGGCAGCACGTCGACGTCGTCCGGCACGTCCGTGCCGTGCGCCTGGCTCAGGGCGAGCGCCCCGGGGTAGGACCGCGCGTCCGCCTGCGCGGCCGCCTCGGCGGCGGCGAGCAGCGCGGCGTCCTGCCGCTCCAGCAGCCGGATGCCGACGGCGGCGCCGCCCGCCACCAGCGACACGGCCACCGCGGTCGCCACGAGCGCCCGCGCGCCGCCCACCGCCTCCCGGAACCGCTGCGCGGGGTCGGCCACCAGCTTGGTGGTGAGCCAGGACAGGGCCACCGAGACCGCCATGATCGCCGCGGCGCCGAGCGGGTCCACCCGGTCCAGGTCCGCGTGGTGCAGGTAGGCGATGAGCAGCGGCCAGTGCCACAGGTACAGCGCGTAGGAGATGTCGGCGACGAAGCGCAGGGGCGCGACCTGCAGCAGCCGGCGCGGCCCCCAGGCCGCGCCGCCGCCGGAGCCCAGCAGCACGAGCAGCGCGCCCGTGACCGGCCACAGGGCCCAGGGCCCCGGGAACAGCGCGCCGCCGTCGAGCACGAAACCGCTGGAGACGACCAGGCCGAGCCCCGCCCAGCCGAGCAGCGGCCGCAGGCCGTGCGGAACCCGCAGCCAGGGCAGCAGCAGGGCGAGGAAGCCGCCCACGCCCAGCTCCCAGAACCGCGCCCAGGAGTGGAAGTACGCGACCGGCTGGTCGGCGCCGTGCAGGGTCAGCGCGAAGACGAAGGAGGCCACCGTCAGCGCGCCGACCACCACGAGCAGGAGGTCGCGCGAGCTGATCCAGAACCGGCGCGCGACCGCCACCACGAGCAGCACCACGACGGGCCAGGCCAGGAAGAACTGCCCCTGGACGGACATCGACCAGAAGTGCTGCAGCGGGCTCGTCTGCGGGCCGGCTGCGCCGTAGGAGAGCTGGCCCGCGATCATCTCCCAGTTCACGTAGTACAGCGCGGAGGCGAGGAGCTCGCGGCCGGTCTGCACCCAGGTGCCGCGCGGCAGCACCCACCAGGTGAGGGCCGCCGTCGCGGCGAGGACGAGCAGGGCCGGGGGCACCAGCCGGGCGAACGTGCGCCCGTAGTGCTCGCCGAGGCGCAGGCTGCGGGTGTCGGCGCGGCGCAGCAGCGAGCCGGTCGCCAGGAACCCCGAGAGCACCAGGAACACGTCGACGCCGCCGGAGACCCGGCCGTTGCCGAACAGGTGGAACGCCACCACGAGCGCCAGGGCCAGGCCGCGCAGGCCGTGCAGCTCGGGGATGTGCGCGCTCGCGCGGGGGCGGACGACGGCGAACGGCAGCGGTCGGTCGTCGGGCGCACCGGCCGGGCCCGCCGTCACGCCCGAGGGCGGCAGCGGGTCGGAGACAACGGTCACTGATCCTCCGGGTCGGTGCACGGAGCGTGTGGTCCGGCGGGGGACGAGCGCCCTGGCCAGGGACCACTTCGGCAGCGTCGGAGGGCCGCCGACCGAGGTCGGCGGCCCTCTGGCGCTGCGGAGCGTATCAGGACCGGGTGGACGCACCCAGCGCTGGTCGGACCCCGCCCGGGCGGTGACCCGGAGGTGACTCAGTACTGGTGCGCGGCCCCGCCGATCATGCCCGCGGCGACGGTCTTGTTGGTCGCCTCGTCGACGAGGATGAACGCACCCGTCTGGCGGTTGGCCTGGTAGGAGTCCACGAACAGCGGCTGGGTCACGCGCAGGCGGATGCGCGCGATCTCGTTCAGCTTGATCTCCGTGGCCTCCTCGTCGCGGTGCAGGGTGTTCACGTCGACGCGGTAGTTGATGTTCTTGACCATCGCGCGCGCCCACCGGGTGGTGTGCTTGATCGCGTACTTCTTGCCCTGCACCAGGGCGGCCGACTCGTCCATCCAGCAGATCTGCGCGTCGACGTCCTGCGTCACCGTCGGTGCGTTGTTCGGGCGGCAGATCATGTCGCCGCGCGAGATGTCGATCTCGTCGGCGAGGCGCACCGTCACCGACATGGGCGGGTACGCCTCCTCGACGGGGCCGTCGGCCGTGTCGATGGACGCGATGGTGGTCTCCAGCCCAGCGGGCAGGGCCAGCACCCGGTCGCCCGGCTTCATGACGCCGGACGCGACCGTGCCCGCGTACCCGCGGTAGTCGCGCGTGTCGTTCTGCTGGGGCCGGATCACGTACTGCACCGGGAACCGGACGTCGACCAGGTTGCGGTCGGAGGCCACGTGCAGCCGCTCGAGGTGGCTGAGCAGCGGCGAGCCGTCGAACCACGGCATGTTCTCGGACCGCGTCACCACGTTGTCGCCCGCCAGGGCGGACACCGGGATGAACGTCAGGTCGGGCACGCGCAGGCGCGAGGCGAACTCGGTGAACTCCGCGCGGATCCGCTCGAAGACCTGCTCGTCGTAGTCCACGAGGTCCATCTTGTTCACGCAGACCACCACGTGCGGCACGCCCAGCAGAGTGGCCAGGAACGTGTGGCGGCGCGACTGCTCCACCACGCCCTTGCGCGCGTCCACGAGGATGAGCGCCACGTCCGCCGTCGAGGCGCCCGTGACCATGTTCCGCGTGTACTGGATGTGGCCGGGGGTGTCCGCGATGATGAACTTGCGCTTGGGCGTCGCGAAGTAGCGGTACGCCACGTCGATGGTGATGCCCTGCTCGCGCTCGGCGCGCAGCCCGTCCGTCAGGAGCGACAGGTCCGCGTAGTCGTTGCCGCGGTCCCGGCTGACCTGCTCCACCGACTCGAGCTGGTCGGCGAAGATCGACTTGCTGTCGAACAGCAGGCGGCCGATCAGGGTGGACTTGCCGTCGTCGACCGAGCCGGCCGTGGCGAACCGCAGGAGGTCGCCGCTGGCGACCTCGTGGGGCGCGCCGGCGGACTCGCCCGCGTCGGGAAGAGTCGTCGTCATCAGAAGTAGCCTTCCTTCTTGCGATCTTCCATGGCGGCCTCGCTCACCTTGTCGTCGCCGCGGGTGGCGCCGCGCTCCGTGAGCCGGACGGCGGCCACCTCCTCGACGACGTCGCGCAGCGTGGTCGCGGCGGACGCGACGCAGGCGGTGAGGTTCGCGTCGCCGACGGTGCGGTAGCGCGTGGACAGGACCTGGGCGCTCTCGCCGTCCTTGAGCGGCGTGAAGTCGTTGACCTCGTAGAGCATGCCGCTGCGCTCCACGACCTCGCGCTCCTTGGCGAGGTAGAGGTCGGGCAGGTCGATGTCCTCGGCCTCGATGTAGGACCAGATGTCCAGCTCGGTCCAGTTGGACAGCGGGAACACCCGGATCGACTCGCCCTGGTGCACGCGGCCGTTGTAGAGGTTCCAGATCTCGGGACGCTGGTTCTTCGGGTCCCACTGGCCGAAGTCGTCGCGGAAGGAGAACACGCGCTCCTTGGCGCGGGCCTTCTCCTCGTCGCGGCGGCCGCCGCCGAACAGGGCGTCGAAGCCGTGCTTCTCGGCCGCCTCCAGCAGCACCGGCGTCTGGATCCGGTTGCGCGAGCCGTTGGGCTCCTCCTGCACGAGGCCGCGGTCGATCCCCTCCTGGACGGAGGCGACGACGAGCTGCACGCCCGTGCGCTCCACCCAGCGGTCCCGGCAGTCGAGCACGGTCTGGAAGTTCAGGCCCGTGTCGACGTGCATGATCGGGAACGGGACGCGCGCCGGGGCGAACGCCTTGACCGCGAGGTGCAGCATGACGATGGAGTCCTTGCCGCCGGAGAACAGCAGACAGGGCCGCTGCATCTCGGCGACCACCTCGCGCATGATGTGGATGCTCTCGGCCTCCAGGCTGCGCAGCTGGCTCAGGACGTGACTCTTCACTCCTCAAGCACCTTCTTTGCTATCTGCCCCGACCACGGACTCGACACCTACGGAGTCGAGCAGCTCACGCAGGCGCGGAGCCAGGGCCGGGGGGCATACGAACAGGTCGGGGAGCCAGGGGTTCTCCCGGTTGTACCGGAGCTCGGATCCGTCGAGGCGGGTGCAGACGAGACCGCGAGACCCGGCCACGGCTACGGGCGCCGCGGAGTCCCACTCGTACTGCCCACCGCCGTGGACATAAGCGTCAACTGTAGCGTCGGCGACCGCCAGCACCTTGACCCCGGCGGAGCCCATGGGCACCAGCTCGACGTCGGCACGCTCGGCCAGCGCCGCCACGAAGGCGGGCGGGCGGCTCCGGCTCGCGGCGATCCGCAGCGGCCGGTTCCCGGCCAGCACCGCGTCGGAGTCGTCGGCGCGCACGACGCCGTCCGCGGTGGTCAGGACCTGCTCGCGGGCGGGCAGGGCGACGGCGCCGGAGGTGAGGCCCGGGCCCCGCTCCCAGAGCGCGACGTGGACGGCGAAGTCGTCCCGCCACTGCCCGGCCAGGGGCCCGTCGGCGTGCCGCTCGGCGAACTCGCGGGTGCCGTCGAGCGGGTCGATGATCCACACCCGGTCGGCGCCGGTGCGGACGGCGTCGTCCTTGGCCTCCTCCGAGAGGACGGCGTCGGCGGGCCGGGCGTTGGTCAGCGCGGCCGCGAGCCAGGCCTGAGCCGCGGCGTCGCCCGCGTCCTTCAGCTCCTTGGCGACGAAGGAGCCGCCGGCGGCGTCGACCTCGGCGCGGAGCGCGAGCAGCACCTCTGCCGCTCCCTGGGCGAGTGCGCGGGCGAGGGCGTCGTCGTCGAGCGACGCCGGAGGGAGCGTGGGGGACGGCGCGTTCATCGGTCTCCAGGGTGGACGGCTTCCGGCAGATCCGGCCGTCCTGACGCGACGCTCGACAGGGGGCCAAGGTGCCACAGGTGCAGTCCGGCGGACGCGCCGAGGCTACCATTCCGGCATGCGGTCCAGCGCCAGTGGACCAGTAAGCATCACTACCGGCAGCAGGGAGCGCTAATGACTACTATTCCGATGAGTTTGATCGGGAAACTGACGATCGACGCCCGGCCCGAGGTCCGCGCCGGATGAGCATCGATCTCCCCCTGGTCCTGGGCGGCCTCGCCGTCGGCTTCGTGGTCGGCCTGACCGGGATGGGCGGCGGCGCCCTCATGACGCCGATGCTGATCTTCGTCTTCCGCGTCGACCCGCTCGTGGCGGTGTCCAGCGACGTGGTCGCCAGCCTCTTCATGAAGCCCGCCGGCGCGATCGTGCACCTGCGGCGCGGGACGGTGCACCTGCGCCTCGTGCTGTGGCTGTGCGTCGGCTCGGTGCCCGCCGCGTTCTGCGGCGCCCTGCTCATCAAGGCCCTGCCGTTCGGCGACTCGCTCGACTCCGCGCTCCAGACGATCCTCGGGGTGGCCCTGCTCATCGCGTCCGGCGGCCTCGTGGTGCGCGCCGTGCTGCAGATGGTGCGCAGCCGCTCGGCGCTCGGCGAGGGTCCGACGCCGGCGTCCGCGCCGCGCGAGCTCGTGGTCCGCCCCGTGCCCACCGCGATCCTCGGCGCCGTGGCCGGGCTCCTGGTGGGCATGACGTCGGTCGGCGCCGGCTCCGTGGTGATCGTGGTGCTCCTGCTGCTCTACCCGGCGCTCAAGGCGTCCCAGCTCGTGGGCACCGACCTGGTCCAGGCCGTGCCGCTCGTGGCGGCGGCGTCGCTGGGCCACATCCTGTACGGCGACTTCTCGCTCGGGCTGACCACCTCGCTGCTCATCGGGGCGATCCCCGGGGCCTGGTTCGGCGCCCACGTGTCGTCCCGCGCGCCGGGCGGCATCATCCGCCGGGCCCTGGCGATCCTGCTGCTCGCGTCCGCGCTGAAGCTGCTCGGCGCGAGCCTGCCGGTGGTGCTGGGCGCGGCCGGGGCGGCCCTGGTGTTCGGCAACCTGCTGTGGTTCTGGGTCCGGCGCCGGTTCGGTGCCGCCCGGCCCGCATCCGTAGCAGACTCGTCGGACGAGGACCCTGCTCCCGGCCCCCGACCCGCACCCGAGACCGAGACCGCCGGTGACCCGGCAGAGACGAGCCCGCACCGATGACCGACTCCCCCGCCCGCGTCCTGTCCGACGACGAGCTGGACGTCCTCGAGCTCGCCCTCGGCGGCGCGCTCCCGCCGTCGGCCCTCGTGGCGGCCCTGCGGCCCGGCCCGGCGGACGAGGCGCCGGGCGGCGACGGGCCGGCCGACACCCTGCCCGCCGACACCCTGCTGACCGACGCCGAGAACACGCCGCTGGCCCGTCTCACGGCCCGGCCCGGCGAGGCACCGGCGGTCGAGCCGCTCAAGCCCCTGGCCGCGGCCATCGGGCCGCAGTGGGACGCCGCCGTGCGCCGTCCGGCCCGCGAGGTGCGGGCGGGCCTCGGCGACGGCCCGGGCGCCGGCCTCGGCCTGCTCGTCACCGAGGTGCCGACCCGCGAGGAGTCGGACGCGGCGGTGGCGCTCGCCTCCGGCGGCAGCGCGGCCTCCGGCGGCGGCGCCGTGCTGCTGCTCGTGCCGGTCGCGCGGCGCGCCCCCGGGCCCGGCGTCGTCGGCGCCCCCGGGCTCGTGCGGGCGGCCCAGGGCCTGGCCGGCACGCTGGCCGAGCGCACCGGCGCGCGGGTGACCACCGTCGTCGTGCCGTGGTCCGGGCGGGGCGGCGCTCCCCTGGACGACGTCGCCGCCGCCTACGGCGCGGCCCGCGTCGAGCGGCTGGCCGCGCACCGCTCGGCGGCCACGGCCGAGCGCGTGGCGGCCCTGCCCGGCGTGCGGGACGAGGCGGTCCGCGCGCTGTACCCGCCCGCCTCGGCGGCCGAGCTGACCCGCGCCGCGGGCGGGGGCCACCGCCGCGGCGCCGTCGTGTTCTTCACTGGTCTGTCGGGTTCGGGCAAGTCGACGGTGGCCCGCGCCCTGGCCGCCGAGCTGGAGGACGACGGCCTGGGCACCACGCTGCTCGACGGCGACGAGGTGCGCCAGCACCTGTCGAAGGGGCTCGGGTTCGACCGGGCTTCCCGCGAGACCAACGTGGAGCGCATCGGCTACGTCGCGGCGCTCGTCGCCCGGCACGGCGGCATCGCCGTCGCCGCGCCGATCGCGCCCTTCGCCGCCGGCCGGGCGCGGGTGCGGGCCATGGCCGAGGAGGCCGGGGCGCACTTCGTCCTGGTCCACGTCAGCACGCCGCTGGAGGTGTGCGAGGCCCGCGACCGCAAGGGCTTCTACGCCCGGGCCCGCGCCGGCGAGATCGCCGAGTTCACGGGCATCTCCTCCCCCTACGAGGAGCCCGACGACGCCGACCTGGTCATCGACACCACCGACGTCCCCGTCCCGGAGGCGGTGGAGCAGGTCCGCCGCCACCTCCTGACCCTGCTGGACTGATCGGCAAAAAGGTCAGGTGGTCGGCAGCCCGGGCTGCCGACCACCTGACCTTCTACCGAACACGAACCAGGCGCTGGGTCTCAGGCCGTGGCCTCCGCGGCCTTCTTGGCCTCGGCCTTCTTCAGCTCGGCCTCTTCCGCCTTCTTGCGCGCGGCCTCTTCCGCCGCACGCTTGCGCTGCAGGGCCCGACGGCGGGCCGGGCCCATGCCGGGACGCTGCGCGCGCACGAAGTTCTTGTACGCCTCGGCGACCTCGTGCACGGGACCGTCCATGACGAGCTGCCCCTGGTGCATCCACAGCACGCGCGTGCACATGGCCTCGATCGTGGAGATCGAGTGGCTCACCAGGAAGACGGTGCCCGCGTTGGCGCGGACCTCCTCGATGCGCGACTTGCTGCGCTCCTTGAAGGCGGCGTCGCCGGTGGCGAGGGCCTCGTCGATCATCAGGATGTCCGGCGACGCGGCCGACGAGATCGCGAACCGCAGGCGCGCGCCCATGCCGGACGAGTACGTCCGCATCGGCAGGTAGACGAAGTCGCCGATGCCGGCGAACTCCACCACCTCGTCGAACTTCTCGTCGACCTGCTTGGGCGTGAGCCCGAGCGCGAGGCCGCCGATCATGATGTTCCGCTCGCCGGTGAGCTGCGGCATGAGCGCCGCGTTCACGCCGAGCAGCGACGGCTCGCCGGAGACGTGCACGCTGCCCTTCTTGGGCGGCATGAGGCCGGCGATCGCCCGGAGCATGGTGCTCTTGCCCGAGCCGTTGACGCCGACGATCCCGACGGACTCGCCGTGCCGCACCGTGAAGGAGACACCGCGCACGGCGTGCACCTCGCTCACCGCGCCGACGTGCCGGCGTCCGGCCTGGAGGAGCCGCTTGTGGAAGGGCACCTTGACCTTGATCTCGCGGATCTCGGCCCCGCCCTTCTCGGCCTCCTTGCGCGCACGGCCACCGATGACGCGGTAGACGACGTGCAGGTCGTCCACCACGAGGCACGGGTCGCCGAGATCGGTCTCGAGCGCCTCCTGCCCGGCATCCTCGGGCTCGACCTCGAGGTCGAAGTCCATGTGCTCGTCGGCCTCAGTCACGTCCGTACCTCTCCTCGCCGCGCCAGAAGACGATGAAACCGATCACGAAGAACACGACGGCCCATGCGGCGCCGAGGGCCCACATCAGGCCGCTCGGCGGGAACTGCTCCTCCTGCATCAGCACGGAGCGCACCAGGTACAGGTACACCGCGACCGGCTGGTACTCCAGGATGCCGCCCACGACCGCCTTGGACGTCTCGGGGATGTCCATCTTCTCGACGTAGGCGGCGAGCGGGAAGATCACGCCGGACGCGTACATGACGACGCGCATGATGAACGGCAGCACGTTCTCGATGTCCGGCGTGGTGGCCACGTACCGGGCCATGAAGAAGGCCAGCCCGGTGTTGAAGATCCACATCAGCGCGACGGCGGCGGGCAGCAGGAGCCACCACCAGGTGATGTGGATCATCGCGTAGCCGGGCAGCAGGCCGCTGAGCAGCGACACGATGCACATGACCACGATCGCGGGCAGCAGCGTGGTCAGCAGCGACAGCACCGTCGACATCGGCAGCACGGCACGCGGGAAGTGCAGGGAGCGCAGCAGCTGGGTCTTGCCGCTGATCGACTTGGCGCCACCGGTCACCGACGACTCGATGAAGCGGTACATGAAGACGCCGATCACGATGAAGGCGATCGAGTTGTCCACCCCGCGGTTGAGCCCGAGCAGGATGCCGAAGATCAGCACGTACACGGTCGCGTTGAGGATGGGGTTCAGCACTGCCCAGAGCTGGCCCAGGTAGTTGTTCTGGTTCTTGGCGTACGCCGTCGACGTGGCCAGGACGCGGATGAAGGCCCAGCGTCCGGTCAGGTCACGGATGTACTCGCCCAGCGGCGGGCGGACGTTCAGGGGGCGCAGCCCGTACTTCTTCGCGAGAGCGAGCCGCTCGGCAGACGTCGTGCCGGGGACGAGCGGCGGCGGTGGCTTCTTAGCATCACCGCTGGCGGCAGGCTTTGCTGGCGCAGCCGCGTCGGTAGTAGGTGTGCTCACGGTCTGGGAAATACCTGTCTGGTCGGGGGCACTGCCGGTGACGATCCGGCCGTTCGATCCTAGCGGGTCACGAACCCTAGCAGTGTGGTCGGGATTGACGGAGGACCGCACGGAACCACGCTCGCCGGACCTCGGCGGACGTGTCACGTGAGAGACTGCCACGCGTGCAGCACCCCCGTCCCGCTCCTCGAACGACCGACCCGGGCACCGCGTTCCCGCGTGTCGCCGGCGCCCTGGTCGAGTCGCCGCTGCAGCTGCTCTGCACGGTCGAAGCGCACGCCGCCGGGTACGGCGGTACCGAGACGAACGTGCACGTGCGCGACGACGTCCCCGCCCTGGGCGACGCCCTGTCCGCGATGCGCGAGCTCAGCCTCCCCGACGGACTGACCTTCGACCTGGCGGGCCGCCGCAGCGCCCTGACCGCGCGCGAGCCCGTCTGGCTCGTGGGCGACGCCTTCTCCGGCCTGTTCCAGGCCACCGCGCCCCTGCGGCGCCCGGAGCGCATGGTCCTGGTCGACGACGGCCTGGCCACCCTCGAGCTGTGCCGCCTCCTGGTGCGCCGCGACCCGCTGGTCCGGATCGGCCGGCCGGCACGCGCACCCCGACGTCGGCTCGGCGCCGTCGCCGCCGGCCGCCTGCGGTCGCTCGCCGCCGACGGCCGCGTCACGATCTTCACCGCCATGCCGCTCACCCCCGAGCTGTCCGCGGGCCTGCGGGCCCAGGGCTTCGACGTGCGACACAACCAGTTCGGCTGGCTCACCGCGCAGCCCGCCGACGAGGCCATGCCGGAACCCACGATCGTCGTCGGGTCGGCGATGGCCGCGGACAAGCTGATCGACCCGGACCGGTACGTCGACTGGATCCGGTCGCTGGCCAAGGAGAGCGCGCTGCGCTACGTGCCGCACCGCCGGCAGACGCCGGAGCTGCTCGCCACCCTGGCCGAGATCGACGGCGTGACCGTCGACGCTCCCGGGGCCCCCGTCGAGATCCGGCTGCGGGGCCTGCGGGCGGGCCAGCGGGTGCTCAGCCTGCCGTCGACATCGACCATCCTGTTGACCACTATCATTTCACCGCTCGGTGTCCCCGTCACCGCGCTCGACGTGCCCGCCGACTGGTGGACCCCGCGCGCCACGGCCGAACAACGAGCACACCTGACCAGCGTCGTCGAGCTCGCCCGGCAAGCCCGGGCCGCAGCCGACGACGCTTCGGAAACCGACTCCCCGGAGGCGAACGAATGACCATCCGCGTGCTCGCGGTCGCAGACAGCGACTCGTATCTGAAGTGGGCATGCGCGACGCTCGACAGGCTCGGCCCGGCCGACGAGAGCGGGCTCGACCGCTCGGCCGTGATCGTCAAGACGCCGATCGCACCGACGACCAGTCAGATCGCCGCCGCCGTCGCCGGGTCCTCGGTGGTCCGGCCCGCCGTCCTGCCCGTCCGGGACCTCGCCGCGCAGATCCGGGACAACACCCCCGACGTCGTGCTCATCGCGGCCACCGGGCCCGTCGCGGAGGTCGTGGCGCGTGCCGTCGTCGCCGCGGCCGGCAAGCGCCGCCCCGCCCTGATCACCGGCCTGCCCGGCATGGCGCTGCCCGCCACGCCCGAGGGCACGGGCTGGCGCCGCTGGTGCGACGCGTTCGTGGTGCACAGCCGCCTCGAGGTCGACGCCTACCACGAGGCCTTCGCCGCGCACGGGGTCACGCCCGAGGTGCCGCTGGCCCACCTGCCCTTCCTCGAGCACATGGCCACGAGCCTGGGCGCAGAGCCGGTCAAGCGCGTCGTGTTCGCCGCGCAGGCCAAGGTGCCGGACAACCGGCCCGACCGCGTGACCCTCCTGGACCGCCTGGCGAAGCTCGCCGAGGACGACTTCGAGGTCATCGTGAAGCTGCGTGCCCGCAAGGGCGAGCGGCAGACGCACAACGAGGCGTTCCCCTACGACGAGCTGTGGGACGCCGAGCACGAGCGCCTCGGGCACCGCAGCGACGCGCTGCGGTTCGTCGACGGCCCGATGGCGGAGTGGCTGCAGGCCGGCTCCGCGCTCATGACCGTCAGCTCGACGGCCGCGATGGAGGGGCTGGCCCTCGGCCTGTCGACCGTCATCATCGACGACTTCGGCGTGACCCCCGAGCTGCTCAACGCGCCCTTCGCCGGCAGCGGCTGCGTGATGCCGGTGGCCGACGCCGGCGACGCGTTCCGTGCCGGCGGGCCGCAGCCCGACACCGCGTGGCTCGAGGACAACTACCTGCACGCGACCGACTCGGAGCTGCCCGCGACGGTCCGGGAGCTGGCCGCGCGCCGGGAGGCCGGGACGCTCACCGAGCTGGCCGAGGTCAAGCCGTGGCTGCGCGCCCGCTACCTGCGGATGGCCCTGCAGATGTACCTGCCCAAGTTCGTCTACGACACGATCCGGCTGACGACCCGTCCGGTACGCCTGCTGTTCCTGGACAAGAAGGCCTGACAACCTGTTGAGTGCTGGGTATTTGTGGGTCCGGAACCGGAGAACCCACAAATACCCAGCACTCAACGAGGACTAGACGCCGTCGTCGACCCGCACGCGCTCCGTGAGCCCGCGGAGGAACCCGGCGCCCCACGCCATGTGCATGGTCACGAGCGTGGCCGGCAGGGCCAGCGCCGAGCGCAGGTCGAGCCGCGGGCGGCGCGTCGCCGCGTGGGCCGACGCCGCGACCACACCCAGGAGGTAGGCGGCCGGCGGCACGAGGCCGACCAGCGTCACGGGCAGCGAGCCGGCCACGGCGCCGCCGATCGCCACCAGCACGGACACGCCCATCACGACCAGGGCGGTCGGCGGGGCGAGGTAGCGCAGGTTGGCGGTGCCGGGGTTGCGGCGCACCACCTCGCGGCGCCACATGCCGGTGCGCCAGAACTGCGTGGCGACGGCACCCAGCGTGCGGCGCGGCTTGTACTCGACCACGAGCGACGGGTCGAACCACAGCAGGCTGCCGCTGGTGCGCAGGCGCAGGCACAGCTCCCAGTCCTGGGCCCGCACGTACACGGGCGAGTACCCGCCCACGCGCTCCAGCGCCTCGCGCCGGAACGTGCCCAGGTAGACCGTCTCGGCCGGGCCGGCGACGCCGCCCGTGTGGAAGGACGCGGCGCCCAGTCCCGCCGGGTGGCTCATCGCGCGCGCGACGGCCTTCTGCACCGGGGTGTCGCCGACGGGGAGCATCCGCCCGCCGACGCCGTCCGCGCCGGCGGCCTGGAGGGCCTCCACGGCGCGGCGCACGTACGTGGGCTCGGCCACCGTGTGGCCGTCCACCCGGACGAAGATCGAGTGTCCCTCGGGCATGCGCTCCAGGCCCGCGTTCAGGCCGAGCGGCTTGGAGCCCGTCGGGTTGTCCACCACGGTGACGCGACCGGTCTCGACGGCGAGCTTGTCCGCGATCTCGCGGGTGCGGTCCTTGGACGGTCCCACCGCGAGCACCATGTGCAGCGGGTGCGGGTAGTCCTGGCCCAGGATCGAGCGCACCATCGCCTCGAGGTAGGGCTCCTCGTCACGTACGACGGCGACCACCGTCACCAACGGCATGCTCGCCGCCTCTACCCGCTCGGGCACGAGGCCCCCTCTCGTTGACGCGCTGGCGGGACCCGTGGGTCCACGATCTCGTGTTCTCAAAGTATTCGGAAACATCGGAGGCGGGCGCCGCGCGTGCGGTGCCCGCCTCCGACGACTCAAGCAGTGGTGCGGTGTCGGTCGTCAGACGTCACGCGTCGACGCGACGGAGGCGCGACATCGGCGAGAACTCGCCGGGCATGACGCGCTTCTGGCCGTCGCCGAGCGCCTTCTCGAGGATGCGGATGTCGCGCACCAGGTTCTCGAGGCCCTTGGGCTCGAGCGAGGAGGCGTGGTCCGAGCCCCACATGGCGCGGTCGAGCGTGATGTGCCGCTCGACGGCCACGGCGCCCAGCGCCACGGCGGCGAGGGAGATCTGCAGGCCGGTCTCGTGGCCCGAGTAGCCGACGGGCACGCCGTAGCGCTCCTGCAGCGTCGTGATGGTGCGCAGGTTCGCCTCCTCGGGGGGAAGCGGGTAGGTCGACGTGGCGTGCAGGATCACGAGCTTGCTCGTGTCCAGGATCTCCACGGCGGCGTCGATCTGCTCCAGCGTCGACATGCCGGTCGACAGGATGATCGGCTTGCCGGTGGCGGCGAGCGCACGAAGCATCTCGTGGTCGGTGACCGAGGCGGAGGCGACCTTGTGGGTCGGCACGCCCATCTTCTCCAGGAAGTCCACCGAGGGGGCGTCCCACGGAGAGGCGAACCACTGGACGCCCTTCTCCTTGGCGTACGCGTCGATCTCCGTGTACTCGGGCTCCTCGAACTCAACCTTGTACTTGTACTCGAGGTACGTCATCTCGCCCCAGGGCGTCTGACGGATCTTGTCACGCTGGTCCTTCGGCGTGCTGATCTCCGGAGTGCGCTTCTGGAACTTCACGGCCTGGCATCCGGCCTCGACCGCGACATCGATCAGCTTCTTGGCGATCTCGACGTCACCGTTGTGGTTGATGCCGATCTCACCGATCACGTACACGGGCTGGTCGGCGCCGACCTGCAGGTCGCCGATAGTGACCGGCGCGGGCTGCGCGTTCGTCGCGCTCATAAGAAGGTCCTTCCGAAAGGGTCGAGCACAGGGTAGTGCTGTTACGTGTCGTCGGGACTAACCGGTGACGACGGGGGTCTGGGTGGCTGCCGAACTGGCGGTGACTTCACCCGGACGCGCAGCGAGTATACGGTCACAGATCTCACGGATCGCGCCGTTCCCGCCCTCGCGGGAGAGCACGAGCCGGGCCTGCGCCTTGACCTCGGGGCGCGCGTCGGCGACCGCGACGGGCCACCCGACGACGGCCATGGCGGCCAGGTCGTTCACGTCGTTCCCGACGTACGCGACCCGTGCCGGGTCGAGGTCCTGCTCGGCGATCCACGCCCGGAGGGCGGTGGCCTTGTCCTCGACACCGTGCATGACCTGCACCTTCAGCTTGTCGGCGCGGGACGCGACCACCTTGTTGGTCTCGGTCGAGAGGATGAGGAACGGCAGGCCGGTCCGGCGCAGGCGGGACACACCCATGCCGTCGCCGCGGCTCACGCGCACCTGCTCGGTGCCGTCCTGGTCCACGTAGGCGTGGTCGTCGGTGTGCACGCCGTCGAAGTCGGTCACGAGCGCGTCGACGTCGAGCGGCACCGGCGCGGCGTCGCTCTCCTGGTCGACGAGCTGGCGGGCGAGCCAGAGGTCGCGCGGCTCGTCGATCTCGATCGACCACTCGGGCGCCAGCGGCTGGATGCCGACGTCGCCGAAGAAGCGGCGGCCGGTTTCACGGAACCCGTCCGTGCGCATCACGTAGAACGCACCGGTCTCGCGGAAGTGCGGGGCGCGGTCCTGCCGGCGCGGGCGGAAGTCGGTGGTGTGGCCCACGGGCGTCGCGACGCCGTCGTCGATGCGCCACTGGAAGTCGTGCGTCTCGGAGACCGCGACCACGACGTCCTTCTCGCCGCGCGTGACGCGGCGGATCGCGGTGTCCAGGTCCTCGGGGTCGATGAACGGCGAGGTGCACTGCACCAGCACGGTGACGGGCGGGATCTCCTGGGCGGGCAGGCCGCCGTCCCCGGCCTCGACGCGGTCGAGCACGTGCAGCAGGGCCGACTCGGACGACGCCGTGCTGCCGGCGATCTCGGCGGGGCGGACCACCACGCGCGCACCGTGCAGCCGCGCCTCTGCGGCGATCTCGTCGTGGTCGGTCGAGACGATGACCTCGGCCACCGACGGGGCGGCGAGGGACGCCTGGACGGCACGTCCGACGAGCGTGATCCCGTCCACCCGCGCGAGGTTCTTCAGGGGTACACCCTGTGAACCTCCCCGGGCCGGGATGACTACGACGGCGGACGGGGTTTCACCGGGTACTGACATACGTGGCACTCTCGGATCGGGACTGGACGGGTACGCCGTCCACACTAGCGCGACCCGCGCCGTCCGACGCACACGGGCCCGCCCCCGGCGCCGGGCAGGATGTGGGATCCTGCCGTTGCGCGGCGACAGCCGCCGGTCCCCCAGAAGAATCCCCACGAAACGGTATGCGGCGCCCCAGAAGCCGGCGTGACCGTGCCGAGAACGGAGACAGCTCGAGTGCCCGGAACCGAAGGTCGCATGGCGAACTCCCCGCACGACGGCGACGTGCCTCGAGCCGTTTCCCGGACCAAGCGGCGTGAGAACGCGCAGCGTACCGCCGAGGTGATGCGCGCTCTGCAGCGGGCCACGGGCTCCCGGCCGAAGCTGGACGCGGCCACCACGCGCGCGCTCGCGCGGGGCGTCATCGCCTGGAAGCACGTCCCCGCGGTGCATGCCGCGCTGCTCGCCGGCGCGAGCAAGGCGATCGACCGCGGGGACCTGCCCGCCGCGGCCGTGCTGACCCGGCTGCTGCGGACCGGCGCGCCCGACGCCGAGACCCTCCGCCTCGCCGGCATCGTCGCCCTCCTCGGCGGCGACGCCGAGGCGGCGGAGCAGCACTTCTACGACGCCTCCAAGGGCACCGGCTCGGTGGCCCGCCGCCGCACCAACGCGAAGCGCGCCGTCGAGGACATGCAGCAGTTCGTGGACTTCCGGGCCGGGATGCGCACCGACGACGGCCCGGCGGACCTCGCCGACCTGCGCGAGCTCGCGGCGTCGGTCCCCCTCGCGGACCGCAGGGCGGCCGACGCCGCGTTCGGCCGCTACCTCGTCGCGTGCCTGACCCACGGCGTCGAGGGACCGCTGGGCGACCTCCTGGACGCGTTCGCCGACGCCGGCCGCATGACGGTGCTGGAGGCGAAGCCCGACCTGCTCGACGTCGCCGTCGAGAACGCCGAGTACATCGCCGCCGACGGCGACCACGCCGGCGCGCTGCACCTGCTGCAGGGCACGTTCCGCCAGTACGGCATGGTCACCGAGCGGTACCTCGTCGCCCTCGGCACCACGCTGTCGGCGCTCAGCCGGTACGACGCGGCGCGCCGGGCCTTCCGGATCGCCAGCCCCGGCCTCGGCTCGGCCCGCGCGGCGCAGGTGGCCTGGATCATGCACGACGACCAGTCGGCGCACGACCTGGCCCGCAAGGCGATCCGCAACGACATGCCGCGCACGTCGGTGCGGACCGTGCTCGCCCGGTCCGAGAACCCGGTCACCCCGGCGGAGGCGGACGCCCCCACGGGCGGCATGGGCCACGTCGCGTTCTACGTGGACCGCGGGGAGAACTTCGGCGACATCGTGCTCCCGGACGCCGTCCGGGACGCGGTCATGGAGCCCGCCGGCCCCACCGAGTGGACGTCGTTCCACGCGCACCAGGTGTTCGACGACGAGTTCGTCCGGATCGCGAACGCCCAGCGCGCGCTCGTCGTGGGCGGCGGCGGCCTCTTCCTCCCGGACACCTCGCCCAACTCGAACAGCGGCTGGCAGTGGAACGTGCCGCCCGCCTCGCTCGACGCGCTGACGGTGCCGGTCTACGCCTTCGCCGTCGGCTTCAACCTCTTCACCGGGCAGCGGTTCAAGGGCGACCTGTTCCGCCGCAGCCTGATCGAGTTCACGCGCAAGGCCGAGTTCCTGGGCCTGCGCAACACGGGCTCGATGGAGCGCGTGCGCGACCTGCTGCCCGCCGAGCTGCACGACAAGGTGCGCTTCGTGCCCTGCCCGACCACCGTGCTCGAGCACATCCGCCCCGAGCTCCCCGCCGGACGCACCGGCTCCGGGACGGTCCTGGTCAACGCGGCCTTCGACCGCAGCGAGCGGCGCTTCGGCGCCGGGTACGCGGACTTCCTCGAGCAGATCGTCGAGCTCGCGGAGAAGGCCGGCAAGGGCGGCGCGGAGGTCCGGATCGCCGCGCACACCCGCGGCGACCTGAAGCTGGCCAAGGACCTGGAGGAGGCGCACGACCTGGTGCTGCCCGTCGACGAGCTGCACTACATGGACCAGGCCGACGCGCTCGCCGTCTACCGGCAGGCGTCGCTCGTGATCGGCATGCGCGGCCACGCGACGATGATCCCGTTCGGCCTGGGCACCCCCGTCCTGAGCATCGTGTCGCACCCGAAGATGCGGTACTTCCTGGAGGACGTGGAGCGCCCGGACTGGGGCTACGACGTGGCGGACGCCGACCTCGGCGCCCGGCTCGCGGAGCGGACCCTCGACGTGCTGGCCCGCGAGGACGAGTACCGGGCCGACGTCGCGGACCGCCAGCAGCTGCTGCTCCCGCACGTCCGCGCCGCGGCCGCGGACGTCGCCAAGGCTTGACCTCTCGTGTCACCACATCGCCGTTAGACTCAACCGGTCTCAGTACACCGAAAGGGAGTTATCTCGATGCCCACCATGCGGAGCGTGCCGCTCGGCCGTGAACCGGGCGACGCGGAGATCGCATCGTTCGCCGACCTGATCGACAGGCCCCTGCTGATCGTCGGCAACGGGCCGTCGTCGGCCATGCCTCCCTATCACCGGATCCCGGCGGACGTGGTCGTCTT
The DNA here is from genome assembly GCF_042731755.1 of Promicromonospora sp. NPDC059942. Lineage (NCBI taxonomy): Bacteria > Bacillati > Actinomycetota > Actinomycetes > Micrococcales > Promicromonosporaceae > Promicromonospora > Promicromonospora sp. NPDC059942. The sequence goes on from NZ_JBHWLR010000006.1 coordinate 234,565, forward strand.
CCGGATGAACTGGTTCTTCCTGGAGAGCAACTACCACTTCGGTGACCGGGTCGACGCGTACTTCAGCGCCATCCCGAACGAGAAGCTGGAGAAGCTGCTGCAGGACGAGGTCCGCTCGGGACGCTACGACGTCCGCCGGATCCTCAGCCCGATGCGCCACGCCGCGAACCGCGACGGCGACAAGTACGGCCTGGACCCGCTCGCCGGCGTCGAGGAGCTGGACTCCTGGTCCATCCCGGCGCGCCACCCCCGCCTCGCCCGCGCCTTCATGAGCCGGCCGGGCCTGCCCACCACGGGCATGCAGGCCCTGGCGTTCGGCCTCGGGGTCGGCTTCCGCGAGGTCTACCTCGCGGGTGTCGACCTCTACGAGTCCAAGGACAGCCGCTACGGCTACACGGTCACGCAGGCGGCGGAGTCCGCGCTCAAGGACAAGGACCTCACGCCGGGCTACGAGTCGGCCCACGGCCTGGACTCCGACCTCGCGTTCCTGCGCTCCTGCCTCGCCGAGTTCCCGGACGCGACCATCCGTTCGGTGAGCCAGTCGGACACGCTGCACCTGTTCGTGCCCCCGGCCGACGAGCTGACGGAGCGCCCGCACCTGACGCCCGAGGCGGTGCCGACGCTCGCCGTGTCCAAGGACACGGTGGACCTCGAGCTCCCCGAGGTCGGCGAGGACACCTCCATGATCGTCCCCGCGGTCGGCGGTCCGCTGTGGAAGGAGATCGACGGTCGCAAGTGCGCGTACATCACCGTGGTCTCCGGCTCGTACCACCACGGCGCGCGCGCCCTCGCGAACTCGCTGCGCGAGCACTCGGACGTCCCGCTCATCGCGCTCGTCACGCCCGACGCCGACCGCAGCGCCCTGGCCGCCAGCGACATCCGGACCATCCAGGTCCCGGGCATCCGCAACCCGATGAACTCGGGCGGCAACAAGATCCAGGCGCGCTTCGCGATGACGTACACGAAGCTGCACGTGTTCCGGCTCGACTTCTTCGACCGCGTCGTCTACCTCGACAGCGACACCGTCGTGAAGGGCAGCCTGGACGAGCTGTTCGAGGGCGACGACTTCGCCGCCGTGCCCGACGCCGGCCTGGACCTGCCCGACGGCAACGTGTTCAACTCCGGCGTCTTCGCCGTGAACCCGTCGCACGGGATGTTCGAGAAGATGATGTCGCAGCTCGGCCACACCACGTCGTACGACGGTGGCGACCAGGGCTTCCTCAACCAGTTCTTCTCGGACTGGCGCAAGCTGCCGCTGGAGTACAACACCACCAAGCGCATCTACTCCCACCACCCGCAGGTGTTCAACGAGGAGGACGTCAAGGTTCTCCACTACGTGGGCCGCAAGCCGTGGGAGCCGACGTCGACGGGCGAGCGGTACGACCAGCTCGACTACGCCTGGCTCGACTACCTCTCCGACTGGGAGAAGAACGAGCTGGTGCGCGAGCTGCGCCACACCGCGGCCGGCGGCAAGCCGCCGGAGGCCGGCAGCAGCAGCCCGTTCCGGCAGGCCCAGCTCGCCAACCGGACCAACAAGGCGAACGAGGCCGTGCGGCTGCTCGAGGGCGTCATCGCGGAGCGGCAGCCGACGTCGGGCGAGCTGCGCGAGCTGGCCAAGGCGTACCGCCGGCTGGGCCGGCACGACGACTGCGCGCGCGTGCTCAAGCAGGCGTACGCCATCGACCCGCGCCGTAGCGTGATGAAGGACATGATGCTGGCGCAGGCGCGCTCCATCAAGAAGAAGCTCGCCTGAGCCGGAGGCGCAGCGCAGGGTGAGGGCCGAGGAACGAGGCACTCGCCCGGAGCGGAGCCGCAGGCTCAGGCGACAACAAACAGAGCCTGAGCCGCACCCGAGCGTCACACAGCCCGTGGGGCGGGAACCGGACGGTTCCCGCCCCACGGGCTTCGTGCTACCGGCTGAGCGCGCGCCGGGCCCTGCGGCGTCCGGCCCGCACGATCCGGCGGAAGGTGGCCAGCGACCCGTTCTTGCCCGGGACCGCCTGCGCCGCCGCGCGGGTGCGCTGCCCGGCGACCGCGCCGGCCGCCTGCCCCCGCGCCGCGGCCTGCGCGTCGTGGGCCTCCTCGGCCAGCCGGCGCCGCTCGAAGTCGGCGTCGTAGCAGGCCTGCGCGAGGCTGAGCTCCCGCTCGCGGTAGGGCACGAGGTCGGCGTCGACCTGCTCTCCGGTGAGGCGCTCGTAGATGAGCGAGAGGTTGTGCCGGGTCGTGTCGACGAACCGCTGCTGGGTGGCCGCGAGCTCGGCGCGCAGCACCGCGTGCTTCTGGTCGGCCGCGTCGATCCGCGCGAACGCGTCGGTCGCGAAGTCGCTCCGCCACGGGTCGACGAGGAACTCGGGATGGCCGATCTCGTGGGCGAAGTACTTGATCTTGTTGTTGGTGCTCAGCGAGAGCGGGATGTTGTTCAGGCCGAACGGGATCATCTGCGAGTGCCCGCGCGCCCCGAGCACCAGCGGCAGGTGGGCGTAGGTGCGGACGCCCTCGAACAGCACGCGGGTGCTCCCGAACAGCCGGTGCCCCACCAGCCCGAGCTCGGCGCCGTACTCCTGGAAGAACTTCATGTCCGTGCGCTTGTGGCCCAGGAACTCGACGGCCCAGCCGTCCTCCTGGAGCGCCAGAACGAGGTCGCGCAGCCGCGGGAAGATCGCGTCGGGCTCCAGACCCGAGTTCACGTGCGCCGCCTCGAGGCCCACCTGGATGCCGATCCGCCGCGCGTCCTCGTCAGGAGGCTCGCTCGCGATGCGCGGCAGCAGCACGCGCGCGATCGTCGTCGGGCACGGCTGCAGGGTGAGCTGCGGGGCGTCCTCCGGCGCCTCCAGCCAGTCGCGCATGTCCTCGACGGCGCCGGTCGAGCGCAGGCCGAAGAAGACGCTCTGCGCCATCGTCCGGTTGACGTGCCTGCGGAACACCTCGTTGTAGCGCTCCGGGTCGAACGGGGCCGGGTTGCCCGCGCCGAACACGATGATCGGCTTCCTCAGCCGCGCCAGCAGCTCGGTGGTGATGTTCCACTGCCAGCCCGAGGCGGGTGTGGCGTTGGTGCGCCGCGGGAAGATGCCCCCGCCGCCGATGACCACGCCGTCGAAGTGCTCGTTGATGTCGTCCACGAACGCGGTGGTCGCCCGCTCGCGGAACGGGCTGCTGCTCGTGAGCTCGAACTGCTCACCGCCGCCCCAGGAGTTGAAGGTCTGGCGGACGAGCTCGAAGAGGAGCTGGTCGCCGTAGCTGTAGACGGTCTTGAGGTCGAGGTGCAGAAGGCGTAGACGTCGCATGGTCCCCTCACATCGCGCGGCTGCCCCCTCCTGGGGAATATAACCGCGGGCCGCCGGACCTGCGCGGGGACCGCGACGGCGTCACCCGGCGTCGGGCAGGTACGGCGACGTGCCGTCCGCGCCGATCCCCCGGTGCAGGGCCTCGTTCGACGGCGCGAGCGTGGCGAGCAGCCCGGCCCGTCGCTCCGGGGTCAGGAGCCGGGGTGCCGGGTGCGTGCGGTTGGAGAAGTGCGCGTCCAGGAAGCGGCGGAGCTCCTGCGTGTCCTGCTTCTCCAGCAGGCCGTTGCCGAGCAGCGCGATCTGCAGCGCCACGTCCGAGTAGCCCCGGTTGACGCTCGCGGTGTTGAACGAGAACTCCGGCGGCACGCCCGCGCCGGTCGCCGCGAAGAAGTCCCGCACGAAGCCGCGCGACCCCAGGGTCTTGATGGTCTCGAAGTACTTGACCCGCAGGTCCGCGCCGTCGGGCAGCGCCGCCCGCATCCGGTCGACGAGCACGTCCCAGCGCAGGTTCTCGTCGGCGACCGGCTCCATGAACTCCTCGAACGTGAGGGTGGAGCCCATGCGGACGGTCTGCAGGTAGGCGCTCTCCACGAACCGGTCCTGCCGGCGCACGTAGAACAGCACCGTGGTCCGCTCGGGGCGCAGCTCCTCGAGGGCGATGCGCAGCACGTCGCCCGCGGCCCGGTAGACCGGCCCCTTGCGGAACGACTGCACCGTCGCGAACAGGTCCTCGTGCGACAGCACGAGGCTCTCGTGGTCGAGCTGGTCGCGCAGCCGCGCGAAGCCCAGGCCGACGTTCTCGATCCCGGCGCCGTTGCGGCGCCACCGCGCGTGCGCCCCGCCGGTGGCGGCCTCGTAGTCGTGCCGGACCAGGACCGCGTAGCCCTGCGCCGCGAGCTTCTCCCGGTTGGCGTTGAGGGCCTTCTGCACGAGCGTGGTGCCGGTCTTGGCGGCGCCCGCGTGGAGCACGAGGTGCTTCATCGCACCGAGATTACGCGCGGGCAGGCCCGCAGGCGCGGATTTCCGGGCACGACAGAGCGCCGGGGCGGTCGGCGGACCACCCCGGCGCTCCGGCTCACGTCAGGTCAGCCGCCCATGAGGCGCTTGCGCAGCGGGCGCAGCCGCCGGCGCAGGCCGTCCGGCACGAGCTGCTTGCGGGGACCGCCCACGGCCTCGAGGTCCTTGCGGGCCTTGTTCAGCTCGCGCTTGAGCCGGCCGTTGTCCTGCTCCAGCTTGTCGAACCGCATGGACGAGTCGTACGCCCGCGCCGCGGTGCGGCGCTCCTGCGGCGTCAGCGCGCGGAACGACGGCGTGACCGTCTCGCCCGTCAGGCTCTTGTAGATCGACGAGAGGTTGTCCATCGACGTGTCGAAGAAGCCCTGGCGGACGCCCGCGAGCTCCTTGCGCAGCTCCGGCTGGCGCTCGTAGGACTCGTTGATGGTGCGGTACAGGGTGTCCTGGAAGCCGTCCGCGCGCGGGTCGATCGCCCATTCCGCGTGGCCGATGTCGGTCGCGAAGTAGCGGATCTTGTGGTGCACGTACAGGGACAGCGGGATCGCGCCCATGCCGAACGGCACCATCTGCGCGTGGCCGCGCGTGCCCAGGATCATCGGCAGGCCGGCGAAGTACTCGATGCCCTGGTAGAGCACGTCGCGGTTGCCCCACAGCACGTGCTCGCTGTCCACGATGCCGCGCTCGGTGAGCCGGTCGTGGAAGCCCATGTCGGCACGGGCGTGCGGCACGCTCTCGACGCGCCAGCCCTCGCCGGAGAGCTTGGCCAGCACGTCCACCTGGTCGGCGTAGATCTTGTCGGCGTCGAACCCAGCGCGCGCCTGGCGCTTGCCCACGATCGACTCGGCGGAGATGCGGCGCTCGTGCGGGATCTCGTCACGGAACAGGTCCGGGTACAGGAACGACGAGAGCGTCGTCGGGCACGGCTGGTACGTGACCCGGTCCCGGTTCGACTCCTTGATGTACGGCTTGATGGTCTCCACCGAGCCGTGGTTGCGCAGACCGAAGAACACCGACTTCTCGAGCGTCAGGTTCACGTGCTCGCGGAACGGGTCCTCGAAGTCCGGCTGGTCGATGAAGCGGTTGTTGCCCACCGCGAAGATGATGAGCGGCTTCTCGATGCGGCGCAGCAGGTCCAGCGAGATGTTCCACTGCCAGCCGGAGCGCTGGTTCGGGTTCGTGTCGCTGAGGAACAGGCCACCACCGCCGACGACGACGGCGTCGACGTTCTCGTTGATGAAGTCGACCAGGCGCGCGGTCACGGGGTCGCGCAGCTGCCGGCTCTGGACGATCTCGAAGGCGTCCCCGCCCGCGAAGCCCTCGAAGAGCTCGCGCACGGTCTCGAACAGCAGGGTGTCCCCGTAGTTGCCGTACGTCTTGATGTCGAAATGGAAAAGTCGAAGTCGCTTCATCGTGTCACGCGCCGGGTCTTGGAATGCACGGGAACCATCCTTGATCAGTGTGGTCAGATCTGCCAAGCCCGCCGCCCCCTGGGCGACGGAACGTCATGTCGCGGTCCGGGTCACTTCCCGCCGCGGAGGTACGGCGACTCGCCCTTGTTCACCGCGAGTTCCGCCGCGGCCTGCGAGATGCCGGGTGTCACCATCTCGTGCAGCGCCTTGTTGGACGGCGCGAGCTCGGTCAGCATCTGCTCGCGCTGCTCCGGCGTCAGGAGCAGCGGCGACGGGTGCGTCACGTTGGAGAAGTTGGCGTCGAGGAACAGGCGGAGCTTACGGCGGTCCTCCGCGTCGAGCTCGCCGTTGCCGACGAGCGCGAGCTTGAGTGCGGCGTCAGAGTACCCGCGGTTGACGGCCTCGGTGTTGAAGGAGAACGTGGGCGTCACGCCCGCACCGGTCTGCTGGTAGAACTCGCGCACGAACGGCCGCGAGTGCAGCTCCTTGATGCCCTCGAAGTAGTTGACCCGCACCTCGGCGTCCGCGGGGACGGCCCCCTTGATCGTCTCGACCAGGGTGTCCCACCGCAGGTTGTCCGCGGTCACGGGCTTCATGAACTCCTCGAACGACTGCGTCGAACCCACGCGCACGGTCTGGAGGTAGGAGCTCTCGACGAACCGGTCCTGGCGGCGCACGTACAGCAGCACCGTGGTGCGCTCCGGCCGCAGCACCTCCTGGGCGATCCCCAGGACGTCGCCGGCGGGCGCGTACAGCGGGCCGGTCCGGAACGAGTGCACCGAGGCCAGGAGGTCCTCGTGCGAGATGATCAGGCTGTCCTGCGTCGCCGCGTTCCGCACCATCTCGAAGGCCCGGGTCACGTTGCGGAGGCTGCCGCCCTGCCGGCGCCACCGGGAGTGGTGACCCTCGGTGAGGTTCTCGTACTCGTTGCGGATGAGTACGTCGTAGCCACGCGCCGCGAAGGCCTCACGGCTCGCACGGAGGGCCTTCTGCACCAGCGTCGTACCGGTCTTGTGCGCGCCGACGTGCAGGACGAGGTGCTTCACGGGAACCAACCTTTCGGGGCGGATGAACGCCCACGAGGATACAGGCGGTCCCTACCCCCTCCGTGAAGTGCTTCGTGGGAGGCTCACCACCGCACGAACGCCACCCCGCTGACCCGCAGCCGGGCGTCGTCGAGCGTGCGCAGCGTCACCCGTCCCGACATCGTCCGCGGGAGGCGGACCGTGAGGACCCGCTGCGCCGCGCTCGGCCGGTCGGTGTCGAGCACGCCCACGCGGGTGGACCCCACGTACACGGCCACCCGTCCGCGCCCGGGCGCCGTCGCGGTCATGACCCGGATCTGGGTCACGCGCTCGACGTCGGACACCACGAGCCGGCTGTCGGCGTGCACGGTGGACCAGGCCCGGTCCCGGAAGTAGGCGTCGTTGCGCACCAGGGCCCAGGTGCCCGTGGTGCGGCTCATCGAGGCGAACGACACGGGGCGGGTGGTCCGCACGAGGTGCGAGATCGGGCCGAGCCGGCCGTTGCGGTCGACCGCCCGCACGGCGTACTGCACCGACAGTCCCTCGGCGGCGTACAGGTTGGCCGAGGTGCCCGTCACCGTGACGATCCGCCGCCAGTAGCGCTCGTTCGGCATGGGCGACCGGTGGCCGGCGTACCGCTCCAGCACCTGGTAGCGCACCGCCCCCGGCTCGGGCGCCCAGTGGAACCGCGTGCGGGCCGGCCACTGGACCGGGTACTGGTTCCCCTTAGCGGCCCGCGCCGTGATCGTGCCCGTCGTGAAGCGCACGGTGCCGTACCGGTCGAGCGCGGCGTTCTTCATCGCGTTCACCGCCCGGCGGATCGCCGGGAGCCGTTCGGCCAGGTGGGTCCCGGGGCACGCGGTGAAGTTCGTGGTGCGGTGGCCGAGGATGCGGGGCACCCGCACCACGTCGCCCGGGTCGCTGCGCGTGCCGGACCCCGAGCTGCCGCCGTTCGGCAGGCCCACGGTCCCGGTCACGGGCATGTGGTAGCGGTACGCCTTCCACGCGAGCACCCGCTCCAGGCTGCGCAGCAGGGACGACGTCGGGGACGCCGAGCCGAAGCTGCCCATCGCGGAGATGCCGATGGTGCCGGTGTTGAAGCCCCCGGCCTGCGCGCCGATCGGGTTGTCCGTGGCCGCCTCCCGGCGCCCCACGAAGACCGTCCCGTACCGGTCGACGAGGAACTGGTAGCCGATGTCCGGCCAGTCGCGGGACTGCGTGTGGTAGGCGTAGATGCCGCGGACGATCGCCGCCGACTGGCTCCGGCTGTAGGAGTTGGTGCCCGCCGTGTGGTGCACGTACATCGCGTCCAGCCGGCCCGACACCTCGGGCCACACCTCGCCCAGCGACTCGTCGGCGCCCCAGGCGCTGCGCGGCACCAGCGCCGGCCGGATCTCGTCGCCCGTCGCCGCGTTCGCCGAGCCCGCCGGCTGCGCCGTCGCCCCCGCGTTCGCGTCGGCGGCCGTGGCGCCCGGGTCCACGACGTCGACCCGCAGGCCGGACGGCGTCCGCCCGCTCACCGTTCGCACGCGGGCCTGCACGGCGTCGGCGCCGGCGGAGAGGAACGGCTCGGTCCCGGCCCGGCCGCCGGGGACCCCCGCGCCGTCGGCGCCGACCTCCTCGACGCCGACCGACTGCCAGGCGCCCCAGGCGTCGTCCTCCCGGACGCGCAGGGCGACCTCGGTGACCTCCTCGTCCGTGCCGGCGTCCCAGGTGACGCCGGCGACGAGGAAGTCCAGGGTCTCGGTGCGCGCGCTCAGCGCCGCGAGCCGGCCGGGCGCCGCGGCGGCCGTGTCAGCGGCGGCGCCGGCGTCGGACTGCGTACCGCCCGCCCCGCCGTCGGCCCCGCCGTCCGCGGGGGCGTCCGCGTGGGCCTCGTCGTGCCCCTGCGCCGCGCGCAGGGCGCTCGGGTCGCGCCGCGCCGCGGGGTCGACGCCGGCAAGGCGCACCTCGTCGAGCTCCGGTGTCACCGCCGAGGCCTCCGGGAGGGGCAGCTCGATCGCCGGCAGCAGCACGCCACCGGCGGAGAGCACGAGTACCAGGGATGTCGTGGTCGTTCTCCGCACGAGTGGCGTCATGACCCCGACCGTAGGCACCGTCGGGCGATACCGCACCCATGTCGGCATCAATCACCCGTTTCGGGTGACCCACGGGTGACTCCGGGGGACCCCAGGTGCCGAGCGTCCGGCGGTGATGCACAGTGCAGGCAGGGAGTGATCACCATGAGCACACGAGCCGGCGCCGAACGACCCGTCCCCTCCCCCGCCCAGCGCGGCGGGCGCGAACGCGAGCGGAGGCAGCGTCGCCCGCGCCGCTGGCGTCACCTCCTGCTCCCCCTCGTCCTGGCGGCGGCGTCGCTCGTCGCGGCCCCGGGCACCGCGAGCGCGGCGGTGCCCGACCGGTTCGTCATCGAGGGCTCGGGCTTCGGGCACGGTGTGGGGATGTCGCAGTACGGCGCCTACGAGATGTCCCGGCGCGGGCACTCCGCCGCCGGCATCCTCGCGCACTACTACCAGGGCACGGTGGCGAAGCGGGTCAACACGAAGACCCTGATCGACGTCCAGGTCTACGGGCCCGACCCGTACTCGTACGCGAGCTACGGCGACACGAGCGCGACCAAGGTCACGGTGCGCGGCGGCGGATGGCGGCTGCGCGTCGGCGAACGGACCGTGGCCTTCGGCCCGGCGGGCACGCTGAAGGTGTCGACGTCGAAGGGCGACGTGCTGGTGCGCACCCCGGACGGCAGGCTGCACCGGCACGACGAGCTCACGCTCCAGTGGGCCGGGACGCCGTCCTACAAGCCCGGCGCGAAGCCCGCGACGGCGAGCGTCAAGGGCGCGCACGGCTCCTACCGGTACGGGCGGCTGCTGCTCAGCGCGTCGCAGGGGGTGCCGAACGTCGTCAACCGGCTGCGGCTGAACACCGACTACCTGTACGGCGTGGCCGAGATGCCCTCGTCCTGGGGCTCGGCCGGCGGGCAGCAGGCGCTGCGCGCGCAGGCCGTCGTCGCCCGTTCCTACGCGGTGCTGGAGACGGCGCAGCGCAAGGCGGTCTGCCGCTGCCACGTCGTGGACGACATCCGGGACCAGCAGTTCTCCGGGTGGAAGAAGGCCTCGGGCGAGGGCAGCGGCTACTGGCGCAAGGCCGTCAGCTCCACCGCCCGTACGCTCAGCCGGGCGAGCGTGCTGACCTACGGCGGCCGGCCCGTGGCCGCCCACTACTACTCGTCGAGCGGCGGGAGCAGCCGGTACGGCTGGCGCAGCGCGCGGTCCGAGGACGTGTGGTCGTCGGCCGTGCCCTACGAGCGGTCCGAGACGGACCCGTACTCGAAGGCCGCCCCCGGCAACGGCATGGTGCGCTGGGAGCGGGCGCTCAGCCAGGCCAGGGCGCAGCAGCTCTTCGGGCTGAACCGGGTCGCGTCGATCAAGGTGACGGACCGGTACTCGAGCGGTCAGGTCAAGCGGCTCGTGGCCACGTCGCCGAGCGGCGCCACCAGGAGCGTCTCGGGCAAGGCCGACCAGATCCGGTCCCGCGTGGGCGCGAAGACCTCGGCGGGCAACGTGCCGTCGTCCTGGTTCACGAGCATCAAACCGGGCTGAGCCCCGGGACGTGTCGGACGCTCAGGTCACCCGGGTGACCTGAGCGTCTGCCACGTACGGCGCGGGTTCAGAGCGGGCGGGCGTCCGACTCCAGCAGCACCGGGATGCCGTCGCGCACTGGGTAGGCCAGCGGCCGCTCGGGATCGGTCGAGTGCAGCTCGGGCTCGCCGCCGGGCCCGACGCCGTCCGTCAGGGTCGCCCCGGTCACGGGGCAGCGCAGGATCTCGCGCACCCACGGCTCCAGCGCCTCGGTCTTGGCAGTGCTCACGGTGTCTCTTCTCCCTCGGCCGGCGCGGCGGCCGGATCACGCACGAGCGACAGGACGTCGTCGCGCACCTTCTCCATGATGTCCTGGTCGGCGGCCTCGACGTTCAGGCGCAGCAGCGGCTCGGTGTTGGACGCGCGCAGGTTGAACCACCACTGCGGGTGCGACTCCCAGTGCGAGACCGTCACCCCGTCCAGGGTGTCCACCACGATCCCCGGGTAGGCCGCCCGGTAGGCGTCCAGCACCCGCTCGGTCGCCGCGGCGGCGTCCGGCACCGTCGAGTTGATCTCGCCCGAGCCGACGTACGGCTCGAACATCTCGGCCAGCTCCGACATCGTGTGGTCCTGCGTGCCGAGCGCGGCCAGCACGTGCAGCGCGGCCAGCATCCCGGTGTCCGCGAACCAGAAGTCGCGGAAGTAGTAGTGCGCGGAGTGCTCGCCGCCGAACACCGCGCCGTGCTCGGCCATCTGCGCCTTGATGAACGAGTGCCCCACGCGGGTGCGGACCGTCTCCGCGCCCGCCGCGGACAGCAGGTCCGGGACGGCGTGGGACGTGATCAGGTTGTGGATCACCGTCGGCGTGCGGCCCGCGGTCAGCTCCTTGGTCACCTCCGCGAGCCCCACCAGGGCGGTGATGGCGGACGGCGAGACGGCACCCCCGCGCTCGTCCACCACGAAGCAGCGGTCGGCGTCGCCGTCGAACGCGAGCCCCAGGTCCGCCTCGTTCGCCACGACGGCGGCCTGCAGGTCGATCAGGTTGGCCGGCTCCAGCGGGTTGGCCTCGTGGTTGGGGAACGTGCCGTCCAGCTCGAAGAACAGCGGCACCACGTCCAGCCGCAGCCCCGCGAGGCCCGCGGCGTCGCCCAGGACGGCGGGGACCGTCAGGCCGCCCATGCCGTTGCCCGCGTCGACGACGACCTTCAGCGGCCGCACGCCGGACAGGTCCACCAGCTCCCGCAGGAAGGCCGCGTAGTCGGCGAGCACGTCCTGCTCGGTGACCCGGCCGGGCTCGGCGACCGGCTCGGGGAGCCCGCCGTCCAGGTAACCCTGTGCCAGCTCGCGGACCTCGGCCAGGCCCGTCTCCTGCCCCACCGGGCGCGCGCCCGAGCGGCACAGCTTGATCCCGTTGTACCGCGCCGGGTTGTGGCTCGCGGTGAACATCGCGCCCGGCACGTCCAGCCGCCCCGACGCGAAGTAGAGCCCGTCGGTGGAGCACAGGCCGATCAGCGTGACGTCCACGCCCTGGTCGGTGACGCCCCGGGCGAACGCGTCCACCAGCTCCGGGCCGGAGTCGCGCATGTCGCGGCCGATCACCATGGCGGGGCGGCCCGCCGCGGCGTCGCCGGCGTCCTCGTCGCCGTCCGCGGAACCGGTCGCGGCGTCCGCGAGGACGACGACGCGGGCGAACGCGGCCCCCAGGGCCTGCGCCACGTGCGGGGAGAGCTGGTCGGGAACGACACCGCGTACGTCGTACGCCTTGACGAGGGTGCTCAGGTCGATGGCCACGCCGCCAGCCTACGGAACGCGGACGGCCCACCGCGATCAGGGGTGCCCCCGATCTGCGGGTCGGGGTGCCCCGACCGCCCCCTGTCCAGGAACCGGATGTTTCGTACGGTTATCCTTGCGCCGTGCTTGCGATTGCCCAGTTCCACGCCCCGCTCCCGCTGACCAACACGATCCAGCGGTACGACTGGGGATCCGTCGACGCGATCCCGCACCTGCTCCGCGCGGAACCGGACGGTGAGCCGCAGGCGGAGATGTGGCTCGGCGCGCACACCAGCGCGCCGTCGGTCAGCGCGATCACGCGCGACGGCGAGGTGGACCACGTCGCCCTCGACCGCCTGGTCCGCGAGGCGCCCGTGCAGACGCTCGGCCACCGGGTCGCGGAGCAGTTCGGGCCGCGCCTGCCGTACCTGCTCAAGGTGCTGGCCGCCGGCAAGGCGCTGTCGCTCCAGGTGCACCCCTCGCCGCGGCAGGCCCGGGAGGGCTTCGCGCGCGAGAACAAGGCCGGGATGCCGCTGACCTCGCCCAAGCGGTCGTTCAAGGACGACCAGCACAAGCCCGAGATGATCGTCGCGCTCTCGCAGTTCGAGGGGCTGGCGGGCTTCCGCACGCCGCGCACCATCCTCGACGTGCTGGAGGGCCTGGCGGGCGAGATGGTCGCGAGCGTGCGGGCCGCCCTGCTGCACGACCGCAGCCACGACGGCATGCGCGAGGCGTTCAACCACCTGCTCTCCGCGCGCGCCGACGAGGCCTGCGCCGCCGACATCGAGGCGACCCTCGGGTCGGTCCGGGCCCGCCTGGCGGCCGGCTCCCCGTTCGAGCGCGCCGACCGCACCGTGATCGACCTCGCCGAGCAGCACCCTGGCGACCCGGGCGCCATCGCGTCCCTCATGCTCAACCGGTTCTCGCTGGAGCCGGGCGAGGCGGCGTTCACGCCCGCGGGCGTGGTGCACGCCTACCTGTCCGGCGTCGGCATCGAGATCATGGCCAGCTCCGACAACGTGCTCCGCGCGGGCCTGACCACCAAGCTCGTGGACGAGGAGAACCTCGTCGCGTGCACCGTGTTCGCCCCGCAGCAGCCGTCCGCCCCCGAGGTGACGACGGCGGGCAGCCGCGGGCAGGTGCACACCTACCGCGTGCCGGTCACGGAGTTCGCGCTGACCACCGCCGACGTCGACCCGGGCGAGCCCGTGGCGCTGCCCGCGACGGGGCCGCGCATCCTGCTCTGCCTCGACGGCGAGCTGGTGCTCACGGCGGACCGCTCCGAGGAGGGGCCGCAGCGCCTGGCCCAGGGCGAGTCGGTCTTCGTGCCGCACGACGCCGGCAATCTGGAGCTCACGGGCGCGGGCCACGCGGTCTGCGCCTGGGTCCCCTGATCTTTTCCGTGTCGGACGTGCAGGTCACCGGGAGTGACCTGCACGTCTGACCCGTGACGGGGGGGGTCAGGCCGAGTTGTCGTCGTCCGCGCGCAGGACGCGGAGGTGACCGCGGCGCGCGGTCTCCGTCACCGTCGGCGGTTCCGCCGGACGACGACGGCGGCCGGCCTCGCGCACGGCGTCCGCCAGCGCGGACAGGTCGTCGGGGCTCGGCCCCGCGTCCTCGAACTCGGGCATGAGGCGCACCACCTCCCACCCGCGCGGCGCGGTCAGCCGTTCGGCGTGCTCCGCGCACAGGTCGTAGCTGTGGGGCTCGGCCAGGTGCGCCAGCGGACCCAAGACCGCGGTCGAGTCCGCGTACACGTACGTGAGCGTCGCCACGGCCGCATTGGTGCAGGCCGAGCGCGAACACTGTCTCACCGATCTCACGCGCCGAGACTACGCCGCTGACCGGGTAGGACGTGCCGAACACGCCGGGCATTCACGGGCGTAACGGCGGTGATCCGGCACGAATTCGTCCGGCGCCCCGGGCGAGCAGCAGCCCCGCGCCCGCGAACGCCAGGTCGACGAGGGTCAGGACCACCCGGCTGACGAGCACCGCGAGCCCCGCAGCCGGGCCCGGCAGCACCCCGGCGAGCACCGCCGCGAGCACCACCTCGCGCACGCCCGCACCCGCGGGGGCGACCACGAACAGGAACCCGGCGGTCCACGCGAGCGCCCAGCCGCCCGTCGCGAGGGCGAGCGTCCGGGCGGTCGGGGGCAGGCCCAGCCCCAGGCAGAGCACCCAGAGCTGCAGCCCCGCCACCAGCCAGCCCGCCACCGACCACGCGGCGGCGCGGCCCAGGCCGCCCCAGGTCATCGGGTGCTCCGGCGCGCCGCGGCGGGCGACCCGCAGGGCCAGCGTGATCAGCCGGTTCAGCACGGGCGGCGCGAGGACCACCACGACCACCGGCGCCGCCCACACCACCCAGGACCACACGCCGAGCGCGCCCGCGGACACGAGCGGCAGCGTCACCGCGCCCACGGCCGCGCCCGAGGCGACCGAGACCGCGACGGTCACCAGCATCGCCGCCGCCGACCGGGCGCGCGGCACCCCGTGCCCCGCCCCGACCTCGGCGGCGGCCACGACGTTCCACACCCCGCCCGGCACGTACTTGCCGAGCTGGCTGGTGCCGAACACCGCGACGGCGCCGCGCAGCGGCAGCGGCGAGCCCAGGTCGGCCAGGACGGCGCGCCACGCCAGCAGCGTGCACCCCACGTACAGCACGCCGAGGACGACGACGAGCGCCACCTCGCCCGCGGACAGGCCGGCCGCGGCCCGCACCAGCGCCTCGCGGTGGGCCAGCACGTACCAGAGCGCGAGCGCCAGGGCGACGCCGAGAAAGCCCCACCGCACCCAGCGCGAGCGGAGCAGCCCGGTCACGACACGTCCCGACGCCGCAGCTCGGTGACCAGCGGCTCGACGACGACCTGGGGCCGGATCCGGTCGCGGCCCCGCGCGGCCCGCTCCCGAGCGTCCGCCAGCTCCGCCCGGTCGCCCAGCCGGACGAGCCCGGCCGCGAGCGCCGCGGCGTCGCCCGGCGGGACCAGCTCGACGTGCTCCCCGAGGGCGCGGCGCTGCGGCGGGGTGTCCGAGGTGATCACGACGCAGCCGGCCGCGAGACCCTGGTACACCTTGTTGGGCACCACACGCAGGCCCTTCGGGGTGTCGCTGAAGATGCCGAGGCAGACGTCGTGCGCGGCGACCAGGGCGGGCAGCTCGCCGGGCTCGACCCAGTCGTGCCAGGCCACGCCCGGGGTGCCCGCGAGGATCTCGCGGGCGCGGGGCAGGTGCTGGCCGGCGCCGACCATCGTGACGCGCAGGGACGCGCCCGCCGCGACGGCGTCGCGCACCCCCTCGGCGATGACGGGCGCACCCTGCAGCGGGGTGTACAGCCCGAAGAAGACGACGGACAGGTCGTCCCCGCCGGACGGGGCCGGGGACTCCCCCGCCGTCCGCCACTCGTCCGGGGCGCCGACCAGCACGACCACGCCCTTGTCCGGGTCGGGGAGCATCCGCCGGTGCTCGTCGGTGTCGGTGACCACCACGTCGGCGCACGCCACGGCCAGCCGGTCGAGCCCGGTCAGCAGCCGGACGCGCAGGCCGGCGGCCCCGCGGTCGGCGGCGGTGTCCCCGGCGAAGACGAGGTGGTCGAGCACCACCGTGGAACGGGGGTACAGCAGGCGGGCCAGGAGCACGTCGAAGTGGCCCAGGTACCCCACGAGCACCGCCTCGGGCCGACCCTCCGCCCGCCGGTGCCGCACGGCGTCGCCCACCAGCGCGGCCCAGCACCGCAGCAGGCGGGCGGCGAGGACGGGCAGCCGCCAGGGCTGCTGCAGCATCCGGACCCGTTCGGCGGTGGACAGGCCGAGGGGCCGGTTCAGCTCGGTGACCTTGGTCCCGTGGGCGCGCAGCCCGGCGACCAGGACGGCGGTGCGGGGGTGCCGGGCGGCGTCGTACGTGCCGAAGGTGATCACTGGACGCTCGCGGGGACGTCGGCGAGCCCCGTCGCGGCGGGCCCCGTCGTCGTGCCGTACTGCACCTCCTTGAGGCGCTCCAGCGTCTCCTCGAGCAGCACCCGGTTGGTGCGCTGGAGGTCGGCCAGCACGAGCAGGGCGAAGCTCAGCAGCGCGCCGACCATCGACGTCGCCCCGAGCACGATCGACTGGAGGTGCTGCCCGGCGGTGCCCGTGGCCAGGAGCACGGCGTACCGGCCGAACGGGACCAGCGCGCCGAGCGCGAACAGGAGGCCGAGCGTGACGAACACCGTGTGGGGCTTGAACATCACGTAGGACCGGCTGATGGCCTGGGCCGACTTGGCGATGTGCTGCCACATGCTGGTGAAGAGCCGGGACTCGCGGGTCTTCGGGTTGGTGGTGACCGGCAGGCTCGTGATGCGCATCCGCTTGTGCCCGGCCTGGATGATCGTCTCCATGCAGTAGCTGAACTGCGTGACGACGTTGAGCCGGAGCAGCGCGCCGCGCGAGTAGGCGCGGAACCCGCTCGCGGCGTCGGGCAGGTCGGTCCCGGCGGCGAAGTTCACGACGGCGCTGCCCGCCTGCTGCAGCAGCTTCTTGAGCGGGGAGAAGTGCGCGATGGTGGCGGTCTGCCGGTCGGCGATCACGATGTCGGCGTCCCCGAGGACGACGGGCAGCACCAGGTCGCCGATCCGTTCCTGCGGGTACTGGTTGTCGCCGTCGGTGTTCACCACGACGTCTGCGCCGTGCCGCAGCGCGTAGTCCACGCCGTCGCGGAACGACCGGGCCAGGCCCATGTTCCGGGTGTGCCGCACGAAGTGGCGCACGCCGAGGCGGCGTGCGACCTCCACGGTGTTGTCCGTGGACCCGTCGTCGACGACCAGGATCTCGATCTCGTCGACCCCCGGGATGCTGCGGGGGATCGTGGCAAGCACGTCAGGAAGGGTCTCTTCCTCGTTCAAGCAGGGAATCTGCACGAACAGCTTCATGGCCTGTGCCTTCGATGAGCAGTGTTCCGAGGTGTGGTTCCGAGAAGTGTTTTCCGAGCAGCAGTGACTCGCGTCACGAGCGTAGGAGCGGCACATGACCAGGGCGTGAACACTGGGTGCCGGGGAATGACTGTTACCCGGCCGTGACCGGGGCGCCCGGCCGGGGCAACCTGCCGTGGCTACCCTGCACGCGTGTCCCGACCCCGCACGGTCCCCGGCGTGGTGTGGCTGATCGTGCTCCTGCACCTGGCCGTCATGCTCGCCCAGACCGCGGTCTTCCCCAACGTCCGCTCGCCCGACGAGCGCCAGCACGTGGACCTCGTGCTCCAGGTGCGGCAGGGCGACGCCTGGCCGTGGCCCGGCCCGGGCACCGCGTTCGTCACGCAGGGCGTGACGGCGGGCGGCTTCATCGGGGCCGACAGCCTGGACGGGCCCCAGCACCTCGCCGACCGCGACGACGTCCCGCCGCGCGGCGAGCGCCCGTCGTACTTGGCGGCCGGCGGCTCCGCCACCCTCACCGCGCCGGGGCCGGACGGCGCCGAGGCCCCGGTGTTCAACCAGCTCGTGCAGCACCCGCCGCTGTACTACCTGCTCGGCGCGGGCGTCGTGGGCCTGGTGCCCGGGTGGCAGGACGCCCCGCTGGACCAGGTCTGGCTGCTCCTGCGCTGGTGGAACGCGCTGCTCGCGCTCCCGCTGCCGCTGCTCCTGTTCGCGACGGCGCGGCGGCTGCGCCTCCCCGAGCCCCTGCCGGTCGCGGCAGCCCTGGCCCCGCTCGCGGTCCCCGAGCTGACGCACCTCGAGTCCGCGGTCAACAACGACAACCTGCTGGTGGTGCTCGGCGCCTGCGCGACGTTGCTGGTGGCCCGGGTGCTCACCGGCGACCTGGGCCGCCGCACGGCCCTGCTGCTCGGGCTGGTCTCGTCGCTCGCCCTGCTGACCAAGGGCTTCGCCCTGATGTTCCCCGCGTGGATCCTCCTGGCCTACGTCGTCGCCGCCTGGCGGTATCGCGGCCGCCCTGGGCAGCTCCGCTCCGCCGCGGCGTCGCTGCTGGTGGTCGCCGTCGTCACCGTGCCGGGGATCGCGTGGTGGGTGCGCAACGTGGTGGTGCACGGGATGCTCCAGCCGCACGGCACGCACGCCACCCCGCCCGACCTCGCCCCCGTGTACGGCTGGTCCGACGGCGGCCTCACCTGGCTCGGCCGGTTCGCCGAGCGCATGGTCACGCTCTTCTTCGTCCAGGACCACGCCGCCGCCCGCGCGCACGACGCGTCCTGGTGGGCGGCGCGCGTGGCGCTCGTCCTCGTCGTCGCCGGGATCGCCGCCGCCCTCGCGCGCCGCCCGATCCCCCGGCTCGACGCGCTCGTGCTGCTGTTCCCCGTGCCCGCGCTGGCCGCCATCGTCGCCCGCGGGTCCTGGGAGCAGTTCGCCGCGTTCCACGACGTCGGCGCCGCGCAGCAGGGCCGCTACCTCTACACCGGCCTGGTCGGGCTGCTCGTCGTCGCGCTCGCGGGCGCCGCCGTGCTCCGGCCGGCCTGGCGGCGCGCGGTGCCCGCGGCGGTGCTGGTGCTCGCCGGCGGCATGCACGCCGCCTACCAGTACGACGTGTGGCGCCTGTACTGGTGGCCCGCGGACGACGGCCCCGGTGCGCTCGGCCGTGCCCTGGCCGCCGTCGGCCACTGGTACCCCCTCCCCGCCGCGGTGCTCGGCGCGGTGGTGGCCGCCGGGGCCGCGCTCGCCGCCGCCGTCGCAGTCTCGGTCGCCCGGGCGGCCGTCGGCCCGCCGCCGGACGACGCCGCCCGGAGACCCCGCGCCGACGCCGACCCGGTGCCGGCCGCATGACCCGGCTACTGACCGAACGGACCGGGCGGGCCGAACGCCTCGCCCTCCTGGTCGCGGTGCTCTCCGGGATGCTCCTGTCCCTCACCGTCGCGCTGGCCGACGCGCCCTACGCGACCGGCGACGAGCCCCCGCACGTCGACTACGCCTACCAGGTGTGGCACGGCGACCTGCCCGTCTTCGAGGACGGCCTCGTGCTGCGGCCCGACGGCGCCTGGCTCGCCCCCGTGCAGTGGACCGCCCAGCACCCGCCGCTGTACTACCTGCTGGTCGCCCCGCTCGTGGGCCCCCTGGCGGACGCCGGCCACCCGGTCGCCGCCGTCTACGCGGCCCGCGGCGTGAACGTGCTGCTCAGCGGCGTCCTCGTGCTCGCGGCGTGGTGGAGCGCGCGCCGGCTGACCCGGCCGGGCAGCCCGCTGCCCCCGCTCGTGGCGTTCCTCGCAGGGGCCATGCCCGCCGCCGCGCACGTCGGCGGCAGCGCGTACAACGACCTGCTGGCCGCCACCGCCGTCACCGCCCTGTTCGGGCTGGCCGCTACGGCGATCCGGCGCGGGCTGAACGCCCGGCTGATCACGTGGCTGTCCCTGGTCGCGGCGACGTGCGCGCTGACCCGGCTGTCCGCCGCGCTCATCGCCGCCGTGGTCGCGGGCGTCGCCCTGGCCGCCGGGGCGGTGCGGGCCGCGCAGGGCCGGGGCCGGTGGGCGCCCGTCGGCGCGCTGGCGCTGGCCGGCCCCGGGGCCGTGCTGGCCACCAGCGGCTGGTTCTACCTGCGCAACCTGGAGCTGACCGGCACCGTCACCGGTTCGCACTTCGACTGGGCGCTGGCGAACCAGAACCGGACGGAGCGTCCCGTGTGGGCGGTGCTCGCCGACCCGGAGACCTGGACCCGCCTGCCCGACCTGTTCTGGTGGGCCGGGCGGCTGCCCCCGAACACGGCGCTCACGCTCACCACGATGATCGTCACCGCCGCGCTGCTCGTGTGGACGCCCCTGGTGCTCGCGCTGGTCGCGGCGGTCCGCCGGCGGCGGGCGGCCGCCCGGGGCCTGCTCTCCCCCGCGGCGCCGGACGAGCCCGGCCGCGCACCGGCCCACCGCACCGACCGGCTGCTGCTGCGCGCCCTGCCCGTCGTCGCCGTCGGCGTCGCGGTGACCGTGCAGGTCACGTACGCCGCCAACAGCGGCGGTGTCTACCCCCGGTACCTCCTGGTGGTCTCGCTCCCGCTGTGCCTCGCGATCGCGGCGGGCCTGGCGGTGCGGCCCGGGCGGCTCGTCCCCGCCTGGACCGCCCTGACGCTGATCGACCTGGCGGTCTGGCTCACGGTCGAGCTGACCACGCCCGCGCCGCCCGGCTACTACGCCGAGCTGCCGCTGCCGGCCGCCGTCGCGGGCGTGCTCGCGGCCGGCGCGGTGGCCGCCTCTGCGGCGCTCGCGCTGCGGGCGAACCGGGCCGTGGCCATCACCGCGGCGATCCCCGCGGCCACGACCACGAGGCTGAACGCCACGAGCTGAGCCCCGGTGAGCGGGCTCCACCCGGCCCAGCGGGCCGCGGCGTCGGCCACGGACTCCCCCGGGCCCTGGTAGAAACCCCAGAACCCGTAGGCGAGGCCGCTCGCCGCGGCCAGGCCCGCCGCGGCGACCACCCACGGCGTCGCGCGGCGCAGGCGCGGCCCGAGCAGGGCGAGCAGGCCCAGCGCCACCCCCGCGCTCAGCGCGAGGAGGCCCGCGAAGAGGTAGCGGCCCTGCACCGCGGAGATCCAGCCGTGGGCCGCGTAGTCGGGCCAGGCGTTGACCAGCACGCCGCACCACAGCGCCGCCGGCTGCAGCAGGAGCACGGCGGTGGCGCGTCGCGCGGGACCGCGCAGCACCGCCAGCGCGCACAGCGCGCCGACGACGACGGCGGCCGTCCAGAACACGGCGTCGGGCAGGCGGACCTCCAGCCAGCCGAAGTTGCCGAAGAACGACCTGGTCAGGCTGGTCACGACGGTGAGCAGGAAGTACCAGAGGCCCCGGGACTCCGCCTCGGGGAACCGGTCCGGGATGCCCACGGGCTGCACCGTGCCCAGCACCAGCAGGTTGCGCAGCCACCACCAGCCGCCGACGACGAACGCCGCACCACCCGCCAGCAGCGCACCGGCCACCCGCCGGCCGCGCGGGCCGGACGCCAGCAGGTACGCGGCCACGACCACGGGCAGCGCGAACGCCGCCATCACCTTGGTGAGCAGCCCGAGGCCCACCGCCGCGCCGAGCGCGGCCGCCGTCCGCGTCCGCAGGTCGCCCGTGAGCACGCGGGCGCAGAGGTACGCGGTGGCCGCGCCGGTGAGCGTGACCAGGGCGTCGTTGGTGACGCTGCCCAGGATGTGCCCGGCCTGGGGCACGAACAGCGTGAACGACGCCGCCACCAGCGCCGCCGCCCGCGACCGCGACAGCCGGCGCACGGCCGCCGCCGCCAGCAGCGGCAGGGGCGCCAGCAGGACGACGTCGAACAGCCGCAGCGCCAGGAGCTGGAGGTCCCAGCGCGCCTCGGCCAGGCCCGTGGCGCGCAGCACGCCGGCCGCCACCGCGTAGTACAGCGGCGGGTGCTGGGTCATCTGGTCGACGGCCTCGGTGTCGAGGTGCCGCGTGTCGGTGCCCGGCGGCAGCGGGTCGGCCAGGGCGTTCGCGCCGGTCACCGTGCCGCGCTCGGCGTCCGGGGTGGGCGGCACGCCGACGAACGCGGGGACGCCGACGCGGTCGAGGTGCCGCCCGGGCACGTCGGTGGCCAGCGCGGCCTGGTCCCGCGCCGCGTCGACGGCGGGGCCCACCAGCGCCTCGCCGGCGGGCGGCCAGCCGCCGCCGTACGCGAGGCGGAGCACGCTGTTGACGTGCTGCGGCTCGTCCGGGGCGCGGAACGCCGGGGTCAGCACCGCCCACAGCCCGCCGACAAGGACGACGAGCGCGGTGACCAGCGCCAGGGCTCTGCGGTACGCCGCCTCGGCGGGATCGTCGCGCACGCCCACAGGATAGGGGTGTGAGGTGAAGCGAGCCGGTCGTCGTGGCGATGACCGATCGCACCCCCGATCCGACGTATCGTCAGTAGGTGCCTCCGTTTTCTCCTCGCGGCCGGAACCGGCGGTCGGGCCGGGGCTCCGGCCCCGCCGGCAGCTCGTCCAGCGGCTCGTCCGGCAACGGCTCCTCCGGTACCGGTTCCACCAGCGGCTCACCCGGCCCCACCGGGATCTCCAAGGCCTCGCAGGCCGACCTGCTCCGGCTCGCCGCCGCCCGTCCCGGCGCGCCCGGTGAGGCGCAGTCCGGACAGGACGCCGCACCGCGGCGGCGGGACCGGCGCGGGCGCGGGCTGCGCGGCCCGATGTTCCCGCCGGGCACCCCCGCGCACCGCACGCGCGCGCAGCGGTTCGACGAGCTCGTGCTCGACGTCGTCGAGGACCTCGACCGGACCTGGGCCACGCACCTGCGCGGCACCGAGTTCGCCGTGGAGGACGTGCCGCCGTCGGACCCCGCCCCGTGGGAGGACGGTGGGGTGCTGCTCGGGCGGTTCTTCCCCGCCGAGGCCGGCCGCCCCGGCCGCGTGGTGGTCTACCGCCGCCCCGTGGAGGTGCGGGCCGTCGACCTGGACGACCTCGCGGACCTGGTGCGCGACGTCGTCGTCGAGCAGGTGGCGCACCTGCTGGCGCGCACGCCGGAGGAGATCGACCCGAACTTCGGCGAGCGCTCCTAGCCCGGACGTTCCTGGGCCGGACGGCGGGGCGCGGCGTCAGCCCGCGGCGTCGACCCGGCGCACGCGCACGTCGCCGTCCGCCGCGAGCGGTGGCGTCGGGGCCAGCACCGAGAACAGGCTCGCGTCGTCGGCCTGGACCAGCCGCACCGACCAGACCACCTCGGGCTGGTCGGCGGGCTGCTCCGCGACCACCGCCACGGCCTCGCCGAGCTCCTCCAGCTCGGACCAGCCCACCTCGACGGTCTGCCCGGCGGGCACGTCGACCGGGTGCGTCCAGGCCACCTCGCCGTCCGGCCCGACGCCGCGCAGCGTCACCTCGGTGCTGCCCGTCGCGTCCTCGATCTCGTCGGGGCCGCGCTCGTCGGGCACGCCGCTCAGGGTCACGCCGTACACGACGTCCTCCGGGACGGCGACGGCGCCGTCGGCGGTTCCGCCCGTCCGCTCGGTGCCCGCCTTTCCTGCTACCGCCTGCCCGGCCAGCCAGGCCCGGTCGTAGGGGTCGTCGTCGATCACCGCGTCGTCCGCGGCGGTGCCCTTGCGGTCCACGGCCGCGCCGGCGACCACCGGCACGTCGGCGTCCACCACCACGGTGTAGCTCCCGGCGGGCAGGCCGCCCAGCGGCAGGGTCGTGACCTGCCCCGGTTCGAGCGGCAGCTCCTCGCCGCCGCGCAGCCGCACCGGGCCGTCGGGCCCGAGCACCGCGAGCCGCGCCGTGCCGGCGCGGGTACCCGGCGTCAGCACGTCGAGCCGCGGGGCGTGCGGGTCGTCGACGGTCTCGCCCGTGCTGGTCACGCCGGACACCGCCGTGGTGGCCGACGGTGCGGCGCCCGACACGACGAGGTCCGCGCCCGCGGGCACGAGCCCCTCGATCCGGTGGTGCTGCACGTAGGCGCCCACCCGGCCGCCCTCGGCGGTGACGTGGAGGGCGAGCCGGCCCTGGTCGGGCGCGACGGCCTCCAGCATGGTGACCACCTGCTCGCCCGGAGGCACGACGACGAGCGACTGGCTCCCCAGCACCACCGGGCCGGACGCGCCCCAGGCCTGCAGGGTCACGGTGGCCGCGGTACGGCCCGGGTTCTGCAGCACCAGGCGGCCGCTCGACCCAACCGAGGTGCTGCCGCCCACCAGCCAGTGCTCCACGGCCGGCTCCACGCACGGCCCGGCGACCAGGCCGCGCAGGTCGCCCTCGGTGGTCACGGACGCCACGGTCCCGGCGGCGTAGGTCGCGGCGGACGGCGTCAGGCGCAGCACGCGCGCGCCCGGCAGCCTGCCGTCGAGCACCGCCGCGTCGGCGCCCTGCTCCAGCGGCCCGGTGAGCTCCGCCTCCTGCTCGCCGTCGAGCGTCGTGACCGCCGGCTCCTCGCCGGTGGCCCCGTCCAGCACGGCGGCGGTCAGCGACGTGGTCGTCGCGACGGGGGCGGCGCTGAACGCGTCGTCCCCGACGTCGGGCTGCTCGAGCTGCGCCGGCGTGGGGCAGACCAGCCCGGTCTCGGTGGCCGCCACGGGCACGGTACGCGCGTCGTCGACCGCCGGGGCCGCGTCGGGGGCGGCGCCGCCCGCGGCTGCCGTGCCCGTCGTGGCGAGGGCGCCGACCGCCAGCGCGCACAGCAGGGCGCCCACCGCGGCCGCCGCGCGTCGGACCGCGGACCCGGCCGTCAGGTTCTTGCGCTTCATCGACCCCTCCTGCGTCCCACCGGCAGTGCCAGCAGGGCGAAGACCACCAGCGTGAACGTCGTCAGCACGAGCCAGGCCGGGCGGTGCGGTGCCTCGTACCGGACCACGAGGTGCCCGGCGTCGGGGCCCAGCGTGAAGGCCTGCAGCCCGGCCGCCTCGTCCGCGGCGACCGGCTCCAGCCGCCGTCCGTCGAGGGACGCCTGCCAGCCCCGGCCGGCGGACTCCGCCAGCACGACGACGCGGTCCGCGCCCCCGGCCTCGACCTCCGTGTGCACGGCCGTGCCGCCCGCCGGCAGCACCTGGCGCGTCGCGCCGTCCTCCTCGATCCGGGCCCAGCCGGGTGCCGGCTCCTCGGCGGGCGCCACCCGCCACACCGAGACCGCCTGGCCCTCGGTCACGCGGCTCATGCCCGGCACCATGTCGAGCGTGGCCACGAGGTCGCCGACGGCGGGCCCCGCTGCCGAGTCAGTCGCCGGGTCCGTGGCCGCACCCGCGGACCTCACCTGCACCGCGCCGATCCCCAGGTCGGCGAGCTGCTGCGGCACCCCCTCGGTCGTCCCGGACGTGAGCGCGGCCACGACCACGTCGAGCGCGGCGGCCGGGTCGGTCGCCGGGTCGGTCGCCGGGTCGGTCGCCGGGTCGGCCGCCGAGTCAGCCGTCTGGTCGCCCGCGGGACGGGCGGCCACCCGCGGCGCCACGGAGGCGTCGGCGAGCTGCGAGCCGTCGGCCCGCAGCAGCGCGTACCGCACCGTGCCGTCGTCGGAGAAGCCGACCTCCAGCACGCGGGCCTGCCGGGGCGGCGCCTGCATCTGCTGCCCGACGGCGGGCACCACCGGGTCGGTCGTCACGTGCAGCATCCCGGACCGGCCGCCGTGCGCGACGCTCCCGGAGCCGGTCAGCCACACCACGGCCTGCGTCGCGGGGAGCAGCACCGCGACCACGGTCAGGCCGACGACGGCGACCTTGCGCGCCGAGCCCAGGAAGCCGGCGAGCGGCGCCCCGTGGCCGGTGAGCACGCCGACGCCCGCGACCGCCGCGGCCCCCAGGCCGAGCAGCAGCAGGGACAGCCCGGGGCCCACCCAGCGGCCGTCGTCCTGCGCGAGCACGGCCGCGGCGAGACCCGTGGCGGCGACCAGCCAGCCGACCAGCGCCGTCGCCGCGACGTGCCGCGCCGTGTCCGTGCCGCCCCGCCGGCCGATCCCGGCGAGCGCCCCGACCAGCCCGACCAGCGCGAGTGCGAGCACCAGCGCGCCGAGCACCCAGGGCGCGGCCGCGACGACGGCGCCGGCGGCGGTGAGCAGGGGGCCGCCGTCGGGCACGTCGAACCAGGCGGCTGGAGCGGCGGGCAGGCCGAGCAGCAGCTCCGGCCCGGAGGCCGTCCCGGGGTCCGGGACGCCCGAGCCCGCGAGGGGCTCGGCGGTCAGGAGGCCCAGGTCGCGGTCGCGCAGCGCCGTCCACCACAGCGGGGCGCCGACCACGAGGGCCGGGACGAGCGCGAGCGCCAGGTGCACGCGGCGGCGCGGGGCGACGAGCATCGCGCCGGCCAGGACCAGGATCGCCGCGGGGAGCAGCACGGGCGCCCCCGCGACCACGCAGGCCAGCAGCAGGCCGCCCGCGCCGGCCGCGCCGAGCGAGCCGGTACCGGTCCGAGCGGAGTACGCCGAGGCGCCGGCCGCGCCGTCGGAGGCGCCGTCCGGGGCGCCGTCGGCGTGCGGCACCCGGTCGACGGCCTGGGCGCCCACCGCGCGGACGAGCGCCACGGCGGTCCAGGGCAGCAGGGTGTGCACCAGCACGCCACCGAGCAGGCCGCCGTCCAGGGCGCCGAGGAACGCGGGGGCGACGGTCCACGCGAACGCGGCGAGCGTGCGCAGCCACACGGAGCGCGTCACCGTGCCCGCGGCGGCCCAGGCGCCGACGGCGGCCAGCGGCAGTGCCAGCAGGAGCAGCGCGTTCACCGCGTGCTGCAGGGTGCCGCCCGCGAGCACCGACAGCCCGGACAGCACGAGGAGAAGGGGGTCGGCGGGCGCGGCCGTGCCGAGCCCGTCACGCACCCAGCCGGACGTCGCCGCCGACCAGGTGGTCGCCGTCGTGCCGCCGGCCGGGAGCAGGGCCCCGCCGACCAGCCGCCCGCCGGAGGCGAGGGCGCCCAGCCCGGGGCCGAACAGCGCGGCCGCGAGGCCCACGGCGCCGACGACGACCACGGCGAGCGCCGACCGGCGCCGCACGGCCAGGACCTGCAGCTCGGCCTGTTCCAGCTCCGACGGCGCGGCGTCGACGCGGTGGGCCTCGCCGCGCGCGAGCCGCTTGTCGCGCCGTTCCGCCGCGACCTCGCGCCAGGTGCCCAGGAGCGGCCGCAGCACGCTGCGGGGCACGGTCGACGTGCGCGCGATCCGACGTCGGGCCCGCAGCAGCGGACCCAGCCGGAACACGGCCCACAGCGGCGCGACCAGCTCGTCGCGTGCCCGGTCGGGGTGCTTCATCGCGAGCCGGTAGCTCGCGGCGAACGGCGCCCACACCACCATGGCGAGCATCGCGAACGGCAGGACCCACGGCGCGACGGACGTGAGGCGCAGGTAGAGCTGGCTGCGGCGGCGCGCGCCGGCCGAGCCAGGCGCGTGCAGGGCGACCTGCGCGTGCCGCACCACGGCGTCGGGCACGACGACGACGCGGTGGCCCGCGAGCCGCACGCGCCGGCAGAAGTCGGTCGAGTCGCCGAACTGGCCGTACGCCGGGTCGGTGCCGCCCACCTCGCGCCACACCGACGCGCGCACCAGCGCCCCGGCGAGCCCCACGGCCAGCACGTCCTCGCGCGAGTCGTGCTGCCCCTGGTCGATCTCGGTGTCGTCGATGCCGGTCATCCGCCGGCCCAGCGGCGACACCGTGTGCCCCACCTCGACCAGTACACCCCGGTCGGCCGCGTCCGGGTCGAGCGGCAGCCCGTCCGGGCCCGACTCCCAGTGCCGCTGCTTGGCCCCGGCCACCGCCACGGCGTTGGAGTGCTCCACCGCCCGCGTCAGCGCGGCCAGTGCGCCGGGCGCGGGGGCGGAGTCGTCGTGCAGGAACCAGAGCCAGCCGCGCTCCGGGACCCCCGTCGCGGCGAGCATGGCCTGGACCGCCTCACCGAAGGTACGGGCGCCCGCGCCGGCCACGTACCGGGCGCCGCCGAGCTGCAGGTCCTGGTGGCCCGACGTCGCAGGGGCGGTGTCGACGTCGACCACGACCACGTCGTCCGGGGTGCGCGACTGGGCGCGCAGCGCGGCGAGCGTCGCGGCGAGATAGGGGCTGCTGCCGCGGGTCACCACGACGGCGGTGACCGTGACCGCCACGGGCGGCTGCACGGAGGGCTGGGCCGGGACCTTGGCCCACACCGGACCCGCCGGGGCGGCATGGGAGCCCCGGTCCGGGCTGGGGGCCGACAGGCTGTCGGTACGTGGAGCGCTCATCTCGCTTCACATCATGCGGCGCGTCTGTGCCGACACGCCGCCGACGCGCCGGGGAGCGACGAACGGTGCGCTGCTTGCTCACCTCTGCCGTGTCCGCCCTGGAGGCGAACCCAACTACACGGCGCGGCGCTTCAGCTTGCGGCGCTCCCGCTCCGAGAGACCGCCCCAGATGCCGAACCGCTCGTCGTTCTCCAGCGCGTAGTCCAGGCACTCCGCCCGCACCTCGCAGCCCGAGCAGACCTTCTTGGCCTCGCGGGTGGACCCACCCTTCTCCGGGAAGAAGGCCTCCGGGTCGGTCTGCGCGCACAGGGCGCGCTCCTGCCAGCCGAGCAGGGAGTCGTCCGGTTCGTTGAGCACATACAGCTCGCCGAAGAGGGGCAGGACCGGTGCCACCGGTGCGACCTCGCTCTCCGCGTCAGTCGGGAACTCCACGTCCGATTCCAGCATGTTCCACATGACGTGCCCCTCCATGCCGTGTCCGTGCCCCGAGGCCTGGCCGGTAGATCATGTGATCGACCGACCCATCAAGCCTGTCTGGCCAGACCTGCAGTTTCAGGCCCCGTTGCGTATTCGCTACGAAAACTGCATACATGGAATTACACGCGTGTCGCCTGGAGTCGTCAAGCGGAAATGTGCTATCGCCCACTGGTTCCACGGGTAATTCACGAGTCCTTCCGCAGGTCGTGGCGCACGTCTCACCCGCCGGTCGCTTTTCCGGCCTGCGAAACCCCCGGCGCGCCGACACGCCGGAGTGTCCTTCCGGGCCCCTGCGGACAATGGCCGGCGAACCAGCCGGGCGACGACCGCGAGAACGATCCGGTCGCGATATGGCGCACCTGTCCGACATGCCGCCGGGAGTGCGCCACGCACGCAGCACGCGCACACACCCGCCACCCCGTGCACGACGTCGCGCCACGTCCTCCCCCCGGGTTCACACCTAGGCTGGCGGCATGCAGATCGCGCCCCGCACCGGCGGCTCCGTGCCCGACGTCGCCTCGCTCCTGGCCCGCCTCGCCGCCGACGGCGGCCGGCCGCGCCTCACCTGGTACGGCGACGACGGCGAGCGGGTCGAGCTCTCCGGCGCCGTCCTCGCCAACTGGGCCAGCAAGACGGTCAACCTGCTCGTCGAGGAGTTCGACGCCGCACCGGGCACCACCGTCGTCGTCGACCTGCCCGTGCACTGGCGCACCGCCGTCTGGGCGCTGGCCGCCTGGCGCACGGGTGCGACGGTCGCGCTGCCCGACGCCGGCACGGCCGGGCCGGACGTGGTGGTCACCGACGCGCCGGAGCGGTGGGCGGACGGCGGGGCGGACATCGTCGTCGTCTCCCTGCCCGCGCTCGCCCGGAAGTACGACGGCGACCTGCCGGCCGGCGCTATCGACGCGGCGTCCGCGGTGATGACCTACGGCGACGCGATCGCCTGGGTGCCCGAGGTGGATCCCGACCAGGACGCGCTGGTGACCGCAGCGGGCGCCGTCGGGCACAAGGAGCTGGTCCCGGAGCCCGGCGCCGGGGCGCGCGTGCTCGTCGACGGGCGCGCGCCCGTCGCCGACGTGCTGCGCGACCTGCTCGGCGTCTGGGCGGGCGGCGGGTCGGTGGTCCTCACGTCGTCCGCCACGGCCGCCGCGCTGGAGGCGGACGCCGACCGGCTCGCGCGCCTGCGCGGCAGCGAGCGCGTCGACTGAACCGGGCAAAGCCCGGACCACAGGACTTCCCGGGCCACCACCGGGGACGGACCGGTCGAAAAGGGTCCAGGCCGATCGAGCCAGGGCTTCTCCACGAACCCTCTACGGTCCGCCCCCGGGCGGTGCGCCGCCGTGCAACATGCAGCCTCTAGGATCGGTGGCCGTGACATTTCCCGACTTGAGCGCCTCTGGTGCGACGAACCCCACCCGGGGGCCGTCGCATGCCCGGGCGCTGGGACAGCTGAGCAGCGTCTCCCGCGCGATCGCCATGGTGGTCGTCGCGGTCCTCTCGCTGGCCGTCGCCGGCGGTGCCACCGCGGTGACCCAGCTGACCGGGAACATCGAGACCGCCGACATGGCGGCGCTCGGCACGAACCGGCCCAAGCAGGTGCTCCCGAAGGACCCGAACGCGGGCGTCCCGCTGAACATCGTGGTCATGGGCAGCGACTCGCGCAGCGGGGACAACGACGCGCTGGCGGGCGGCGGAGAGATGGGCGCCCGCTCGGACACGACCATCGTCATGCACATCTCGGGCGACCGGTCGCGGATCGAGATGATCTCCATCCCCCGCGACTCCACGGTGGACGTGCCGAGCTGCACCACGTCCGACGGCGCGACCACGGCCGAGCTGTACGGCAGGAAGTTCAACGCCGCGTTCTCGCAGGGCGTGCAGGTCGGCGGGACGGTCGCCGACGGCGCCCTGTGCACCGTCAAGACGATCGAAGAGCTCACCGGCGTGTACATGGACGGGTTCATCGTCGCGGACTTCGCCGGCTTCTCCGCGATGGTCGACGCCGTGGGCGGTGTCGAGGTCTGCGTCGAGGAGGAGATCTACTCCGCCGACGCGAACCACCTCTCGCTCTCGCCCGGCACCCACACGCTCCAGGGGCAGAAGGCCCTCGACTACGCCCGGGCACGCAAGGGTGACGGGCTCGGCGACGGTTCCGACCTCGGCCGCATCGGTCGCCAGCAGGAGGTCATGGCCTCCCTCTCCCGCAAGGTGCTGAGCCAGGACGTGCTGACCAACCCGTCCAAGACGCTCAAGTTCCTCAAGGCGGTCACCGGCTCGCTCACCATGAACGAGGAGCTGGCCAGCATCGACGGACTCGCCGGGTTGGCCTACTCCATGCGGAACGTGCGGCCTGACACGATCACGTTCATGACCGTCCCCAACGAGTACGACCCGAACAACGCGGCTAACGTCGTATGGACGGACGATGCCGTACAGCTGTGGGACAACGTCAAGCACGACCGGCCGATCAACAGCGACCCGGACGCCCCGTCCGCGGACCCCTCGGATTCCGCGACGGACGCCGGTACGGCGACGGGCGAGGAGAGCACGGACACCGACGCGGGCACCGGGACCGGGACCGACGCCGGAACAGAGGCCGGCGACGGCTCCGGGACGGAGCCCACGCCGGAGTCGACCGAGATCAAGCAGGCCGGTGAAGAGGCCTTCACCGGCGCCGACACCACCAAGGTCTGCGGCTGAGCCCATGTCAGATCCCAGAACGTCGAACCGTTCGGCCCCGCAGGCCGACGACGACGTCACGCGTGTCCGGATCCCGCCCAGCTTCACGCCCCAGGGCGCGAGCGGGCGTCCGGGCGCCGACGACGCCATCCCGGTGGGTGACACGGGCGAGCGCCCGCGGGTCGCCCCCGGCGCGACGTCGAGCAGGCAGCAGCAGGGCGGACCCGCTAATGCGGAGACGCCCGGCGTCGGGGTTCCCGGCGTCGGTGGCGCCCACCGCATCGGACGGCCGGAAGGCTCCGACGAGGCGCGCTACGAACCACGTATCCGTCGACAGTCTTCACGGGAGGTACCGGTGTCCGGCGAGCGCAGGGGGACGAATCCCCCGCCCGTTCCACCACGAAGGTCGGGGCTGCCCGCGCGCAGCGAGTCCGCCGGGCAGGTGCCGAGGTCCATCCCGCCGCGGTCGGCGCCGCCGAGCAACGGCGGCCAGCCGCCGCAGGCCATCCCGCCGGGCCGCCCGGTCCGGGCGAGCGCCGGGCCCGTGCGCCCGACGCCGGTGCGCAGCGCGCCCCGTCCCGCCGCCGGCGGCAACGGCCGGGGCGGCGGCTACCCGCAGCAGGGCGCGCTCGCCTCGGGCGGGCGCGGCGGCCGGGGCGGCAGCAACATCCGCATCCGCAAGGGCCGCGTGGCCGGCGTCATCGCGGTGCTCGTGCT
This sequence comes from Promicromonospora sp. NPDC059942, assembly GCF_042731755.1. Taxonomy (NCBI): domain Bacteria; kingdom Bacillati; phylum Actinomycetota; class Actinomycetes; order Micrococcales; family Promicromonosporaceae; genus Promicromonospora; species Promicromonospora sp. NPDC059942. The sequence continues at coordinate 266,085 of NZ_JBHWLR010000006.1, forward strand.
CCTCGCGGTCCTCGCGTGGCCGATCGGCCTGCTGATCTGGGCCAACGGCAAGATCCAGCACGTCGAGGCGCTGTCCGGCGCGGACAACACCCCGGGCACCACCTACCTGCTCGCCGGCTCGGACGCCCGCGGCAGCGGCGGCATCGACGACTCCACGAGCGGCGCCCGCACGGACACGATCATGGTGCTGCACAAGCCGCGGTCGGGTCCGGTGGCGCTCATCTCGATCCCCCGCGACACGTTCGCGGAGATGCCCGACGGCTCGGGCAGCAACAAGATCAACGCCGCGTACTCCTACGGCGGCGCGCCGATGCTGGTCCAGGCCGTGGAGCGGCTCAGCGGCCTGACCGTCGACCACTACGTCGAGGTGGGCTTCGGCGGCGTCTCGGGCGTCGTGGACGCCGTGGGCGGCGTGCGGCTGTGCTACCCCGACGACGTGCACGACGTGAAGTCGAAGCTCAAGTGGGAGAAGGGCTGCCACGTCGCGGACGGCAAGACCGCCCTCGCGTTCTCCCGCATGCGCTACTCCGACCCGAAGGGCGACATCGGCCGCGCGGAGCGGCAGCAGCAGGTCATCGCGCAGATCGGCAAGAAGGTCGCCGACCCGGGCGTGCTGCTCAACCCGGCCAACCAGGTGGGGCTCGCGGACGCCGGCCTGGCGGCCGTGGTGACCGACACCGACACGGGCATCATCGACATCGCGATGCTCGGGCTGGCCTTCCGGTCCGCGAACGGCGACGACGGCGTGACCGGCACCCCGCCGATCGCGACGATCAACTACCGGACGCCGTCGGGCGCCTCGGCGGTGCTGCTGGACGAGAACCAGACCGGCGAGTTCTGGGCCAAGGTCCGCGACGGCGAGTACGCGGCGGGCGAGAAGATCGGCGGCGTGCCGGGCTCCTGACCCGCACCCGCCCCGGACGTGTCAGACGCCCAGGTCCCTCGGGGGACCTGGGCGTCTGACATGTTTCCGGGGGCGAGCCGGATCAGAGCTGGGCGCGCAGCTTCTCGCCCTTGGCGTGCGCCACCTTGCTCAGCTCCTCCTGGAACGCCTCCATGCGCTGCCGGAGCACCGCGGCCTCGTCGCCCGCGCCGGACGCGAGGATCCGCGCCGCGAGCAGGCCAGCGTTCCGCGCCCCGCCGATCGACACCGTCGCGACCGGCACGCCCGCCGGCATCTGCACGATCGAGAGCAGGGAGTCCATGCCGTCGAGGTACTTCAGCGGCACCGGCACCCCGATCACGGGCAGCGGCGTCACCGACGCCAGCATGCCGGGCAGGTGGGCGGCACCGCCCGCGCCTGCGATGAGCACGCGCAGCCCCCGGCCTGCGGCCTGCCGCCCATAGTCGATCATCTCGGTGGGCATGCGGTGCGCGGAGACCACGTCGACCTCGACGGGCACGCCGAACTCGCCCAGCGCCTCGGCCGCCGCCTGCATGACGGGCCAGTCGGAGTCGGACCCCATCACGATGCCGACCTGCGGGGTGGTGCTCATGCGTTCGCCTCTTCCTCGGTGGTCGCGCCGGCAGCAACGGACGCGACGGCGGGCGCGGCGGGCGCGTGCACGACGGCGTCCGGCGTCTCGCCCCGCAGTAGCGCAGCGGCCGCGACGGCCCGGCGGCGCACCTCGTCCAGGTCGTCGCCGCTCACGTTCACGTGACCCAGCTTGCGGCCGGGGCGGATGCCCTTGCCGTACAGGTTGACGCGCGCCTCGGGGAACGCGGCGAGCACGTCCGGCAGCGCGTCGGTGAGCTCGTCCAGCGTGGAGCCCAGGACGTTCGCCATGACGGTCCAGGTGGCCGTCGGCTCGGCGGCACCCAGCGGCAGGTCCAGGACGGCGCGCAGGTGCTGCTCGAACTGGCTGGTCACGGCGCCGTCGATGGTCCAGTGCCCGCTGTTGTGCGGGCGCATCGCGAGCTCGTTGACCAGCACCGTCGGCGTCCCGTCCGGCCCCGGCACCTCGAACAGCTCGACGGCCAGCACGCCGGTCACGTCCAGGCCCTCGGCCACGGTTGCCGCGATCTGGCGGGCCTGCGCGTCGAGGGCGGCGGACAGGCCTGGCGCGGGGGCGATCACCTCGGAGCAGACGCCGTCCCGCTGGATCGACTCCACGACGGGCCAGGGCCGCACCTCGCCGGACGGGCGTCGGGCGACCAGCGCCGCGAGCTCGCGCGTGAACGGCACCTTCTCCTCGACCAGGAGCTGCGGGCCGCCGTCGGCCACGGCCGCGAACCAGTCGGCGACGTCGTCCGGGGAGGTGACCACCCGGACGCCCTTGCCGTCGTACCCGCCGCGGGAGGTCTTCACCACGGCGCTGCCGCCCACCTCGTCGAGGAAGGCCGCAAGGGCGGCCCGCCCCTCCGCGGGGGAGGTCGCGGGCAGCGGCGCCCAGCGGGGGCACGGCACGCCGAGCTCGGTCAGGCGCTGCCGCATCACGATCTTGTCCTGCGCCTGCACCAGCGCGTGCGGGCCGGGCCGCACGGGCGTCCCGTGCTCGATCAGGTCCGTGAGCAGCGCGTTCGGCACGTGCTCGTGCTCGAACGTCAGCACGGCGGCGGCGCGGTCGCCGTCGGGCGCGATGAGCGAGCGGATCGCGGCCTCGTCGGACGCGACGCCCACCGGTGCGTCGGTGACGACCTGCGCCGCGGACGACGCCGGGTCCTCGACCAGGACGCGCAGCCGGATGCCCAGCTCGCCGGCGGCGGGGGCCATCATGCGGGCGAGCTGCCCGCCGCCGACGACGGCTACGACGGGTGGGCCGGACTGACGGAACTCTGTTGCACTCACGTCGGTGAAGCCTACCGGCGGCCGCGCACCTTCTTCTGCCCGAGGGTGGAGATCTTCGACCCGACCGGCAGCACCTGGTGCGGGTCGAGGGTCTTCGGCACGCCCGAGAGGAACACCGAGAACACCGGCGGGGTGCGCTGCGTGAGCTGCAGGTTGCCGCCGTCGGCCGCGACGAGGTCGCGCGCCAGGGCGAGGCCCAGGCCCGTCCCCGCGCCGGACGTGACGCCACGCTCGAAGATCTTGCCCTGCATGTCCTCGGGCACCCCGTCGCCCTCGTCCGTGACCTCGACGGCCATGGCGCCGCGCTGCCCCTCGCGGATCCGGAGGGTCGTGGTGCCGTCGCCGTGCTTGAGCGAGTTCTCCAGCAGGGTGGACAGCACCTGGGCGAGCGCACCCGGGGTCGCCAGCACGCGGGCGCCGCCCGAGTCCTCGACGTTCAGGTGCCGGCCGGCCCGCTCGAAGGTCTCGCGCCACTCCTCCTCCTGCTGGAGGAAGACGACGGCGACGTCCACCGACTCGGTGGTGCCGCCCTGCGCGCGCCGGGAGCGGGCGAGCAGGTCGTCGACCACGCCGACCAGGCGTTCCACCTGTTCGAGCGAGATCCGGGCCTCCTCCTGCACCTCCGGCTCGCTGGAGGTGAGCGTGATCTCCTCCAGGCGCATCGTCAGCGCCGTGAGCGGCGTGCGGAGCTGGTGCGACGCGTCCGACGTGAACTGCCGCTCCACCGCGAGCCGCGCCGCGAGCCGGTCCGAGCTGCGGGCCAGCTCGGCCGCCACGAGGTCGATCTCCTCCACCCCGGAGGGATCCAGCCGTGGACGCACCTGTCCCGCGCCGAGCTGTTCCGCCGACGCCGCGAGGTACACGAAGGGTTGCGCCAGCCGGTTCGCCTGCCACGCCGCCGTGACGGCGCCGGCGGCGAAGGCCCCCACGCTGCCGAACACGACGAGCACCACGACGTTGATCGCCTTGATGTACGCGGGCCAGGCCGAGACCGAGACCAGCACGCCCATGACGGGCTGCTCCTCGGAGATGAGCCCCCGCTCGATCGTCGCGCCGGCGATGGGCTCGCCCGAGGTGAGCTGCTCGCCGTTCGGCTGGTTCACCGTGACGTAGGCGACGATGTCGTTGCCCTGCGGCTGTACCGCCCGGTCCAGCACGGACTGGTCGACGAAACCGGCCTCGGCTGCGGAGCGGTTGCGCTCGTAGGAGTTGACGGAGGAAGCCAGGAGGTCCTGCACCCGGGTCTCGACCCGCTGCTCTTCCTGGCCGTAGATGTAACGGGCACCGAAGATCGCGAGCGGGATGCCCAGGAGCAGGACCGCGACCGCAACCGCGGCGATCGTCGCCTGCAGTACGCGGGCGCGCATCTGGCTAGCTCGCCCCGATCTCGAAACGGAAGCCGAGGCCACGCACGGTGGAGACGTAGCGCGGGGCGTTCGCGTCGTCACCGAGCTTGCGGCGCAGCCACGAGACGTGCATGTCCAGCGTCTTGGTGGAACCGACCGGGTCGGAGCCCCACACGTCGCGCATCAGCGTGTCCCGGACAACCACGGAGCCGGCGTTCTGCACGAGGACGCGCAGCAGGTCGAACTCCTTGGTGGTCAGGTGCAGCTCGCGGTCGCCCTGGAAGGCGCGGTGCGCGGAGACGTCGACGCGGACGTCCTGCGCGTGCAGCTCCTCCTCCTCGCCCGTCTCGCCGTGCGAGCGGCGCAGCAGCGCCCGGACACGGGCGAGCAGCTCGGCCAGGCGGAAGGGCTTGGTGACGTAGTCGTCGGCACCGGCGTCGAGGCCCACGACGAGGTCGACCTCGTCGGCACGGGCGGTCAGCACCAGCACGGGCACGGTGAGGCCGTTGGCCCTGATCTCGCGCGCGACATCGAGCCCGTCCATGTCGGGAAGGCCCAGGTCCAGAACGACGATGTCCGCACCGGTCGAGCTCTCGATCGCACCTTTGCCGGTTCCTTGCACGACGACGTCGTATCCCTCACGGGAGAGCGCTCGTGCCAACGGCTCGGCAATGGCCGGGTCGTCCTCGGCTAGGAGTACGTGAGTCATTTCGCCATCGTAGGGCATAACCGACGCTCTGGCGCTACCCGGTCACGGCTGTTGACAGCCGTCAGACCGAATCCTTTCGGCTGACACCGCGATGACGCAAGTGCTACCACGGTATGACGCGCCGGCGCAACGGTTCCACCTACTCTGACCTGCATGGGTTGGTACGAGCGGTGGCAGGGGTGGACGGAGCGGCACAGGTTCCTCGTGGACCTCACGTGGACCGTCCTGCTCGGGCTCCTCGCGCTCGTCCTGTCGACCGACATGTACTCGTCCGGGCCGACGACGCAGGCCATGATCATCTCGGCCTCGGTGCTCGCCCCGATGCCGTGGTGCCGCACCCGTCCGGTGGTCTCCTGCGCCCTGGTCTTCGTCGCCTGCATGGTGCACATGACGTTCCTCGGGGTGCCGGTCGTCCTGCCCGCGGACCTCGTCGTGCTCGTGTCGCTGTACTGCGTCACCGTCTACGGGCCCCGGTGGTCGTACCTGGCGGCCGGCGGCGCCGCGGTCGTCGGGGTGCTGACCCTCGGGATCTCGGGCTGGATCAACTTCGGCAGCAGCCTCGCGCACGGGATCCCCACGATGCTCGGGGCCGGCTCCCTGCTGGCCACCGCCTTCGCCCTCGGCCTGGTGCGCAGGTCCCGCCGCCTCATGATGGAGGCGCTGCGCGACCGCGCCGAGCGCCTCGAGATCGAGCGCGACCAGCAGGCGCTGATCGCCACCGCCGCCGAGCGGGCCCGCATCGCCCGCGAGATGCACGACATCGTGGCCCACTCCCTGTCCGTGGTCATCGCGCAGGCCGACGGCGGGCGGTACGCCGCGGCCGCCGACCCGGCGGCCGCCCAGCGCTCGCTCGGCACCATCGCCGAGACCGGCCGGGCGGCGCTGGCCGACATGCGCCGGCTGCTCGGCGTGCTCCGCGAGGGCCCGGACGACGGCGGCATCCCGCTGGGCCTGGTGGCGCCGGACGGCGCGCCGTCGGGCCGCCCCCGGCCGCCGTCCGGCGCGGGCGTGGCGCTCGCTCCCGGTGCCGACCGGGCCGGCGAGACGGGGGCCGTGGTCCCGGACGCCGCCGCGCCCTTGCGCCCCCAGCCCGACGTCACGGACCTGCGCGACCTCGTGGACCAGGCCCGGGCCGACGGCCTGCGCGTCTCCTGGGCCCGGGTGGGCGTGGAGCGGCGGCTGCCGCCCGGCGTCGGGCTCACGCTGTTCCGGGTGTGCCAGGAGGCGCTCACCAACGTCCGCAAGCACGCCGGCCCCCGGCCCGCCGTCACCCTGCTGCTGCGCTGGGGCGAGGAAGAGGTGGAGCTGCGCGTGGACGACGACGGCCGCGGGCTGGCGGCGGCCGGCTCCGCCGACGCGGCCGCACCGCAGCCGGCGGCCGGGTTCGGCCTGCTGGGGATGCGGGAGCGCGCCGAGATGTTCGGCGGGACGCTCACGGCCGGGCCGCGCGGCGGCGGCGGGTTCTCGGTCCGGTTCGTCGTGCCGATCCCGCGGGCCGAGGCCCACGAGCCGGCCGCCCCCGCGGAGCCCGCCGAGCCCGCCGTCGCAGCAGCACCCACCACCGAACCGAGCACCACGCCCAAGGAGAACGATGACTGACGCCCTCGACACGCCCGTACGGGTCGCCCTGGTCGACGACCAGCCGCTGGTCCGCGCCGGGCTGCGGATGGTGATCGACTCCCAGCCCGACCTGCGGGTGGTGGTCGAGGCCGACGACGGCCGCGACGCGCTGCGCCTGCTCGCCGCGACGGCGTCCGACGTGGTGCTGATGGACGTGCGCATGCCGGGCATGGACGGGCTGTCCGCGACACGGGCGCTGCTGGGCGAGGGCGGTGTCGCGGCGGGCGACCCGCGCGTCGTCGTGCTGACCACGTTCGACCTCGACGAGTACGTGCTCGACGCGATCCGGGCGGGGGCCAGCGGGTTCCTGCTCAAGGATGCCCAGCCGGAGGAGCTGCTCACGGCGATCCGCACGGTGCACCAGGGCGACGCGGTGATCGCGCCGTCGTCCACACGGCGGCTCATGGAACGCCTGGTCACGGCGCTGCCGCCCGAGGAGGCGGCGGGCCCCCAGGAGGCGCTGGCCGGGCTCACGGGCCGCGAGCGCGAGGTCCTGGTGCTCATGGCGCGCGGGCGGTCCAACACGGAGATCGCGTCGGACCTGTTCGTCGCGGAGGCGACGGTCAAGACGCACGTGGGCCGCATCCTCGCGAAGCTCGACGCGCGGGACCGCGTCCAGGCCGTCGTGACGGCGTACGAGACGGGCCTGGTCCGCCCGGGCGCCTGACCCGGCTACTCGGCGGCGAGCGCCGCGACCGGGTGGGTGCGGACGGCGGCGCGGGCGGGCACCACCGAGGCGAGCAGCCCTGCGACGAGCGCGACGGCGAGCACGACCCCCACCTCGGTCCACGGGACGACTAGGGGCACCTGGCCGAGCACGGACAGCGCGGTCGTGGCGCCCACCCAGCCGTAGACCAGGCCCAGCACGATGCCCAGCACCGCGCCGACGCCGGCGATGACCATTCCTTCGACGGCGAGCGTGGCCCGGAGCTGGCCGCGCGAGAGCCCGATGGCCCGCAGCATCGCGTTCTCGCGCGTGCGCTCGATGACGGACAGCGACAGCGTGTTGGCCACGCCGACCAGCGCGATGAGGACGGCGACGGTGAGCAGCCCGACCACGATGGAGAGGATCACGTCGACCATCTGCTGGTAGGTGGACCGTTCGACGACGGTCCCGGTGACGCCGACGGTCTCCCCCGTGGTCGAGACCGCCGCCTGCACGGCGGAGACGACGTCGGCGGCGTCGCGGTCGCCGTCGACCTGCGCCCACACCTCGCCGGGGGCCAGGCCCGGCGCGATGGCGGCGAGGTCCTGGGGCGTCAGGTAGGCGCGGTCGGAGCGGGAGCCGCTGTGCACGACGTCGAGGGTCACCCGGCCGCCCGGACCGGTGAGCACGAGCGTGTCGGCACCCGCCAGGTCGTACAGCGTGGCGGCCCGCTGGGGGACGACGATCCTGCCCGGCCGCAGCCGGTCGTCGGCGGGGGTGTTCGCGACGGATCGCAGGTCCGCCGGGTCGACGGCGGCGACCTGCACGGGGGTGCCGCCGTCGGCCCGGCGGACCGACGCGTTCGTCACCGGGACCACGGCGCCCAGCCCGTCGACGCCGGCCAGGGCGTCGGTGACGGCGGCGGGCACGGCGGCCGCGGCGCCGTCGGCGTCGTGCGCGGTGCTGGTGACGCGCAGGTCGACCGGGAACCGCGCGTCGAGCTGGTCGTTCATGGTGAGGCGCGCGCTGGCGGCGCCCGTGGTCATCATCGAGACCAGGGTGACGCCGATGAGCAGGGCGGTGGAGGTCGCCGCCGTCCGCCGGGGGTTGCGCAGCGCGTTGGCGGAGGCCAAGCGGGCCGTCGCGCCCCCGGCGCCGGCCAGGCGCCCGAAGAGTGCGGCGACGCGCGGCAGCCAGAAGACGGATCCCACGATGATGCCGACGAGCGACACGGAGCCGCCCAGGACCGCGGCGAACAGCCCGGTGTCGATGCTGCCGGACCTGCCGAGGGCCACGCCGGCGGCCATCACCGCGAGCCCGCCCAGGGTGGCGAACGCCGCGAACACGGCGCGCGCCCGGCCGGTCCCGGCCGGGTCGAGACCGGCGGCCGGGCGCAGCGCGGCGAGCGGGGCGACCCGCGACGCCACCCGCGCCGGGGCGACCGCGGCGGCGAGGGTGACCAGCAGCCCGGCCGCGAGCGGCACGAGGAACGCCGTCGGGGTCAGGGGGATCGTCCGCGGCAGCGCCACCCCGAGGTCGAAGGCCGGCGCGACCAGGAGCCCCGCCTGCACGAACAGCGAGCCGACGACGATGCCCGCCACCGAGGCGACCGTGCCGAGCAGCACCGCCTCGAGCAGGACGCTCCGGTGGATCTGCCCGGTGCCCGCGCCCACGCAGCGCAGCAGCGCGAGGGTGTGCGACCGCTGCGCCACCAGCACCTGGAACGTGTTGGCGATGACCAGGCCCGCGACCACGAGGGACACGGCGGCGAGGGCCAGGACGAACACGAGGTAGACGATGTTCTGGCCGCCGGAGATCCCCGCCACCACGTCCTCGGCGTACTCCTCGGGGGTGGTGACGCCGGTGGCGGACGGGACGGCCGCGGCGAGGGCGCCCCGGACCTCCGCGACGGCGGCCTCGTCGCCGGGCCGGTCGAGGGCGACGACGACGGTCCGCATGCCGGGCGACTCGACGGCTGCCTTGCCGGCCGCCTTGCCCGACGTCGCGCCGGACCCGGCGAGCTGCCGCTCCAGCGCCGCCGGGGTGACCACGGCGACGCCGCCGCCCGCGGCGTACGCCGAGACGGGGTCGTCGACCAGGCCCGAGACCGTGAGCGCCTCGACGGCCTCCTGGCCGCCGTAGCACTCGGTGCCGCGCTCGCCGAGGCCGGGCGTGCCCGGAGCGGGCTTTCCGGCCCGCAGGCAGCGCGTCGACGAGACGGTGTCGCCCACGCCGACGCCGAACAGCTCCGCGACGTCCACGGGAAGGGCGATGCGGTCCGGGCCGTCCGGCCAGGCGCCGTCGGCCAGCACCAGCGGCGTCAGCCGGGGGTCGGACGGCGCCGCGACGAGCGACTGGCGGACCGTCCGGCCGCCGTGCGCGAGCTCCACGTACGTGCCGCGGAACCCGTCGGCCGCCGCGACGCCGTCCACGGCCCGTAGCGCGTCGACGTCGGCCGGCGTCATCGTGCCCGCCCGGTCGAAGACCACGAGGTCCGCGTCCGCGTACTGCGCGGCCACCTGGTCGTACGTGGTGCGGGTGACGACGGTGCCGGCCTGCAGCGTCGCCGCGACGAACGCGGTGCTGATGAGCACCGCGAGCCCCGCGGCGGCGAGCCGGCCGAGGCTGCGGCGCATCTGCGCCAGCGTGAGACGGACGGTGGGGCCGACGGTCAGCACGCGCGGCCTGGCCGGTCCGGGGGGAGGTACACGATGGGGGTCCACGGGATCTCTCCTCGGGTCGTCGCGGCTGCTGCGTGCTGACCGTCCTTGCGGGGCGCTACTCCGCGGCGAGCGCCGCCACGGGGTGGGTGCGCACGGCGGCCCGCGCCGGCACGACCGAGGCGACCAGCCCCGCGACCAGGGCGACGCCGAGCACCAGCGCGATGTCGGTCCACGGGACCGCGAGCGGCACGGTGCCCACCGAGGACAGGGCCGAGGCCGCGCCTGCCCAGCCGTACACGAGGCCCAGCACGATCCCGAGCACCGCGCCGACGCCGGCGATCAGCATGCCCTCGACGGCGAGCGTGGCCCGCAGCTGCCCGGTGGAGAGCCCGATCGCGCGGAGCATGGCGTTCTCGCGGGTCCGCTCGACGACGGACAGGGAGAGGGTGTTGGCCACGCCGATGAGCGCGATGATCACGGCCACCGCGAGCAGGCCGACCACGATCCCCAGGACGACGTCGATCACCTCCTGGTAGGCCTCCCGTTCGACGACCGCGCCCGTCACGTCCACGGCCTCGCCGGTCACGGAGACGGCGTCCTGCACGGCGGCGACGGCGTCCGCCGGGTCCTTGCCCTCGGCGACGCTCCCCCAGAGGGTGTTCGCGCTCACGTCCTGGGTGAAGCCGGCCAGGTCGCGCGGGGTCAGGTAGGCGGAGGAGGTGCGCAGATCGGTGCGGACGACGTCCAGGGTCACCTCGCCGGCCGGGCCGGTGAGCGTGAGACTTTCGCGCCCCTCCAGGCCGTAGTCCTCGGCGACCTGGTCGGGCAGGAGCAGTGTGCCGTGCTCCAGCGACGCGACGTCGCCCGGAGTGTTCAGCACCTTCCGCAGCTGCTCGGGTTCCGCGGCGGTGACCGGGAGCACCGTCCCGTCGTCACCGCCGACGTCCGCGGTGGACGTCGTCACCTCGGCCACGGCGTGCAGGTCGTCGACGCCGCGCACGGCCTCGGTCACGGAGCCCGGCAGGACGACGAGGTTCCCCTCGGTGCCGTACGACGTCGAGGAGACCTGGAGGTCCACGGGGTACTGCGCGTCCAGCTCCTCGTCCAGGGCGAGCCGGGCGCTGGCGGCGCCCGTGGTCATCATGGAGACGAGCGTGACCCCGATGAGCAGGGCGGTCGCCGTCGCCGCCGTGCGACGCGGGTTGCGCTGCGTGTTGGCAGCCGCGAGCCGAGCGGCAGGTCCGGCAGAGCCGATCAGGCGGCCGATACCGGCGGCGACCTTGGGCAGCCAGAAGACGGCACCGATCACCACGCCCACCAGCGACACACAGCCACCGGCCACGGCGGCCAGCACGCCGATGTCTGCCTTGTCGGTCATCCCCAGATAGACCCCGCCGGCCATGACGGTGAGCCCACCGAAGGTGGCGAGGCCGGCCAGGACCGCACGGGCCCGGCCGGCGCCGCGCAGCGTCGGCGCATCGGAAGGCCGCAGGGCGGCGAGCGGAGCCACGCGGGAGGCCGCACGGGCCGGGGCGAGCGCGGCGGCGAGCGTCACCAGCACGCCGACGGCGAGCGGGAGGAGCACCACAGGCGCGCTCACGGCGATGGCCGCGGGCAGCTGGACCCCGAGGTCGAAGACCGGCGCCAACAACAGGCCACCCTGCACGAGCAGGGACCCGAGCAGCACGCCCGCCACCGAGGCGACGAGACCGAGGATGGCTGCCTCGAGCAGGACGCTGCGGTAGACCTGGCCGGTGTCCGCGCCGACCGCGCGGAGCAGGGCGAGAGTCCGCGACCGCTGCGCGACGAGCACCTGGAAGGTGTTGGCGATGACGAGGCCGGCGACGACGAGCGCCACGGCGGCGAAGCCCAGGACGAACACCAGGAAGATGATGTTCTGGCCGCCCGTGAGGCCTGCCACGACCTCCTCGGCGTACTCCTGCGTGGTCACGACGCCGGTGGCCGCCGGGACCGCCTCGGCGAGCGCGTCCCGGACCGCCTCGGTCGCGGCCGGGTCACCCGGCTGGTCGAGGGCCACGACGATCTCCTGGAGCGTCTCCGGCTGACCGGGCTCCCGGTCGCCGGCGAGCCACCGGCTCATGGCCTCCGGGCTGACGACGGCCATGCCGCCGGCGAGCGCGTAAGCCTGGTTCGGGTCGTCCACCAGCCCCGAGACCGTCAGCTTCTCGTTGACGTCGTGGCCGTCGTAGTAGCTGCTGCCGTCGTCCGCGACGGTGGGCTCGTCGTCCAGCACCCAGCGGTTGGAGGAGACGGTGTCCCCCACGCCGAGGTCGAACCGCTCCGCGACGTCCGCCGGGAGGGCGATGCCGTGGGGTCCTTCCGGCCACGCCCCGTCCGTCAGGACCAGCGGGGAGAGCCGGGGGTCGGAGGCCTGCGGGACGATCGACTGGTAGATCGTCTTGCCGCCGTGGTTGAGCGCCACGTAGGTGCTCAGGGAACCGTCGGCCGCCGCGACACCGTCGGTGGCCCGTACGGCCTCGACGTCGTCCGGCGTCAGGGCCGCGGCGTCGTCGGACACCACGAGGTCGGCGTCGGCGTACTGGGCCGCGACCTGGTCGTACGTGGTGCTCGTGATGACGTTGCCCACCAGGAGCGTGGCCGCGACGAACGCGGTGCCGATGGCGATCGCGACACCCGCGGCGGTGAGCCGGCCGATGCTGCGGCGCATCTGCCCCAGGGTCAGGCGCGCTGTGGGGAAGGAGTTCGACATCACGCACCCGTCCCGGACACGGCGCCCGTGGCCCCGGTGGTGACGGCGGGCTCGAGCGTGCGCAGGGCGTCCAGGCCCGCCATGGCGGACTCGGGCGTCGGGTCGGAGATGTCGCCGGCGATCCGGCCGTCGGCGATCAGCACGACCCGGTCCGCGTACGCGGCGGCGGACGGGTCGTGGGTGACCATGATGATGGTGCGGCCCAGCTCCCGCACCGAACGACGCAGGAACGACAGGACCTCCGCGCCGGAGCGGGAGTCGAGGTTGCCGGTGGGCTCGTCGGCGAACACGACGTCGGGCTGCGCGATCAGGGCACGCGCGATCGCGACGCGCTGCTGCTGCCCGCCCGAGAGCTCGCCGGGGCGGTGGGTCAGGCGCCCGGTCAGGCCCAGGGTCTCCACCAGCGTGTTCAGCCACGCCCGGTCCAGGGTCGCGCCGGCCAGCTCGACGGGCAGCGTGATGTTCTGTTCGGCGGTGAACATCGGCAGCAGGTTGAACTGCTGGAACACGAACCCGATCCGGTCCCGGCGCAGGCGCGTGAGGGCCTTGTCGTTCAGGCCGGTGATCTCGGTCTCGCCGAGGAAGGCCTGCCCCCCGGTGGCGGAGTCCAGGCCGGCCAGCAGGTGCATCAGGGTCGACTTGCCCGAGCCGGAGGGGCCCATGATCGCGGTGAACCGGCCCTGCTCGAAGTCGACGTCCACGCCGTCCAGGGCGCGCACGATCGCCTCACCCTTGCCGTACGTCTTGGTCAGGTTCCTGGCCCGGACGGCACGGGCGGCCCCGCCCGAGCCCGGAGCCGGCTGGTCCGCCGGGACGTACACGGTGGTGTCCACGAGATTTCTCCTCGGTGATCGACGCTGCTTGATGCGACGCTGCTGGATGCCGGCGCTGCTGTGCGTGCTGTGCGTGCTGTGCTTGATGTGCTTGATGTGCGGGTCGCCGGTGGCGGCACGCACCGGGCGTCGCCTGCGGGAACGTGTCCCGTGTGCGGCCCGGAAGTGGTCCGGCCTTCCCGGGGGTGGACCCCGGTTCGGCCGGCAGCAACGAACCTACGGAGCCGGGGCCGGTCTGGACATCGGGCGTCGGCCTGATCCTTCCCTGGTCGTGTCATCCCTTGGTCGTACATCTCGTCAGTCCCGGGTAGGGGCAGTCCCCCAGGGGTTGTGCCCCAGGGAGCACGACGGAGAGCCTGTGGAAACCGGGGTTGTGCACAGAAACCCTGGTCAGGGCGCTGGTACCGGCCGAGCGGCGGCAAGGCTGGGGGCATGACCTCCACCTCGTCGTCCGACGACGCCGTGCGCATGACCCTGCACCCCGGCGAGGACGTGCTCCTGCGACCGGGCACGCGCCTCGGCCACGTGCGCGCGCCGCTGGCCGCGCTCGTCCGCCGCCCCGAGCTGCGGTGGGCGCCGCTGACGGTCGACGGTGTGCGCCTGACCGACGACCAGGTGGTCGGTGAGCGACCGCTGCTGCCCGGTGCCGTGCTGCGGGTGCGGCGGCCGGACGGGGCCGGGGCGGACGGGGCCGGGCCGGTCGCGGAGGGTGTGGGGCACAGCGCCGGCGGGCTGGTCGCGGGGCCGGGAGCCGGGCCGGGCTCCGGGCTCGGCTCCGGGCTCGGCTCCGGCGGGCCCGGCGGGGCCTGGCTCGTCGTCCGGGTGACCGGTCCCGACGCCGGGACGGTCGTGGGCGTCGACGGCCTGTGGGCCGCCCTGCGGGCGTGGGCCCGCCTGCGCCGGGGCGGACGTCTCGCGATCCGCCGGTCCCGGGGTCCGGCCGACCTGCTCGTGCCCCGGCCGGAGGCCGCTTCGGGCGGCGTGGCGTGGCCGCTCGTGCTGCTCCCCGCCGTCGCGTCGCTGGTGCTCGCGGCGGTCCTGCGCCAGCCGGTCCTGGCGGTGTTCGCGCTGGTAGGCCTGGTTGTGGCCGCCCCGCAGCTGCGCACTGCCCGGCAGCGGACCGCGGGCCGGGGTGCCGCGGGCGGCGGGTCGCGGGAGCTGCCGGGGCCGGCGCGCCTGCTCGCGTTCGCGCACGCCGCGCTGCACGTCTCGCCGGGTGCGTGGACGGCGGCGCGGGCGGCCTGGGCGGCCGCCCGGGTTCGAGGTGGGGCGGCGGCCTCCGGCGCGGTGCCCGGCGGGGTGTCCGGGGCCGCGGTGGACCTCCCGTCCGCGCCAGACTCCCCGTGGGCCGCGCTGCTGCGGGACGGCGCGGTCGCCGTACTCGGTCCCGCGGACCTCGCCCGGTCGGTCGCCCGCGCGCTGGTCGCCGGGCTCGCCGCCCGAGGCGCGGCCGTGCGGGTCGACGACGGCGCCCCGGGCTGGGCCTGGGTCCGCTGGCTCCCGGACGGCGAAGCATCGGTGGTGGTGGTCGATGGCGGGGTGCACGACAGCGGGGTGCACGACGACGGGATGGGCGGCGGCGGGATCGGCGGCGGCGTGGTGCGCAGCGACGTGGTCAGCGGCGGCACGGTGGGCAGGCCAGCCCCGTCGTACGCCCACCTGGTCGTGTCCGTCGGGGCCATGCCTCCCGGCTGCCGGGCGGTTGTCCAGGTGCTCGACGCGCGCCGGGTCCGGATCACGGGGCCGGACGGCGCCGCGCGGACCGTGCCGCTGGTCGGCGTCACCGCCGAGTGGGCAGACCACCTGGCCCGGCTGCTGGCGGGCGCCGCCTGGCTCGGCCGGACGGCAGCCACGCTAGGGGGCTCGATCGGCGGCAGCGGCGGCGACGACACCGGCCGTTCCCTCGTCGCCGGCGCCGGCAGCGCCCTCGCCGGAACCGCCGACGCCCGGCGGAGCCTCGCGACAGCCCACGGCGGCGACCCACGCCTGCCCGCCGCGGTGTCCCTGACCAGGGCGCACGGTCTCGACGAGATCCCGGGACCGGACCACGTCGCCGCTCGCTGGGCCCGCGCCGACGGCCGAGCGTCCGCACAGGATCGGCCGCCCGCAGCGGATTGGCCGGCCGCAGCGGGCCGGGCGTCCGCAGCGGGCCGGGCGTCCGCAGCGGGCCGGGTCCCCGCGGACGGCTGGTCCGTGCCGCTCGGCATCAGCGCGGACGGCGGGCCCGTGCTCCTGGACCTGGTCCGGGACGGGCCGCACCTGCTCGTGGCGGGCACGACCGGGTCGGGCAAGTCCGAGCTGCTCCAGACGCTGGTGCTCGGGCTGGCGCTGGCCCGGTCGCCCGCCGACCTGGCGCTCGTGCTGGTCGACTTCAAGGGCGGCGCGAGCCTCGGCGCCTGCGGCCGGCTGCCGCACGTGGTGGGGCAGGTGACCGACCTCGAACCCGGCCTGGCAGCGCGGGCCCTCGCCGGGCTGCGCGCGGAGCTACGGCGCCGGGAACGGGTGCTCGCCGAGCACGGCGCGGCCGACGTCGTCGCCCTGCCGCCCGGCGTGCTGCCCCGGCTGGTCGTCGTGATCGACGAGTTCCGCGCCCTGGCCGACGACCTGCCCGCGTTCCTGCCGGCCCTGCTGCGCGTCGCGGCGCAGGGCCGGTCGCTCGGCGTGCACCTGGTGCTCGCGACCCAGCGGCCGGGCGGCGCCGTCGGCCCCGACCTGCGGGCCAACGTCGGCGCCCGGCTGGCGCTCCGGGTCACCGATCCGCTGGAGTCGCGCGACGTCGTCGACGACCCTGCCGCCGCGTACCTCCCGAGCGTGACGCCCGGGAGAGCCGTGCTGCGCCTCGGATCGGCGCCGCCGGTGCTGTTGCAGTGCGCGCACGCGACGAGGCCGCCCGAACCGCGGATGCCGCTGGTGCGCCGCGCGCCCGCACGCCTAGGAGGTCGCCTACCGGTACGACGCATCGCCGCTCGGGACGCCGCGGAACCGGACGTCATCGCGCCCCACGCCACCAGGCCCCACACCACCGGACCCCACGCCGTCGGGCCCCACGCCCCAGGACACGGCGCCGCACGGCAGGACGCCGCCAGCCAGGACACCCCCGGACAGGACGCCGCCATGCTCGTCGTCGACGCCGTCCGCCGCGCCGCCGACATGCTGGGTCACCGCCCGGGCGCACCGCCCTGGCTGCCGCCCCTCCCCCGGTCAGCAGGGGCCGCCGACCTGCCCCCGCGCACCCGACGGGACGGAGGCGGCCTCGCGCTCGCGCTGGGCGACGACCCGGAGGGACAGCGCCGCACGACGGTCACCTGGCGCCCGGAGGACGGCCACCTCGCGGTGCTCGGCCGGGCCCGGTCGGGCCGCACGACCGCCCTGGTCACGGTGGCTCTGGCTGCGCTGCGCCAGGGCTGGCGGGTCCACGGGATCACGCGCGACGCCGCCGGGCTGGGAGCGCTGCGGGACCGTCCCGGCTACGCCGGCACCACCCACCCGGACGACGCCGAGGCGCTGGACCGGCTGCTGTCCGGCGAACCCGTGACCGGCGTCGACGCTTATCGGACCGGCCCCCGGAGCCGCACCAGCCCCGCGCCCGCCGCGCCCCGCACGCTGGTGCTGATCGACGGCGTCGAGGACGTGCGCGCCACGCTGCCCGTCGCGGCGCTGCGCTCGGCGGCCGCGTTCGCCGTCACGTCCGACGGCCCGTCGGTGGGCGGCCTGGCCGCGCGCTTCGGACCGCACCTGGTGCTGCTGAGCACCGACCGCGCGGCCGACGTCGTGCTCGGGGCACCGGCGATGCTCGCGGGTGCGGGCGGGCCGCCGGGCAGGGCCGCGTGGTGCGGCCGGGGCGATCCGGTGCTGTGCCAGGTGCTGGAGCCGGAGGTCGCACCGCCGCGCCGGCCCCGGGTGCTCAGTCCTCCGAGCGGGTCCCGGACGTCGCCGCGACGACGGAGGGCGTCATGAGCAGCACGGCCACGCCCACCGCGATCACGAGGGCCACCCACCCGCCCGGGACGGAGGGTCCGCTGCCGCTCCCGATCGCCGCGATCGACCCGATGATCTGAAAGAGCTGCCAGGTCACGACGGGTCCGCGACCGGATCGACGACCCGCGAGAAGTGCACGGCAGCACACCACGAGAACCCAGGCGACTCCCAGGAGGAACAGAACCAGAAAGAGGCTCACTCCCAGCGACATGGAACCACCCGTAATGAGTTCACCAAGGAGCACCAGCGCGAAAGCAACGAGGCCGATCACCTCGACCACGACGCCGATCACCAGGGCACGAAGAAACGGCGGGACACGAGGCGCGAAAAAGGCTTCCAGTACGGGCACGACGGACTAGGATACTTGTGAGACGGGTATTCACAATAGTGTGACGGATACCTCAGGGTTCATGGGTCAGAAACTTCGCCGTAACCCCTTGTGCGAGCGTTCACGAGCGTGTGAACCTAGATGCAGCAATCCCACACACCCCCGAACACACCCCCGTCGGTCGCCGCCTGGCGCTCAGGGATCGGAAAACGATCCACAACCAGACCTGCGCGCCCCAGACGCACGACGACGATGCTCCCTAGTGGCGAGCCGGACGGTGGGAAGTTCCTTCCAAGGAGTACGTGACCATGGACTGGCGCCACCGCGCAGCATGCCTCGAAGAGGACCCCGAGCTGTTCTTCCCCATCGGCAACACGGGCCCTGCCCTGCTGCAGATCGAGGAGGCCAAGGCCGTGTGCCGTCGCTGCGACGTAGTCGACACCTGCCTCAAGTGGGCGATCGAGTCCGGCCAGGATGCCGGCGTCTGGGGCGGCATGAGCGAGGACGAGCGCCGTGCGCTCAAGCGCCGCACCGCGCGCGCTCGTCGCGCAGGCTGAACCGACAGCACAGCACCACCCCGCACCACGATCTCCGCGAGCCACGCCTGAGCACGCCCCCTCCGCCCAGGCGTGGCTCGCGTCTTTCCTGACACCGTCAGGAGCGGGCCGGCTCCGCCACCCGCAGCACGAGCTGCAGCACCACCTCGGTGCCGCCGCCGGGCCGCGCCGACCACTCGATGGTCCCGCCGAGCTCGTTGGTGACGAGCGTGCGCACGATCTGCGTGCCCAGGCCGCTGCCGGGACCCCGGCCACCGGCGCCACCGTTCTCGGGCAGCCCCACGCCGTCGTCGGCCACGACCACCCGCAGGTCGGAGTTCTCGCGCTCCACGGCGATCTCCACCGTGCCCGCGGAACGCCCGACGAACCCGTGCTCGACCGCGTTGGTGACCAGCTCCGTCAGCACCAGGGCGAGCGGCGTCGCGTCCTGCGCGGGCACCATGCCGAACGAGCCGGTGCGCACGGTCCGCACCGAGGTGTCCGCCGAGGCGACGTCGGCCGTGAGCCGTAGCGCCCTGCCCACCATGTCGTCGAGCTCGACCTGCTCGTCGAGCGTCTGCGACAGGCTCTCGTGCACCAGGGCGATCGTGGAGACGCGCCGCATGGCCTCCTCGAGCGCCTCCTTGGCGGCCGGCACGTCCATGCGCCGGGCCTGGAGCCGCAGCAGCGCGGCCACGGTCTGCAGGTTGTTCTTCACGCGGTGATGGATCTCACGGATCGTCGCGTCCTTGGTGATGAGCTCACGCTCCCGCCGGCGCAGCTCGGACACGTCGCGGCACAGCAGCACGGCGCCGATGCGCTGGCCGCGGTCGGTCAGCGGCATCGCGCGCAGCGACAGGGACACCCCGTGCGCCTCGATGTCCGTGCGCCACGGGGCGCGCCCCATCACCACGAGCGGCAGCGACTCGTCCACGGGCTGGAGCTGCTCCACCATGTCCGCCGTCACCTCGACGAGGGACTGCCCCACGAGCGGACCGATCACGCCGAGCCGGTGGAAGCACGACAGCGCGTTGGGGCTGGCGTACAGCACCTCGCCCTCGGAGTTGAGGCGGATCAGGCCGTCGCCCACACGGGGCGCGCCGCGGCGCGAACCTGTCGCGGCGTTCGGCAGGGGGAACTCGCCCCGCGGGATCATCGCCACGAGGTCGTCGGCCGCCTCGACGTAGTTCAGCTCCAGGCGCGACGGCGTGCGGCCCGAACCGAGGTTGGTCTGTCGCGCGATCACGGCGACGGCCGTGTCCTTGTGCACCACGGGGATCGCCTCCTCCCGCACGGCGTACGCGCCGAACCAGCGCGGCTCGCGGGCGCGCTGCGCCTTCGCCTCGGCCATCGCCTTGGCGAGCTGCGGGCGCTGCCCCTCGGGCGCGAACGAGCCGACGACGTCGTCGTAGTGCACGGTGGCACCCGTCGACGGCCGGCACTGCGCGATCGCGACAAACCGCCCGTCGTCGGTCGGCAGCCACAGGACGAGGTCCGCGAACGCGAGGTCCGAGACCACCTGCCAGTCGCCGACCAGGAGATGCAGCCACTCCACGTCGGCCGGCTCGAGGTCGGCGTGCTCAAGGATCAGGTCACTCATCGCGGACACGCGCCCAGCCTATGTCGGAACCGGCGCATGGCCCGATGAGGGCGCGGCGCGTACCCGGGGTCCGGCCGCGGCTCCCCCAGATCGGACGCGCGCAAGGTGTCGGTTAGAGTTCGACCACCGGCATGCCCCGTCGGCGCGAGGAGGAGAGCCCGTGCACCTGACAGTGGACCTGACGTTCCCCGCAGACATCGACGACGTCTCCACGATGCTCGCCGACGAGTCGTTCGTGCGGTGGCGCGCCCAGCGCTCCACCGGCTCGGTGAACGGCGTGGTCGAGCAGGCCGACGTCACGGGGACCGCGGTCACCGGCTTCACCGTGGTGGTTCGTCGCACCCTGCCGACCGACATCATCCCCGTGCAGGCCCGCCCGTTCGTGGGTGCGCACCTCGAGATCCGCCAGGCCGAGGCCTGGGAGGCGGCGTCCGACGGGCGCCGGACGGGCACCGTGGCGGTCGAGATCCTAGGCGCGCCGGTGCGGGTGACGGCCACCGCGGCCCTGACCGCCCTGCCCGACGGCGGCACCCGCCTCACCTACGCGGGCGACGTCCGGGCGACGGTGCCGCTGTTCGGCACCGTGATCGAGGAAGCCGCGGTCAGCGCCGTGCGCACCACCCTCGAGACCGAGGCCGCGGCGGGGCGCGACTGGCTCGCCGGCAAGCGCACGGGAACGGCCTGAGCCGTCCGGACGGGACTTCCCCTGACCGGGATGTCCCTGCCAGGATGCCCCTGCGGGCCGCACCGGACGGTGCGGCCCGGCTCGGATCCTGACGAGTTTTTTCCCTTCCAGGCACGACTGCGGCATTTCAGACATCGTTTGCTAATTGGTACTTTACGTTCGTTCCATCTCGTTCGTTTCGCGACGGCGAGGTGCTAGAACCTGAGCGAACATTCGTGTCGGATGTGGGCGAGTTTGTGCTCTGATATCGCTTTCACGCATCCACACGCGTACCGAACCCGAGGAGTATCAGTGCCCACCAAACACGGACCGGTCCGAAGCCGGACCGTCGCCCCCCGCCGCGCGGCTGTCGCTACGCTCGCGGCCCTCGTCCTGCCCCTCACCGGATGCGGCTCGCTCCTGGGTGGGGACACCGCGGGCTCCGACGGCGACGACGGTCCGATCACCCTGACCGTGTCCACGTTCAACGACTTCGGGTACACCGACGAGCTGCTCGCCCGGTACACCGAGGAGCACCCGAACGTGACCATCGAGCACGTCGTGGCGCCGACGTCCGACGAGGCCCGCCTGCAGATGCTCAAGGCGTTCACCACGGGTGACGGCTCCGAGCTCGCCGACGTGGTCGCGGCCGAGGTCGACTGGCTGCCGGAGCTGATGGAGCACTCGGAGCTCTTCGAGGACCTGACGGACCCCGAGGTCACCAAGCGCTGGGTGGACTGGAAGGTGGCCCAGGCCACGACGACGGACGGCAAGCTGCTCGGCTACGGCACCGACATCGGCCCGGAGGCGATCTGCTACCGCGCCGACCTGTTCGAGGCCGCCGGCCTGCCGACCGGCCGCGACGAGGTCGCCCAGCTGCTCGGCGGCAAGGACGCCACGTGGGAGCGCTACTTCGAGGTGGGCCGCCAGTTCACGGCGCAGTCCGACGCCGCGTGGTTCGACGGCACCACCGGCATGTTCCAGGGCATGGTCAACCAGCTGCCCGCCGCCTTCGAGGACCCGGCGACGCAGAAGCCGACCGACCTGGCGAGCAACAGCGAGGTCCGCGCGATCTACGACCAGATCACCTCCGGCATCGACGCCGGCCTCTCGGCCGGCCTGGAGCAGTGGACCCCGCAGTGGACGGCCGGGTTCCAGCAGAACGCGTTCGCCACGATGCTCTGCCCCGGCTGGATGATGGGCCCGATCGAGTCCTACTCCCAGGGGGTCAAGGGCTGGGACGTCGCCAACGTCTTCCCGGGCGGCGGCGGCAACTGGGGCGGCTCGTTCCTGACGGTGCCCTCGGCCGGCCTGCACACCGAGGAGGCCAAGGAGCTGGCCGCGTGGCTTACGGCACCGGAGCAGCAGACGGAGGCCTTCACGACCGCCGGCGCGTTCCCGTCGCAGCTCGAGGCCCAGGACTCCGAGGCCGTGCAGGGCTACGTGAACCCGTTCTTCAACAACGCGCCGGTGGGCAAGATCTTCACCGCGCGGGCCCAGTCCATCGACAGCGCCCCGCACAAGGGGCCGTACTACTTCGCCATCCGTGACGAGGTCAACAACGCGCTGGCCGCCGTGGACGCCGGGACCAACAGCCCCGAGATCGCCTGGAACCAGGCGGTGCAGACCGTCTCCGGCTTCCGGATCAAGGAGTAGGCGAACCAGGGTTCGCCCGCTCCCGCCTTGACACGGCGGGGCCCGGAACGCGACGATCAGGTCGCGTGGTAGCGCTCCCACACCCCAGGAGTGGGAGCGCTCCCAATGCCGGTACGCAGCTGTGCCGAGCGCGGCACGAGATCGCGACCCGCAGGAACCCGCAGAACCCGTAGGACCAGACCGCACGACAAGGGAGTCCCCAGTGCTGAGCAGTACCCGACCCACGCGGCGCGCAGCCGCCCGTACCCTCCAGGCGACCGCCGGCGTGGCCGCCGTCGCGCTCGCCCTCACCGCCTGCGGCGGTGGATCCGACGAAGGATCCGGCGAGGAGGACGGCCCGATCACCCTGAAGGTCGCGACCTTCAACGACTTCGGCTACACGGACGAGATGCTCGCCTCGTACACGGACGAGCACCCGAACGTGACGGTCGAGCAGGTCAAGGCAGCCACGTCGGACGACGCCCGCGCCAACCTGACCACCAAGCTCGCCGCCGGTGGTGACGGCCTGGCCGACATCGAGGCCATCGAGGTCGACTGGCTGCCCGAGCTCATGCAGTACCCCGACCTGTTCACCGACCTGGCCGACCCCGAGCTCGACGGTCGCTGGGTGGACTGGAAGGTCCAGCAGGCCACCACGACCGAGGGCAAGGTCATCGGTTACGGCACCGACATCGGCCCCGAGGCCGTCTGCTACCGCGCCGACCTGTTCGAGGAGGCCGGCCTGCCGACCGACCGCGAGGAGGTCGCGGAGCTGCTCGGTGGCGACGACGCGACGTGGGAGGACTACTTCGCCGCGGGCCGCAAGTTCGTGAAGAAGTCCGACAGCGCGTGGTACGACAGCGTCGGCGGCACCTTCCAGGGCATGGTCAACCAGCTCCCCGCCGCGTTCGAGGACCCGGAGACCGGTGAGCCCAAGGACCTCGCGTCCAACACCGAGGTCAAGGACATCTACGACCAGATCACCGGTTCGGTGGACGACGAGCTGTCGGCCGGCCTGATCCAGTGGGAGGCCGACTGGGACGCCGGCTTCCAGAAGGACGCGTTCGCCACGATGCTCTGCCCGGGCTGGATGACCGGTGCGGTCGAGGAGCGTGCGGGTGGCGTCGAGGGCTGGGACGTCGCCAACGTCTTCCCCGGTGGCGGCGGCAACTGGGGCGGCTCGTTCCTGACCGTCCCCGAGACCGGCGCGCACACCGAGGCTGCCAAGGAGCTGGCCGCGTGGCTGACCGACCCGGCGCAGCAGACCAAGGCGTTCGAGGCCGCGGGCACCTTCCCGTCGCAGCTCGAGGCGCAGGACTCCGAGGCCGTGCAGGCCTCGACCAACGCGTTCTTCAACGACGCGCCGGTGGGCGAGATCTTCTCGGAGCGTGCCCAGAGCATCGACGGCGCCCCGTTCAAGGGTGCGAACTACTTCGCCATCCGTGACGAGGTCACCAACGCGCTGAACCGCGTCGACGTCACGAAGTCGCAGGACGCCGACAAGGCCTGGGACGAGGCGGTCGAGAAGGCCGCCGCGCTCGGCTGAGCAGGCTCTGCCTGAAACGGGCCCGTCCTGGGCCTGAACCGCTGGCCGCGACCGGTGGTCGGGTTGGTCGAGACACGCGTCTCGGCGAGCCCGGCCACCGGTCGTGCCACGCGGGCGTCGCACCGAAGCGACGACACGACGATGACACAGCGGAAGATGACCGGAAGATGACATGGCCGTCCTGACACCTCAACGATCGGCACCGGGGTCCGGTGCACCACAGCGCGAGTCGCGCAGACTCGGCTTCTCCCAGCGGCTCGGCCGCTGGGACGTGAAGCTCTCCCCGTACCTGTACATCTCGCCGTTCTTCATCCTGTTCGCGGTGACCGGCCTGTTCCCCCTCGCCTACACGGCCTACGTGTCCGTGCACGAGTGGAGCCTGCTGGGCGGACAGGGCGACTTCGTCGGCCTGCAGAACTTCACCGACGTGCTGGCCCAGCCGACGTTCTGGAAGGCCCTGGTCAACACGCTCTCGATCTTCGTGTTCTCCTCGGTGCCGCAGGTGATCCTGGCGATCGTCATCGCCGCGCTCCTCGACCAGAACCTGCGCGCGGCGACCTTCTGGCGCATGGGTGTGCTGATCCCCTACGTGGTCGCGCCCGTCGCCGTCTCGCTGATCTTCGGCCGCCTGTTCGCCGACCAGTACGGCCTGATCAACGGCATGCTCAACGCGATCGGCCTGGACTCGATCGCCTGGCACGGCGACCGGATCGCCAGCCATGTCGCCATCGCCACGATGGTGAACTACCGCTGGCTGGGCTACAACGCGCTCATCTTCCTCGCCGCGATGCAGGCCGTGCCGCGCGACCTGTACGAGGCCGCCGTGATCGACGGCGCGGGCCGCGTGCGCCAGTTCTTCTCCATCACCGTGCCGCAGATCCGGGCCACCATCATCTTCGTCGTCATCACGTCGACCATCGGCGGCCTGCAGATCTTCGACGAGGTCCGCCTGTTCGACTCGATCGGCCTCGGTGGGCCGGACCAGAACTGGATGACCACCGTGGTGTTCCTCTACGACCTCGCGTGGGGCGACCAGCACAGCCTCGGGCGCGCCTCGGCCGTCGCCTGGCTCCTGTTCCTCCTCATCGTGCTGATCGGCCTCGTCAACTTCCTGGTCACCCGCCAGATCTCGACGTCGGGCACCGAAAAGAAGCCCAAGCGCAAGCGCATCACCAGGGGGAACGCATGAGCTCCGTCGCCGTCACCGCCCAGACCGCGGGATCGGGTGCCGCCAAGGCGGCTGCCCGCCGCCGGGCCCGGAAGGCCGGCGCGGGCCCGAACCGCCGCGCCGGGTGGGTCGTCTACACCCTGCTGGGGATCGTGCTGCTCGTCTCAGCCTTCCCGCTGTACTTCACGCTGCTGCTGGGCTCGTCCGACCCGGTCGAGATCTCGCGCAGCGCGGTGCCGCAGTGGTTCCCCGACCTGTCGCTGTTCACGCAGTTCCAGACCGTCATCGAGTCGACCCAGATCAACTTCTGGAAGGCGCTGACCAACTCGGTGATCATCGCCGTCGTCGTCTCCGCCGCCGTCGTGCTGTTCTCGACGCTCGCCGGCTACTCGTTCGCGAAGCTGCGCTTCCGCGGCCGCGGGCCCCTGCTCGTGTTCGTCATCGCCACGATGGCGGTGCCGACCCAGCTCGGCGTGATCCCGCTGTACATCCTCATGTCCGACCTGCACTGGATCGGCAAGCTCCAGGCCGTCATCGTCCCGGTGCTGGTCAGCGCGTTCGGCGTCTTCTGGATGACGCAGTACCTGTCGGAGTCGCTGCCCTACGAGCTGATCGAGGCCGCCCGCGTGGACGGCGCCTCGATGATCCGCACGTTCTGGAGCATCGCGCTGCCCGCGGCGCGCCCGGCCGCGGCCATGCTCGGCCTGTTCACGTTCGTGCAGCAGTGGACCAACTACTTCTGGCCGTCGATCGTGCTCAGCTCGGACAACCCGACGCTGCCGCTCGTCGTAAAGTCGCTGCAGTCGAACTACTTCGTGGACTACTCGTTGGTCATGGGCGGTGTGTTCCTCGTGACGCTGCCGCTGCTGGTGATCTTCGCCTTCGTCGGCAAGCAGCTCGTCGCAGGAATCATGCAGGGAGCCGTGAAGGGATGACCCAGATGACCCGCGAGCTCACGCAGAGCTTCAAGACCGACCCGACGGCGCCGCGCGTGCCCGCCCCCGGGATCGCGCTGCCGTACACGCCGAGCGCGCCGCGCACCGCGCCGTCGTCGAACGCGACCGGGACCGTGCCGTTCCCGGACGGCTTCCTCTGGGGCGCGGCCACCGCCGCGTACCAGGTCGAGGGTGCCGCCCACGAGGACGGCCGCGAGGACTCCGTGTGGGACGTGTTCGCGCACGTCCCCGGCGCCGTCCTGAACCAGGAGGACGGCGAGGTCGCCTGCGACCAGTACCACCGCTACCCCGCCGACGTCGCGCTCATGAAGGACCTCGGCATCAAGGCGTACCGGTTCTCGACGTCGTGGTCCCGGGTCGTGCCCGGCGGGCGCGAGGTCAACCCGGCCGGCCTGGCCTACTACGACCGGCTCGTGGACGAGCTGCTGGGCGCGGGCATCCTGCCGTGGCTCACGCTCTACCACTGGGACCTGCCGCAGGCGATCGAGGCCGAGTCGAACGGCTGGGTCAACCGCGACACCGCCTACCGGTTCCGCGACTACGCCGTGACCATGCACGAGGCGATCGGCGACCGCGTCGACGTGTGGACCACGCTCAACGAGCCGTGGTGCGCCGCGTTCCTGGGCTACACGGGCGGCCAGCACGCGCCGGGCCGGCAGTCCCGCGAGGACGGCCTGGCCGCCGCGCACCACCTCATGCTGGGCCACGGCCTGGCCGTGCAGGCGCTGCGGGAGCGGGCGCCCGAGGCGAACCTCGGCATCACGCTCAACTTCGAGGTCGAGGACCCGCTGAACCCGGACGACCCCGCCGACGTCGACGCCGCGCGCCGGCTCGACGGCGGGTTCACCCGGATCTTCGCCGACCCGATCCTGCGGGGTGCGTACCCGCTGGACGTGCTGGAGGACGTGCGCGAGTACGGCCTGGAGCAGCACATCCAGGAGGGCGACCTCGAGATCATCTCGACGCCCATCGACTCGCTCGGCGTGAACTACTACCACGGCAACGCCGTGGCGGCGGTCCCGGCCGAGCACCCGCTGGACGGCGGCGCCCCGGTGACCCGGCCGTCGTCGTCCCCGTTCCCGGGCGGCGACGGCGCGTACACGCACCCGCGCGGGCTGCCCGTGACCACGCAGAACTGGGAGGTGCAGCCCGAGGGCCTCACCCGCCTCCTGCTGCGCCTGCAGCAGGACTACACGGGCCCGCGCGGCATCGCCCTGTACGTCACGGAGAACGGCAGCGCGTACGACGACGTCGTGGGCCCGGACGGGTTCGTGGACGACCAGGAGCGCCTCGGCTTCGTCGACGTGCACCTGCGCGCCGTCAAGGACGCGATCGACGAGGGTGCCGACGTGCGCGGCTACTTCGGCTGGTCGCTGCTCGACAACTACGAGTGGGCGTGGGGCTACGGAAAGCGCTTCGGCCTCGTGCGCGTGGACTTCGAGACGCAGGAGCGCACGGTCAAGGCGTCCGGCCGCTGGTACGGTCAGGTCGCGCGGGCCAATGCCGTTCCGGAGCGAAGTGCCGCACCCGTGCCGTACCCGACCGGCGACGACGGCGGAGACAAGGCGGTTCCGACGGCGTGACGACCTCAGGCCCACCCACCCTCGATGACGTGGCCCAGGCGGCCGGGGTGTCCCGGTCGACCGCGTCGCGCGCCATCAACGGCGGCCTGCGAGTCTCCCCCGAGGCGCAGGCGGCGGTCGACGACGCCGTCGCCCGCCTCGGGTACGCACCGAACCGAGCCGCCCGGTCCCTCGTGACCCGGCGCACCGACTCGATCGCCCTCGTGGTGCCCGAGCCGGACCAGCGCATCCTCACCGACCCGTTCCTCTCCGGCACCCTCGCGGGTGTCAGCGAGGGGCTGGCCGGGACGGACCTCCAGCTCGTGCTGCTGCTCGCCCGCCCGGGCGAGCAGCGCGGGCGGGTGGGCCGCTACCTGCGCAGCGGCCACGTCGACGGTGTCATCGTGGCGTCGCACCACAAGGGCGACCAGCTCGAGACGGAGCTCGGGCCGGCGGCGCTGCCGGCCGTCTTCGTGGGGCGGCTGTTCGAGCCCGACCCGTTCTTCTCGCGCGGCCTGCGCTACGTCGACGTCGACAACGTCGCGGGCGGACGCATCGCCACCCAGCGGATGATCGACCGGGGCCGCCGGCGCATCGGCACCATCACCGGACCGCTCGACATGCCCGCGGGTGTTGATCGGATGACCGGCTGGCGGGACGCCCTGCGCGACGCCGGCCTGCCCGACGACGCGCTGGTCGAGGGCGACTTCACCGTCGCGGGGGCGCTCGTCGCCGCCGCGCGGCTCCTGGACCGGCACCCCGACCTGGACGGCATCTTCGCGGCCTCGGACCTCATGGCGGAGGCCACGCTGCGGGTGCTCGCCGAGCGGGGCCGGTCCGTTCCGGGCGACGTCTCCGTGGTCGGGTTCGACGACCTCGGCATCGCCGAGACGACGTCGCCCCGGCTGACGACCGTGCACAACCCGGTGGTGCAGATGGTCGGCGCCGCCACGAGCATGCTCGTGGACCTGGTCGCGGGCCGCCCGGTCCGCGACGAGCGCCGCGTCTTCGCCCCCCGCCTGGTCGAGGGCGACTCGGCGTAACCCGCACCCACCCACCCGCCCGTCTCGTTGAGTGCTGGCTATTTGTTGCTTTCCGGGGTTCTGGCAACAAACAGCAAACACCCCACAAGGTCGGGGGGCAGGTGGTGGGCT
>NZ_JBHWLR010000006.1:294557-346195 GCF_042731755.1 Promicromonospora sp. NPDC059942
CTTTTTTGGTGGGGTGTTGTTTTTTTTTTTTTTTCGGGGGCCCAGAAAAAAAAACACCCACCACCCAACGAGGTCGGGGGTCAGGCGGTGCGCTGGTGGCCGTAGCGGTGCATCGTGCGGCTGACCGCCTGCTCGCGGAGCATCGTGAGGAGCTCGCGGCGGCCGCTCGCCAGGACGGGGCCGTCCAGCACCGTCACCGAGCCGAGGCGGCTCGCCGCGGCGTCGCGCAGCCCGGGGGCCTCGCCCACCACGCGGATCCGGCCGGTCACCACGCCGTCGGCGACAGACTCGGCGAACGCCTCGTCCGAGGTCTCCTGCCCGACGACGGTCGCGTCGACGCCCGCCCGCGCGGCCGCGGCCAGCACGCGCTGCACCTCGGCGTCGGGCGCGCCCGCGCCGACGCGCACCGTGATGCCCGGGACGGGCCGGTAGCGGAACACGTTGGACTCGACGCCGAGCCCGGACGGGTCGTGCGCCTGCGAGAACTCGGTGAGCCAGACGCGGGCGTCGTCGGCCCGGGCCCAGGCGAGCCAGCCCGCCGGGTCCTCGGTGCGCGACGGCACGTCGGGCGCGTCGGCCCAGCGGCCGAGCTGCGCCACGTAGTTCGGGCCGCCCGCCTTGGCGCCGGAGCCCACCACGGAGGCCTTCCAGCCGCCGAACGACTGGCGCTGCACGATCGCGCCGGTGATGTGCCGGTTCACGTACGCGTTGCCGACCTCGACGCGGTCGAGCCAGTGCTCCACCTCGGTGTCGTCCAGCGAGTGGATGCCGCCCGTGAGGCCGAACGACACCGCGTTCTGCAGCGCGAGCGCCTCGTCCAGCGTGCGGGCTGTCATGATGCCCAGCACCGGGCCGAAGGCCTCGGTGAGATGGAAGAACGAGCCCGGCCGGACGCCGTCGCGCACGCCCGGGGTCCACAGGCGGCCCTTGCCGAGCCCCGCCTCCTGCGCCACCGCATCCAGCCGGCGCGGCCGCACGAGCCAGCTCTCGCCCTGCTCCAGCGTGGTCAGCGCGCGCAGCAGCTTGCCCTGCGCGGGCTCGGTGAGCGGTCCCATCACGGTGGCCAGGTCGGTCGCGGGGCCGACGGCGAGCGACGACACCGCGTCGACGAGCTGGCGGCGGAACCGCTCCCCGGTCACGGTGCGCGGGTCGCCCACCGAGCCGACGAGGATCACGAGCGACGCGGCGGAGCACTTCTGCCCCGCGTGCCCGAACGCCGAGCGCACCACGTCGGCGACGGCCAGGTCGAGGTCCGCCGACGGCGTCACGACGATCGCGTTCTTGCCGGACGTCTCCGCGAGCACCGGGAGCTCGGGGCGCCAGGACGCGAACATCTCCGCGGTCTCGATCGCGCCCGTGAGGATCACGCGGGACACGCCGTCGTGCGTCACGAGGCGGCGGCCGAGGTCGCCGTCCGGCACGCGGACGAACTGCGCGACGTCGCGCGCGATGGCCGGGTCCAGGCCGATCTCCGGCGCCACCTCGTCGAGCGCCGCGTGCACGGCCTCGACGGCGATCTCCAGGCAGCGCGGCGTGGGCGGCGCGGGCTTGGCGATCACGGAGGAGCCGGACGCGAGGCCTGCGAGCACGCCGCCGATCGGGATCGCGACGGGGAAGTTCCACGGCGGCGTGACCAGCGTGACGCCGTCCGGCGTGTACCGGGCGCCCGGCCAGGCCTCCGACGTCGGGTCGAGGGCCTCGGCCGCCTGCGCGTAGTAGGCGGCGAAGTCCACGGCCTCGCTGACCTCGGGGTCCGCCTCGGCGACGGTCTTGCCGGCCTCGTGCACCATGGCGGCGACCAGGTCGGTGCGCGCCGCCTCCAGGTGCTGGGCCGCGGAGCGCAGCACGCGGCCGCGGTCCGCCGGGGCCACCTTGGCCCAGGCCGCGCCCGCGCGGCGGGCGAGCGCCACGACGTCGTCCACCTGGGCGGACGTCGCCAGCGGCTCGGCGAGCGCCGGGACGTACCCGGAGCGCGTGCTGGTGACCTGCTGGGCCCAGGTGCGGTGCTCGGCGACCGCGGGGTCGGTGTCGGCGGCGTTGTGGAACGGCCCGGTCACCTGCTCCGGCGCGGGGCGCGGACGGCGGCGCGGGGCGACGTCGTCGGCCCCGTAGTGCACGCCCAGCTCGACGGAGGCGCGGAACGCGGCCTCCTGCCGGTCCATCGCGGAGCCCGCCGCGGCGGCGGCCACCTCGGGCGCGAACGCCGCGTGCAGGAAGTTCTGCTCCGTGGCGTTCTCCTCCAGGCGGCGCACCAGGTAGGAGATCGCGACGTCGAAGTCCTCGTCGCGCACGACCGGCGTGTACAGCACCACGCGGCCGCTGTCCTTGGCGACCTCGTCGCGCACGGCGGCGGCCTCGGTGGGCGCCATGCCCTGGAGCATCTCGATGTCGAGCGCCTCGGAGACGCCGCGCGCCCGGCCGAGCAGGATCGCGAGCGCCACGTGGAACAGGTTGTGCGACGCCGCGCCGATGCGGACGGCGTGCGCCCGCTCGGGGCGCAGGGCGTGGTCGAGCATGCGCACGTAGTTGGCGTCGACGTCGGGCTTGGTCGGGTACGGCGCCTGCGCCCAGTCGTGCAGGGCGGCCTCGACGTGCTCCATCGCGAGGTTGGCGCCCTTGACGATGCGCACCTTGATGCGCGCGCCGCCGTCCGCGACGCGCTTCGCGGCGAACTCGGTGAGGCCGTCCAGGGCGCCGAGGGCGTCGGGCAGGTAGGCCTGGAGCACGATGCCGGCCTCGAGGTCGCGGAACTCGTCGCGGCCCAGGATGTCGGTGAACACCGCGGTGGTCAGGGCCAGGTCGCGGTACTCCTCCATGTCGAGGTTCAGGAAGACGCCGTGGTCGCGCGCGGCGCGGTAGAGCGGCAGGAGCTGCTCGACGACGCGGTCGCGGGAGCCGTCGAGGTCCCACGTGACGAGCTGCGCGGCGACGCTGGAGACCTTGATCGACACGTAGTCGACGTCCGGGCGCTCGACCAGCGCGACGGTGCGGGCCAGGCGGCCGGCGGCCTCGTCCTTGCCGAGCACGGCCTCGCCCAGGAGGTTGACGTTGAGGGTGTAGCCCTCGGCCCGGGTGCGCGCGAGGTGGGCCGTGAGGCCGTTGCCGGCGTCGGCCACGAGGTGGCCCACGAGCTGGCGCAGCCGGGCGCGGGCGGCGGGGACCACGATGCCGGGGAGCACGGGGGCGGTCAGCGCGCCGGCCCGGAACAGCGCACGGTCGCTCGCGCTGAGGAACGTGGCGCTGCCGGCCTTCTTGCCGAGCCGGGCCAGGGCCTTGGCGGCGACGTGGACGTCCTGCGGGCGGGCGACGTCGTCGACGAACCCGACGGCAAGCTCGAGGCCCGCGGGGTCGGAGACGAGCGCGCCGAGGGCGGCGGAGGCGCGGGCGACGGCCTTGTCGGTCTTCGAGCCGGTCGTGGTCGCGCCGGTGGTGCCGGCGGCTCCCGTGGCGGTGCCGATCCAGGTCCGGGCGAGGGCTACGGCGTCCTCGACGAGGGTGTCGGCGGCGGGCTTCGCGGGGGGCTCGGTCGGAGCCTGCGGCGTCGCGCTGTCCGGTGCGCCTGCGCCCCCGGTCGGGACGTCGGCGGTGTCGGCGCTCCCGCGCCGGGCAGAGGTCTTCATGACACCAGGGTGCACCCGGTGCCGCTCGTGTGTATTGGCAGGATCACTCGCGATCCGCACCGGTTTCGGCCAAGGGGTGACGGCGTGCGCCGCGTACGATCGGGACCCGATGAGCAACCCGCCGAACGGCGCCGCTCGGCCCGAGGCGCGGGCCCTGCTGGCCGCACTGCACCCCGCCATGGTCGCCCTCATGGACGAGCTGTCCGGCGTCATGTTCTGCGCCAAGGACGCCGACGGCCGGTACGTGCTGGTGAACCAGGTCTTCGTGGGGCGCACGCGGGAACGGTCGCGGCGCGACGTGATCGGCAAGCGCGCCGTCGACCTGTTCGTCCCCGAGCTGGCCGAGCGCTACGAGAGCCAGGACGAGCTGGTCCGCACCACGGACAAGCCGCTGCGCGGGGAGCTGGAGCTGATCCGGCACGTCGGCGGGGCGCCCGGCTGGTTCCTCACGTCCAAGCTGCCGCTGCACGACGAGTCGGGCGCCTACGTGGGCCTGGTCTCCGTGTCGCAGGACCTGCGCTCGGGCGACGCCGACGACGCGACGATCCAGGCCATGGCCCGCCTGCGCGGGCAGGTCGAGGACCTGCTGGAGCACGGCGAGGTGCCGTCCGTCGCGGACCTCGCCGTGCTCGCCGGGTGTGCCCCCGCCTCCCTGGACCGCCGGGTGCGCCGGGTCTTCGGCCTCTCCCCGCGCCAGCTCGTGCTCCGGCTGCGCGTGGACCGCGCGGCCCACCTGCTCACGTCGACCACGGTGCCGCTCGCCGACGTCGCGACCGCGGCCGGCTTCTACGACCAGCCCTCGTTCACGCGCACGTTCGCGCGGCTGACCGGGGAGACGCCGTCGTCGTTCCGGCGACGGTCCCGCCGTTCAGGAGCCTGAGCCGGAGGCCACCCGGCCTCACCGCGAAAGCCGCCGGTAGGCGCGCGCCGTCAGCGGCAGGAACACCAGGGTGAGCACGGCCGGCCACAGCGCCGCGAGGAGCAGGGCGTGGTCGGCCAGCACTCCCCCGGTGATGCCGGTCGGGTTGCCGAACAGCTCGCGGCAGGCGGCCGCCGTCGCGGAGATCGGGTTCCACTGCGCCAGGACGGCCAGCCACCCGGGCATGGACTCGGGCGCGACCAGCACGTTGGACAGGAACCCGAGCGGCCACACCAGCACCTGGACCGCCGTCACGCCGCCCTCGCCGCGAAACGTGAGCCCGAGGAACACCCCGAGCACCAGCATCGCGAACCGCAGCCAGAGCAGCAGCACGACGCCGAGCACGGTGGCGGCGATGCTGCCGGAGGCGCTCCAGCCGATGAGCAGCCCGCCCACCATGAGCACCGCGAGCTCGGCCGCGGAGTTCACCAGGTCGGCGCCGGCCCGGCCGAGCGGGACGGCGGCGCCGCTGATCGGCAGCGAGCGGAACCGGTCGGTGACGCCCTTCTTCGAGTCGTTGGCGATGGCGCTCATCGTGGCCTCGATGCCGAACATCATCGAGAGCGCGAAGATCCCCGGCATCAGGTACGCGAGGTAGTCCCCGCCGCCGGGCAGGGCGATCGCGCCGCCCAGCAGGTAGCCGAAGACGAGCACGAGCATCACCGAGAACGCGATCCCGAAGACGGGCGTCCACGGTTCGCGCTGCCAGTGCTTGAGGTCGCGCAGGGTGATCACCCAGCTCTGGCGCAGGGTGGCGGCGACGGCGGTCATCGCAGGGCTCCTTCGGTCGGGGCGGGATCTGTGGGTGCGGGGTCCTCGGTCCGGGCGGGGCCGGTGGGCGCGGCGCCCGTGGGCGCGGCGTCGCGGGCCGTGAGGTGCAGGAACACCTCGTCGAGGGTCGGGCGGCGCAGCAGGATGTCGTCGACCTCCAGGCCTGCGGCGTCCAGCGCGCGGACGACGGCGGTCAGCGCCGCCGCCCCGCCGTCCGGCCCGGCCTCGACGGTGACCTGCCGCAGCTCGGCGTCGGCGGTGCCGCCGAGCGCCGCGGCGAGCCGGTCCAGGTCGGCGTGCGCGGGGGCCGTCACGAGCACCCGGTCGCCGCCGAGGCGCCGCTTGAGCTGCTGGGGCGAGCCCTCGGCGACGACCTTGCCGGCGTCCATCACGGTGATCCGGTCGGCGAGCTGGTCCGCCTCGTCGAGGTACTGGGTGGTGAGCAGCACGGTGGTCCCGGCGTCCACGACCTGCCGCACCGTCAGCCAGACCTCGTTGCGGGCCCGGGGGTCCAACCCGGTGGTTGGCTCGTCGAGGAACAGCAGCGCCGGACGGCGGATGAGCCCGGCGGCGATGTCGAGCCGGCGGCGCATGCCGCCGGAGTAGGTGGACACCTTGCGGTCGGCGGCGTCCAGCAGGCCGAAGGTGCCGAGCAGCTCGTCGGCCCGCTCGCGCGCGGCCGCCTTGGACAGGCCGTGGAGGCGGCCGAACATCACGAGGTTCTCGCGCCCGAACAGGATCTCGTCGAGCGCCGCGTGCTGGCCCACCAGCCCGACGGACGAGCGGACCGCGGCGGGCTCCTTGCGCACGTCCCGGCCGGCGACACGCACCTCGCCCTCGTCGCAGCGGGTGAGGGTGGCGAAGGTGTTGACGGCGGTGCTCTTGCCGGCGCCGTTGGGGCCGAGCAGCGCGTGGACGGCGCCGGCCTCGATCTCGAGGTCGAACCCGTCCAGGGCGTGGGTGTCGCCGTACCGCTTGCGCAGTCCACGGGCGACCAGGGGTGGGAGGGACATGGCGTCTCCTTTTCCGTACAGCGTACGACTAACGGCTCGCCCAGCGTAGCATTCATTCCGTACGGCGTACGAAAAAGTTACGGTGGGTCCATGTCGGACCACCCGGACCCCGTCCTCCGCCTCCTGTGGCGCTACGACGACGGCGCGCCGTCCGCGCCCCGGCGCGGACGCAAGCAGCGGCTGAGCGTGGACGACGTCGTGGACGCCGGGATCCGGATCGCCGACCGCGACGGCCTGCCCGGCCTGTCGATGCGCCTGCTCGCCACGGAGCTCGGCCTCGGCGCGATGAGCCTGTACACCTACGTGCCCGGCCGGGACGAGCTCGTGGTGCTGATGGTGGACCGGGCGCTGGGCCGCCGGGAGCTGCCCGCGATGCCGGACGACCTGCGCGAGCGGATGGCGCTGGTCGCCCGCTTCCACTACGAGGAGTGCCGGCAGCATCCCTGGCTGCTCGAGGTCTCCGGGCTGCGCGCCTGGGTCGGGCCCGGCGCGTCCGACCTCTACGAGTGGCAGCTCTCCGCGATCGAGGGCGCCGGGCTCGACGACATCGAGATGGACCAGACCGTCGCGCTGCTCATCGGCTTCGCCGGGAACGTCGCGCGCGCCCAGGAGGCCATCCGCGCCGAGGAGCGCGCGTCGGGGATGACCCAGGCCGACTGGTGGGCGGCGAACGCCGACGAGCTCGGCGTGGTGATGGCCGGACGCGAGTACCCGCTGGCCGGACGCGTCGGCTCCGCCGCGGGCGAGGCGTACCAGGCGGCCACGGACCCCGCCCGGGAGCTGGAGTTCGGCCTGGCCCGCATCCTCGACGGCCTCGTCGCCCACATCGAGCACAAGCGCGCCGCCACGGGCTGAGGGCACCGGTGGAGCGGCCGGCCACGCGACCGGCGTACCCTGTGACGCGTTCAAAGGCCGCCCTCACCGGCGTCCTTCTCCCCGGCGCTTGGCGGCTGAAGGAACGCTGATTCCCAAGCAATGGCACGATCACCGGAAAATCACCGGCCGACACCCCACGGCTGGGCACATTCGCCCATCGAAGCGATACGGTGAGACCGAGGCGCAAACCCCGCGCCGCGAAACCCGCGCCCCCGCCCCGAGGCGGTCGGCGCCGTTCTCCCCCGGAGGACCCACGTGACGACGACAACGACGTCCACCACCACCCCACCGCCCAACTTCGCCCCGTCCGACACGCCCGCGGAGGGTTCCGCGCTCGCGACCGCGCACGCGCAGCTCGCCACCGCGGCCGAGATCCTCGGCTACGACGAGGGCCTGCACCGCATGCTGGCGACGCCGCGCCGTGAGATCCACGTCGCCGTGCCGCTGCGGCGGGACACGGGCGAGACCGTGCTGTTCCACGGCTTCCGCGTGCAGCACAACGTGAGCCTCGGCCCGGGCAAGGGCGGCCTGCGCTACCACCCCTCCGTCGACGTCGACGAGGTGCGGGCGCTGGCCATGTGGATGACCTGGAAGTGTGCGGTGGTCAACCTGCCGTACGGCGGCGCCAAGGGCGGCGTCGCCATCGACCCCCGCGGCTACTCGCAGGCCGAGCTGGAGCGGGTGACCCGGCGGTACACGTCGGAGATCATGCCGATGATCGGCCCCGACACCGACATCATGGCCCCCGACATGGGCACCGACGCCCAGACGATGGCCTGGGTGATGGACACCTACTCGGTCAACCGCGGGTACACCATCCCCGCGGTCGTGACCGGCAAGCCGCTGGCCGTCGGCGGTTCGCTCGGCCGCGGCACCGCGACGTCGGCCGGCATCGTGCACGTCACGGGTGCCGCGCTCGCCGAGGCGGGCGTCGACCTGAGCGACGTGTCCGTGGCCGTCCAGGGCTTCGGCAAGGTGGGCTCGCACGCCGCGGAGATCTTCGCGGCACGCGGCTCGCGCGTCGTCGCCGTCAGCGACCAGTACGGCGGCATCCGGAACGACGCCGGCCTCGACGTGCCCCTGCTCATGGAGCACGTGCGGCGCACCGGCTCGGTCGTCGGGTTCGACGCCGCCGACCCGGTCACCAACACCGAGCTGCTCGCGCTCCCCGTCGACGTGCTGGTCCCGGCCGCGATCGAGGGCGTGCTCGACGAGACCACCGCGGGCTCCGTCAAGGCGCGCTGGGTGGTCGAGGGTGCCAACGGCCCGACGACGGCGGCGGGCGACGCGATCCTCGCGAAGAACGGCATCACCGTGGTCCCCGACGTCCTCGCGAACGCGGGCGGCGTGGTCGTCTCGTACTTCGAGTGGGTCCAGGCCAACCAGACCTACTGGTGGACCGAGCAGGAGATCGCGGACAAGCTCGAGTACCGCATGACCACGGCGTACGCCGAGGTGTCGGCGCTGGCCCGGCGCGAGGCGCTGTCCCTGCGCGACGCCGCCCTGGTCATCGGCGTCAAGCGCGTCGCGGAGG
Organism: Promicromonospora sp. NPDC059942; assembly: GCF_042731755.1. Taxonomy (NCBI): domain Bacteria; kingdom Bacillati; phylum Actinomycetota; class Actinomycetes; order Micrococcales; family Promicromonosporaceae; genus Promicromonospora; species Promicromonospora sp. NPDC059942. The sequence continues at coordinate 303,291 of NZ_JBHWLR010000006.1, forward strand.
CGCACCAGATCCGGGGCCTGTACCCCTGATCGGACCGCTGTTCCACGAGCGTGTCAGACCCCCAGGTCACCCCGGTGACCTGGGGGTCTGACACGTACGCCTACGCTTGCGGCGTGGAACAACTTGTCGCGCGCCTGCGCGCCGCCGGCTGCGTGTTCGCCGAGGACGAGGCCCGGATCCTGCTGGAGGCCGCGACGTCGGACGGCACGACCGATCCCGTCCGGCTGGAGTCGCTCGTCGCGGCGCGGGTCGACGGGCTCCCGCTGGAGCACCTGGTGGGCTGGGCCGAGCTCGACGGCCGCCGCTGGCTCGTGGCGCCCGGGGTCTTCGTCCCACGGCAACGGTCCGAGCTGCTGATCCGGGAGGCGGCGGCGCGCGCGCTGTCCGACGCCGCCGGCGGCGTCACGACCGGTGCTGCAGCTGGTGCCGCACCCGGTGAGGCGGGCGGTGCCGTGTCCGGTGCGGCCGTGCCCGGTTGTGCTGCCGTCGACACCTTCGCGCCCGGTGCTGCCGCCGCCCCCGTCCTTGTCGTCGACCTGTGCTGCGGGTGCGGCGCGCTCGGCGGGGCGGTCGCGGCGCGGCTGCTGGCGGCGGGGCACGACGTCGAGCTGCACGCCGCCGACGTCGACCCCGTGGCCGTGGCCTGCGCGCACAAGAACCTGGACGCGCTGGCCGCCGAGGCCTTCGCCGCCCGCGCCGCGGGGACGGGCCTGCCCGCGCGCGCCGCTGGGACGGGCGTGTCACCGGACGACGTCGTCGCACCCGCGCGACCCGGGCGGCTCACCGCGTACACCTCCGCCGGCGACCTGGCGGATCCGCTCCCGCGCGAGGTGTGGGGCCGCGTCGACGTCCTCGTCGCGAACGCGCCCTACGTGCCCACGGAGGCGATCGGCATGATGCCGCCCGAGGCGCGCGAGCACGAGCCGCACACCGCGCTCGACGGCGGGGACGACGGCCTGGTGATCCTGCGCCGCGTGATCGACCTCGCGCCGGCGCTGCTGCGCCCGGGCGGCCACCTGCTCGTCGAGACGGGCGAGGCCCAGGTGAGCGCCGCCGTCGGGCACCTGGAGGCGGCCGGGCTGATCCCCACGGTCCTGTCGGACGACGACCTGGGCGCCACGGCCCTGGCCGGAACCCGCCCGACCGCCTGAGCCCTCGGCCGCCTGAGCCCGGACCGCCCGAAGCCTGGCAGCCTGAGGCCGGGCCGCCCGAGCCCCGGCCGCCCGAAGCCCGACAGCCTGTGCCCCGGCCGCCGGGTGTCGGCCTGCTCGGCCGCCTCGCCCTCACACGGGCACGGACGGGATGCACTTTGAGGCCCGGGTTTCTTCGCTTTCGGGCTGTCGAAAGCGAAGAAACCCGGGCCTCAAAGGTGAGGTGGTGACCCCGGTCAGCTCAGGGGCTGGCGGTCCGCCCAGTCGGCCAGGAGCGTGCGCGGGCCCGTGAAGAACGGGACCTCCTCGCGCACGTGCCGGCGGGCCTCGGTCGCGCGCAGGTCGCGCATGAGGTCGACGATGCGGTGCAGCTCGTCTGCCTCGAACGCGAGGATCCACTCGTAATCGCCCAGCGCGAACGCCGAGACGGTGTTGGCCCGGACGTCCTTGTAGGGGGCCGCCGCCATGCCGTGGTCGCGCAGCATGGTGCGGCGCTCCTCATCGGGCAGCAGGTACCAGTCGTAGGACCGGACGAACGGGTACACGGAGAGGTAGTCGCGCGGCGCCTCGCCGGCGAGGAACGCGGGCACATGGCCGCGGTTGAACTCTGCCGGGCGGTGCAGGGCGGCGACCGACCACACCGGCTCCAGGGAGCGGCCCAGCTCGGACGCGCGCAGCCGCTGGTAGGCGCCCTGCACGGCCTCGATCGACGGGCCGTGCGTCCACAGCATGAGGTCGGCGTCGGAGCGCAGGCCGCCCACGTCGTACCAGCCGCGGACCACGAGGTCGCCGGAGGTGGCGGCCGGGTCGACGGCGCCGCCGACGGCGGCCTCGGCGTCGGCGACGACGGCCTTGCGCTCGTTCTCGTCCGCCGGGAGCGTCTCGGTCAGCGAGAAGACCGAGAACATCGTGTACCGGATGCCCTCGTTGATCGAGGTGGTGTCGATCTCGTGCCCGGTGTCCCCGTGCACGTGCGTGTCGTTCATGTCTGCCTCTCTGTCATGGGCGGTCACGGGCGCGGTGCGGACCTCAGGAGCTCAGGTCCGGCCCGCACAGCGCCGGGATGCCGCTCGGCTCGCCGTCCCGCCGCAGGCAGCAGCCCGGCGCGCAGACCGAGCGGAAGGCCGGGAGCGACCCCACGGTCGCCTCGGTGACGGGCTCGTCGCGAGCCAGCGCGGCCCGCTCCAGCAGCAGGTCCACCAGGCCGGTGACGAACGGCTCCCGCACGCCGACGGTACCGGCTCGCACGGCGGTGATGCCGAGGTCCTTCGCCGTGGCGAGCGCCTCGGTGTCGAGGTCGTAGGCGACCTCCATGTGGTCGGAGATGAAACCGATCGGCGACAGGACCACGTCGCGGACGCCGTCGGCGGCGAGCGACTCCAGGCGGTCGTTGACGTCGGGCTCCAGCCACGGCTGGCTGGGCGGACCGGAGCGCGAGCAGTAGGCCAGGTCCCACGGGACCTCGTGCCCGAGGCGCTCGGCCACCTGCGCCGCCACGACCGCGGCCAGGTCGAGGTGCTGCTGGGAGTACGTGGCGTGCGAGATGCGCGACGCCGCCTCCATGGTGTCCGGGATCGAGTGCGTGACGAAGACCAGCCGCGCGGCCTCCGGCGACCCGCCGTCCGCCCCGAGGGTGGCGAACGCCTCCACGACGGCGTCGGCGTTGGCCTGCGCGAAGCCCGGGTGGTTGAAGTACGAGCGGATCTTGTCGAACTGCACGCCCGTGGACCCGTCGGGGCCGAGCTGTCCGCGCTTGTCCAGCGTGATCGCGAGGTCCTCGCGGTACTGGCGGCAGCCGGAGTACGAGGAGAAGGCACTGGTGACGAGCGCGACGGCGCGCTTGGCCCCGAGCTCCTCCAGCTCGTCGACCGCGTCGTTCGTGTACGGCGCCCAGTTGCGGTTGCCCCACACGACCGGAAGGTCGAGGCCGCGCGCGGCGAGCTCTGCCTCCAGCGCCGCCTTCAGCGCGAGGTTCTGCTCGTTGATGGGGCTCTTGCCGCCGAACCCGTAGTAGTGCTCGCCCACCTCCTCGAGCCGCTCGTCCGGGATGCCCTTGCCCGCGGTGACGTTGCGCAGGAACGGCACCACGTCCTCGGGTTGGTTCGGGCCACCGAAGGAGTAGAGCAGGAGGGCGTCATACGGCGCGGCGTCGTGCGCCGCAGGCTGGGGGGAAATCGCGGGCATGCGCACATCCTTCCACCGTCCGGCGCGCGGGACCGACCGGAGAGGCGCGAACGGGACGTGACATCGAACCGACGCCCTGTCAGAACCGCCCGTCGTCAGACGTACGGGTCACCGGGATGGCCTGCACGTCTGACACTCAGGAGCGGGCGTGCGCGTTGCCCTCCCGCAGCCGCTCGCGCAGCCCCGGGAGGGCGCCCAGGAGGGCCGGCGGCACGGGGCTCCGCGTCACCATGGACAGCGTGACGCGCCCGCGGAACGGCGCCTCAACGGTGCGGTCGCCGGGCGCGGCATACCAACGGGCCACCATGTCGGGCACGACGGCGGCGCACCGCCGCTCCCGCGCCGTCCGGACCGCGGCCTCCGCCGTGGCGCCGGGCCGCGCGTGCGCGCCCAGCTCCGTGAGCCGCCGGTGCAGGACGTCGCCCGTCAGGTCGAGCGGGCAGTACACGACGGTCTGCCCCTCGTACGGACGCCGGCCCGAGCCCGGCACGGGGGCGCCGTCGGGCAGCAGCGTGACCAGGTCGTGTCGCCCCACCTCGGTGACCACCAGGCCGCGCGCGATCGGGACCTGCTTGGCGATCCCCGTGAACGCGGCGTCGAGGGTGCCCCGCTCGACCCACTCCAGCAGCCGCGGGCCGTGGTCCACCTCGGGCTGCACGACGACGTCGTCGAGCAGCACGTCGAGCGCCGCGAACAGCGTGCCCGCGATGCTCGGGAACGCGCCGACCGAGACGGTGCGGGACTGCGCCGCCGCAAGGGCGCGCTCGACGATGGTGCCCAGGTGGTCCAGCACGTGCGCGGCCTGGTCGCAGAACTCCCGCCCCGCCGCCGTCGGCCGGGCGCCGGTGGTGTCGCGGTCGAACAGGCTCGTCCCCACGCGGCGCTCCAGCGCGGCCAGCCGCTGGCTCGCCGACGGCTGGCTCACCAGCAGCTCACGGGCGGCGGCGCCGAGCGACCCGTGCCGCGCGACGGCGTCGACCAGCCGCAGGTCCTCGACCGTGGGATATGAGGCCATAGGGACAGCCTATGACCCGCCATGTCCGGCAGCCGTCTACCGGCCGTCCCGGGACGGCCGCAGGATGGCAGCGTGCGCCACCCACACCTCGTCACGCTGACCGCCACGACGTTCATCACCTGGACCGGCCAGCGCATCACCGCCGTCGCGCTGCCGCTGGTCGCGCTCGACCAGACCGGCGACGCCTGGACCACCGGCCTGGTCGGCGGGTTCGCCGGCCTGCCGCTGCTCACCTCCGGGTGGTGGGGGCGGCGCCTGCGCGCGCACCTGGTGTCGGGCCGCGCGCTCGCGCTGCTGCTCGCGGTCCAGGTGCTCGGGCTCGCGCTGGTGCCGGTCGCCGCGGCGACCGTGGGCGTCGGCGCGGTGGTGCTGTGCGCGACCGGCCTGGTCACGGGCGCGACGTCGGCCCTGCTCTCGCCCGCGCAACGGGCGCTCACCGCGGACCTGGCCGAGCTGCCCGGCAACGGACCCGGCGTAGGGGCGAAGGCGCTGGCCTGGCAGGACCTGGCGCACCGGGTCTCCATGATCTTCGCGCCCGCGCTCGGGGCGTGGTTGCTGGTCGCCTGGGGCGCCGAGCCGCTGCTGTGGTGGGAGGCGGCTGCCGTGGCGCTGGCCGCCGTCGCGATGCTCACCGTGCCTGCGGTCCGGGCGGGCGACGGTGCGGGCGCGGGCGTGGCGGGCGAGGGCGAGGGCGAGAGCGAGACGGGCGAGAGCGAGGCAGCCCGGGCAGGCAAGTCCGCCGTCGACGCCGAGCCCGCCCCTCCCCTGCGCACCGTGCTGCGCGGCAACCGGGAGCTGGCCGTGGGCCTGGCGCTGGCGGGCGTCGGCGGCGTCACGTGGTTCGCGTTCGCGCTGGGCCTGGCCCTGCTCGGCGTCGAGCTGGACCGGCCCGGCGAGCTCATCGCCGCGGGCATGGCGGGGTACGGCGTCGCGACCGTCGGCGTCTCGTTCGTCGTGCCGCTCGTGGTGCACCGGGTGCCGCGCATCCCGGCGATCGTCGCGTCGTGGGTGGTGTTCGGCGTCGCGTACGTGGCGCTGCCCGCCGCCGCGCCGAACCTGCTCGCCGTCGGCGTCGTGTCCGCGTTGGGCGGGCTGGCCATGCCGTTCGGGATCGCCGCGCTGAACGCGCTGATCGTGGAGCGCACCACGGGCGCCGCGCGCCGCACGGCATTCACCGCGGAGACCGTGCTGCACGCCGGCGGGGCCTCGCTGGGGCTGCTCGTCGGCGGGGCGCTGATCGGCGCGCTCGGCGCGGGGCCGGTGCTGGTCTTCACCGGCGTGCTGCAGGTCGTCGTTGCCCTGGGGGCAGCGGTGTGGCTACGCGTCCGGCGGTCCCCTGTCCGGGTGTCGTCACCGGCGCAGGCGAGCGACCCGGCGGCGTGAGCCTGGCACCGTGTCTGCAGTCTGCTTGGGCGGTCGACAGTCTGCTCGGGCGGTCGGCAGTCTGCTCGGGCGGTCGGCAGTCTGCTCGGGTGGTCGGCAGTCTGCTCGCCGGTCGGCACTCTGCTCGGGTGGTCGGCACTCTGCTCGGGTGGTCGGCACTCTGCTTGGGCGGTCGGCAGTCTGCTTGGGCGGTCGGCAGTCTGCTTGGGCGGTCGGCAGTCTGCGTCGAGGTCGGCACAGGCCTGTGCCGACCTCGATGCAAGGTGCCGACTTTGCGCGGCAAACTGCCGACCCCACGCCGCGAGGTGCAGCCAGCGCGGCAACCTGCCGACCTCAGGGCCGGCCGCCGCTCGCCTCTCGCCGCCGCCGTTAGCCGCCGGCCGCCGCTCGCCGCCGGGCCGCTCGCCGCCGGGCCGCTAGCCGCGGGCGGCGCCGACCAGGCTCGTGACGGCCGCGGCGAGGTCCCGCAGGCGGGGCGCGGTGCGGCCGATCAGGTCGTCCAGCCCCACCGGCCCGGGCGCGATCGAGAACGCTGCGGCGATCCCGGCGGCCCGGGCCTGCGCCTCCGGCAGCAGCACCTGGCCGGCCAGCACCACGACGGGCGGCCGGGTGGGCGACGCCGCGGCGAGGCGCGCGACGCCGTCGGCCACCTTGCCGTTGACCGACTGCGAGTCGAAGGACCCCTCCCCCGTGATCACGAGGGCCGCGTCCGCGAGCGCCGCGGGCAGGCCGACCGCCTCGGCGACCAGCTCCGCGCCGGGGGTGGTCTCGGCGCCGAGCACCGCGATCAGCCCGGCGGGCACGCCGCCGGCCGCGCCGGTGCCGGGCAGCCCGGCGACGGCGGTCCCGGTCTCCCGCTCCAGCACGTCGGCCCAGTGCGCGAGGGCGGTGTCGAGGAACTCCGCCTCGCCGTCCCGGGCGCCCTTCTGCGGGCCGAACACGCGGGCGGCGCCCTGCTCGCCGACCAGCGGGTTGGTGACGTCGACGGCGAGCCGCCAGCGCACCTCGCGCGCCCGCGGATGCAGCCCGGACAGGTCGAGGGCGGTGACGGAGGCCAGCCCCTCGCCGCCGTCGGGCACCTGGTCGCCCTCGGCGTCGAGGAGCCGGGCGCCGAGGCCGGTGAGGATGCCCGCGCCGCCGTCGGTGGAGGCGGAGCCGCCCAGGCAGACGAGCACCTCGGCCGCGCCCGCGTCGAGCGCCGCGCGCGCCAGGTCGCCGGTGCCGCGCGTGCTCGCGTGCAGCGGCTGCAGGGGCACGTCGGAGACGCCGGGCAGGCCGCTGGCCTCGGCGAGCTCGACCACGGCGGTGCGCCCGTCGGGCGAGAGCGCCCACCGGGCCGACGTCGGGCGCCCGATCGCGTCCACCGTCGCGGTGACCTCCGCGACGCCGCCCCAGACGGCGAGGAGCGCGTCGAGGGTGCCCTCGCCGCCGTCGGCCATGGGCAGGCGGGTCACGACGGCGCCAGGCGCGGCGTCCAGGACGCCGTCGGCGATCGCGGACGCGACCTCGGACGCGGACAGGCTGCCCTTGAACGAGTCCGGGCAGACGACGATGTGCAGCGGCTCCACGCGCCGATCGTAGGCCGTCGCGGCCGTCACGCCGCCAGGATCTCGGCCACCGGGACCGCCTCGGCGCCGAACGCCTCGGCCACCCCGGCGTTGGTGATGTGCCCGGCGTGGGTGCTCAGCCCGCGGGCCAGGGCGTCGTCGGCCCGCAGCGCGTCGCGCCAGCCCTTGTCCGCGAGGGCCACGACATACGGCAGCGTCGCGTTGGTGAGCGCGCGGGTCGACGTCGCGGGCACCGCTCCGGGCATGTTCGCGACGCAGTAGTAGAGGGTGTCGTGCACGGCGAACGTCGGGGCGTCGTGCGTGGTGGGGTGCGAGTGCTCGAAGCAGCCGCCCTGGTCGATGGCGATGTCGACGAGCACGGCGCCCGGCTTCATCACCTTGACCATGGCGTCGGTGACGATCTTGGGCGCGGCGGCGCCGGGGATGAGGACCGACCCGATGACCAGGTCCGCGGCGGCGACCTGGTCGGCCACCTCGTACGTCGTCGACACCCGCGTGCCCACGGCCCCGCCGAACCGCGCCTCGATGCGGCGCAGCGCGGGCAGCGACACGTCCAGCACGGTGACGTCCGCGCCCATGCCGAGCGCGTTCGCGGCCGCGTGCTCGCCGGCGACGCCGCCGCCGATCACCACGACCTTGGCCCGGGGCGTGCCGGGCACGCCGCCCATGAGCACCCCCGTGCCGCCGTGCGGCCGCATCAGGTGATAGGCGCCCACCTGCGCGGACAGGCGTCCGGCGACCTCGCTCATGGGGCTCAGCAGCGGCAGCGAGCGGTCGGCGAGCTGCACCGTCTCGTAGGCGATGGCGGTGGTGCCGGCGGCGAGCAGCGCGTCGGTGCAGGGGGCGGACGCCGCGAGGTGGAGGTAGGTGAACAGGGTCTGGTCGGGGCGCATGAGCGCGTACTCGGGCTCGATCGGCTCCTTGACCTTGACGAGCAGGTCGGCCTCGGCCCAGACCTCCTCGGCGGCGGCGACCGTGCGGGCGCCGGCGAGCCGGTAGGCGTCGTCGTCGAAGCCCGAGCCCTGCCCGGCGCCGGCCTGCACCAGCACGTCGTGCCCACGGCGGACCAGCTCGTGAGCACCGGCGGGCGTGAGCGCGACCCGGCTCTCGTTGTTCTTGATCTCCGTAGGAACGCCGATGTTCATAGGGTGACGGTAAGCACCTCGCGGTGTGCGGGTCCAGACCACGTTCCTGAATAGAATGTTCGGCGAACCTGCACAAGGATGTGCCCATGCTCAACCCGTGGCGCCTCCGCCTCCTGCACCAGCTGCACCTGCTCGGGACGGTGCGCGCCGTCGCCGACGCCACGCACCTGAGCCCCTCCAGCGTCTCCCAGCAGCTCTCCACCCTGGAGACCGAGGCCAGGACTCAGCTCTTCGAACGCGTCGGACGGCGCATCCGGCTCACGCCCGCGGGCGTCATGCTCGCGGGCCACGCCGCGCAGATCCTCGACCGCATCGCGGCCGCCGAGGCCGACATCGCGGACCTGCACTCGGAGCCCACCGGGGTGGTGCGGCTCTCGGCGTTCACCAGCGCGTTCCACGGCATCGTCGTGCCCGCCGTCGCGGCCCTCACCGAGGAGTACCCCCGCATCTCGGTCCAGCTCACCGAGGCGGAACCCCAGGTCAGCCGGGGTGCGCTACAGCGCGGGGAGGTGGACGTCGCGATCTGCGCGGACTTCCCGGACGCGCCCGTGCCGCCCGACGCCGACCTCGCGCGCCTGCCGCTGACGGGCGACCGCGTGGTGCTCGTGACCGCCCGCGACACCGTGACGGGCGAGCGCTCGGGACGCGTGGACCTGACCACCCTGGCGGGCGAGCCGTGGGCCTTCGAGCACCCCGGGGCGCACCTGGCCGACCTCGCCGAACGCCTGTGCCGGCGCGCGGGCTTCACGCCGCGGGCCGTGGCCCGGTTCGAGAGCCACGGCACCCTGCTGAGCCACGTCGAGGCGGGCCTGTCGATCACCCTGCTGCCGCTGCTCGCGGTGCACGACCGCTACGCCGTGCGCACGCTCGACCTCGTCGACCCGCCCCGGCGCGACATCCACCTGGTGGCACGCCGCACGACGCTGGACCGCGCCGCGGTGCGCATCGTCGTGGAGGCGCTCCGCGGCCAGGCGCGAAACGCCTGATCAGCGGGCCTGACCTGGGGTCCGGTCACCGGACCCGTCAGAAGTCGTCGATGTCCGCCTGCGCCCCGCGCAGCGCGTCGGCGAGCTGGCGCAGGTGGTCCAGGTCCTCCGCGTCGAGGGCGGGGCCCACGTAGTGGGCGATGGAGCGCACGTGCCGGCGTCCGAGCTCCTTCTGGGTCTCCGAACCCTCAGGCGTGAGGCTGACCAGCACGCCCCGGCCGTCGTCGGGCGAGGGGTGGCGGCGCACCAGACCGCGCTTCTCGAGCCGCTCCACCATGCGCGACAGCGAGGACTGCGCCATCAGGATGTTCTCGTTGAGCTCCCGCAGGCGGAGCGTCTCGCCGGGCGCGAGCGCGAGCGTGAACAGCACGTCGTACTCACGCATGCTCAGATCGCCCCAGATGTCGTCCGCCAGGAGCCGGCGCATCACCGTCACCTGGGCGCGAAACAACGACTCCCACGCCTCGGCGGCCTCCCGCGCCGAGGGCACCCGTCGCTCGGTCATCAGCGTGCCCACCTTGTCATCTTCGGCACGCTACCTGACTGAACTTTCAGTCACCTACCTGGGCGCGTGGTGGCGAATTTCACCATGCGAATTTCCAGGCGAAACGTGGTAGCGGGCCGTGTCCGGGACGGCTCCGGTCACCGCCCGAGGCGGCGTTCCCGGAGGGAGAAGTCGCGCAGCGCGCGCAAGAAGTCGACACGGCGGAACGCGGGCCAGTAGGCCTCGCAGAAGTAGAACTCCGTGTGCTGGCTCTGCCACATGAGGAACCCGCCGATGCGCTGCTCCCCGGAGGTGCGGATGACCAGCTCCGGGTCGGGCTGCCCCTTGGTGTACAGATGCTCGGCGATGTGCTCGACGTCGATCGACTCGGCGAGGTCCGCGAGCGTGGCCCCGTCCTTCGCGCGCTCGGTGAGGTAGGAGCGGACGGCGTCGGCGATCTCGGTACGGCCGCCGTACCCGATGGCGACGTTGACCTGGAGGCCCTTGACCCCGGCGGTGCGGTCGGCGGCGGCGCGCAGGGCGGCGGCCAGCCGCGCGGGGAGCAGGTCGAGGCGCCCGATGACGCGCAGGCGCCAGCGGCCGGACTCGGAGAGGTCGGAGACGGCGTCCTCGATGATGTCCAGCAGGTTGCTCAGCTCGTCCGCCGACCGGCTCAGGTTGTCGGTGGAGAGCATCCACAGCGTGACGACCTCGATGCCCAGCGACTCGGCCCAGCCGAGGAACTCGGTGATCTTGTCGGCGCCGCGACGGTGTCCCGTCGCCGCCGTCTCACCGAACGAGCGTGCCCAGCGGCGGTTGCCGTCGAGCATCACGCCGATGTGCCGGGGCAGCGTGGCGCCGTGCAGGGCGGACGCCAGGCGTCGCTCGTAGAGGCGGTACAGCGGGCTGGGCAGGCGCACGGATACCTCAGGGGATCGGGCCGTCGGACCCGCGGTGCGCGGTCCGGACGGCAGCTCTGACGCTGGGCTTCGTACCCGGCAGGACGTGGACAAAGGTACCCCTCGCACACGCATGTTCCTGCCGCCCCGGGCCCTTCGAGGGCACTGGACGGGCGACTCCCGCCAACCCGGCGCAGGATCTTCACAAGGCCCCTGTCCGGCCTGCGACCACCTAACCTACGCTAGAGTAAGTTACGCGACCGTAGGTAGTGTCCCGGCACCCGGAGGGGCACCGGTCGCCGACGGTGAGGAGTCCATGTGGTAGCGCAAGCAGACGGGCCCGACCGTTCGGCCGGTCGCCTGGACGAGGTCACGAGCAAGGTCTCGGAGACGCTGCAGGAGATCTCCACCTCGGTGTCCTCGACCGTCGAGAAGGTCGAGAAGAAGGTCAAGCCCCGCTTGCGCGGCTGGATCCACGCCGGCACCTTCCCGCTGGCCCTCGCGGCGAGCGTCGTGCTCATCGCCCTGGCCCCGACGACGGCGGGCAAGATCTCCGCGTCGGTCTTCGGCCTGAGCGCCTGCCTGCTGTTCGGCGTCTCCGCCGTGTACCACCGCGGCAACTGGTCCCCCCGGACCGAGGCGGTGCTGCGCCGGCTCGACCACACGAACATCTTCCTGATCATCGCCGGGACCTACACCCCGCTCGCGGTGCTGCTCCTGCCCCCGGGCCAGGGCACCGTGCTGCTGGCCATCGTGTGGAGCGGCGCGCTGGTCGGGCTGCTGGCCCGCGTCTTCTGGCTGAACGCGCCCCGCTGGGTCTACGTGCCGGTCTACCTGGCGCTCGGCTGGGTCGCCGTCGCCTACATGGGCCAGTTCTGGGCCACCGGCGGGCCGGCGGTCGTGTGGCTCATCGCCGCGGGCGGCGTGGCCTACACCGCCGGGGCGATCGTCTACGGCACCAAGAAGCCGGACCCGAGCCCCGCCTGGTTCGGGTTCCACGAGATCTTCCACGTGTTCACCGTGCTCGGGTTCGCCTGCCACGTGGTCGCGATCTACCTGGCCAACCTCGCCATCTGATCGTCGGCCGCGGTGCCGTTCAGGCCCTCGCGGAACAGCTCCTCGAAGAGCTCGCCGTCCGCCGTCGTGCCCACGTGCTGGAGCGTCCCGCCCGGGACGCTCACCGTGCGGCCCGACGACGGCCCGTCGCGCACGACGTCGACCGGCCGCACCCGGTAGTCGACACCCTCCCCGGTCACGAGCGACACGGCAGCCAGGGCGTCCCACCAGAACATGACCCCCTGCCCGATCAGCTCCGGCATGCCCGGCTGCGTCACGATGGCGTGCACCGTGCGCGCCTCGTACGTCTCGGCCCCGGCGCCCAGTGCGTCCACGAAGGCGGGCGTGATCGGCACGTGGTTCGTCGCGTCCAGCCCGACGATGCTCACCCGGGCGCGGGGCACGGTGGCGAACACGTGGTCGGCCGCGGGCGGGTCGATCCACATGTTGACCTCCTGGGTGTTGTCGAACCCGGCGGTGGTCGAGCCGAACAGGTTGCCGCCCACGTCGAAGGCCCCGCCCATGACGACGACGCGGCCCAGGCGGTCGCGCAGCGTGCGCGGGCCCATCCGGTCCAGCGCCGCCGACACGTTGCTGAGCGGGCCCGTGGCCAGCACCGTCACCGGCGCCCGCGAGGCGCGGACGGTGGCCGCGATGAGATCTGCGGCCGACGTCGGCCCCGGCACGTCCGGGACGTCCGCGTCGCCGAGGGCGCCCGACAGGACCTGCTCGAACAGCTCGCGCGCCTCCGGCGGCGGCTCGTTGACCCACTCCGGCGACCCGTCCGCGACCGGCACGTCGGGCAGGCCGCAGTCGGCCAGGATGGTGCGCGCGTGGGTGAGCGAGCGCCCCGGCGTGCCCACGCCGTTGTTCACGACCGTGACGGCGCGCAGGTCGATCAGCCCGCGCTTGTCGGCCTGGCAGAGGTACAGCAGGGTCGCGGCGTCGTCGAAGTCCAGGTCAGAGTCGTAGACGACGGGCACGGGCCGGGCGGGCCCGCCGGCGTCGGCCGCACCGGGCCGTGCGACGGCGGCGGCCGGCGTCACCGCGCCACCGGCCACGCCGAGGGCGAGCGCCGCCGACGCGAGTGCGCGAACGCTCGACGAGAACCTCCGGGCGACCACCATGACCCTCTCCCTCCGACGACGGATGGAGCCATGGTGCTCGTGCGGCCGGCGCCTGCCCACGACATTCGGCGCTGTCCGAAGGCGCTCAGGCGCCGGTGGGGACGACCGTGTACCGGCGGTTCGCCAGCGACGGGTTGGCCCTGCGCACCTCGGCGAGCGGCGCGGGGTCCAGGTCGACCGTCCGGTAGGCCTGCTCCTCGCCCATCTCCAGCCCGACGACGCCGTCCGGACCCGCGAGCAGCGTGCGGCCCGTGACGCCCTTGCCCGTCATGCCGACGCCGATGACCACCGCGGTGTTCTCGATGGCCCGGGCCGTCAGCAGCGTGCGCCAGTGGTCCGCCTTGAGCGGGCCGGCGACCCAGGCCGCCGGGTACACCAGGACGTCCGCCCCGGCGTCGACCACGCGGCGCGCGGACTCGGGGAACCGCAGGTCGTAGCAGGTCAGCACGCCGAAGGTGAGTCCGCCCAGGCGCAGCGTGACCGGGTCGGCGTCCGCGGGGCCCGGTTCGAGCAGCTCCGACTCCTGGTAGCCGAACGCGTCGTACAGGTGCACCTTGCGGTAGACCCCGGCGAGCTCGCCCGCGCCGTCGACCACCACCAGGGCGTTCGCCGCGCGGACGCCGTCGGAGCCCGGCAGGGTGACGCCGGCGATCACGGCGATCCCGTGCTTGCGCGCCCGGTCCCGCAGGAGCGTGACGAACGGGCCGTCGAGCGGCTCGGCGTGCTCCGGCCCGACCCCGCGGGGGTCGTAGGCCGACGCGTACTCCGGGAGCACGAGCAGGTCGGACCCGACCCGGTCGGCGACCTGGAACGCGTCGGCCACCGTCTGGCGGTTGGCCGCGTGGTCGTCCGAGACCGCGACCTGGCCGACGGTCACGCGGACGGCGCCGGCCGGGTCAGCCAACGGAGCCGCCGCCGCCCTTGGTCCTGCCGCTCCCGGCGCCGTCGGCGCCGGGAGCGCCGTCGCCGTCCGGCGTCGAGGCGCCGCCGGTCCCGGCGTCCGGGCCGTCGCCCTCGCCCGCCGCGCCGCCCTCGCCCGGACGGCTGAAGCTGATGACCTCCGGCTCGGGCACCGGCAGCCCCTGCTGGCGGGCGTTGTGCCCGGCCCGGCGCAGGTGCTTGCTCATGTTGAGGAAGAGCAGCACGCACGCGAGGGCCAGCGCGAACGTCACGAGGAAGCCGACCAGGCCGGGCGAGACCTGCCACGACTCCAGCCCGGGGCGGAGCTGGCCCTCGGTGGGGTTGGGCGACGGTTCGGTGGCGAGCGCGAGCGCGCCGGCGAACAGGGGGCTCATGCGTGCACCTCCGACCGGACACCCTCGAACAGGTCTTCCTCGTACTCGCCCGGAGCGCGCTCCGGCAGCGGGACGCGCGACTCGGCGAGCTCGTACTCGTCCCAGGGCCAGACGTCGACCTCGAGGTCGCGCGGCACCGCGAAGAAGAACCCGGTGGGGTCGATCTGCGAGGCGTGCGCCGTCAGCGCGGCGTCGCGGTTCGGGAAGTAGTCGGCGACCGGCACCAGCGTGGTCACGGTGCGCTCGGGGATCTCGCGCGCGTCGCGCGACTCGACCCACTCGCCGAACGGCGACTCCAGCCCGGCGCCCTCGATGGCCTCGTGCACCGCGCGGATGCGCTTCATCGAGAACCCGTGGTTGTAGTACAGCTTGAGCGGCTCCCACGGCTCGCCCGTCCCGGGGTAGCGGTCCGGGTCGCCGGCCGCGGCGAAGGCCTCGAACGACACCTCGTGGCACTTGATGTGGTCCGGGTGGGGGTAGCCGCCGGACGGGTCGTAGGTGGTGATGACGTGCGGCCGGAACTCGCGCACGGCCCGCACCAGCGGCTCCGCGGCCTCTTCCAGCGGGACCAGCCCGAAGCAGCCCTCGGGCAGCGGCGGCAGCGGGTCGCCCTCCGGCAGGCCGGAGTCGACGAAGCCCAGCCACTGCTGACGCACGCCCAGCGCCTCGGCGGCCCGGGCCATCTCCAGGCGACGCACGGCCCGACGGCCCTCGATCGACTCGAACTCGTGCCCCTCGGGCACCTCGAACGACGGGTTCAGGATGTCGCCCCGTTCGCCCCCGGTGCACGTCACGACGAGGACCTCCACCCCCTCTGCGGCATAGCGGGCCGTCGTCGCGGCCCCCTTGCTCGACTCGTCGTCAGGGTGCGCGTGCACCGCCATCAGACGGAGCGGCTCGCGCTCGGGTACGGACACTGGGTCCTCCTGTGGGGCAGGGACTGGGTCTGGGTCTGAGAGTCGGAGCGTCTGAGAGACAATCACTCTCATGGACCATGATGGTCCACGGACAATCTTGCTACGAACCACCGACACCCCCGATCCGAGCGAGCTGTGATGAACGACCAAGACCCAGCCGTCCCCACCGGCGACCCGAACGAGCCGGCGCCGGACCTCGCCGCGCGCTACGGCCGCGGGAGGACCGGCACGCGGCAGGCCGCCGTGCGTGCCGGGCAGGACGACCCGTGGGACGAGGCCGACGGCGTCCGCCCGCGGCCCAAGCTGTCGGTCGGCGCGCGGATCGCCGTGGCCCTGGCGCTGGCCGCGGGTGTCGCGATCGCGGCGTGGTTCACGATCGTCGACACGCAGCGCGACCCGGTCAGCTTCGTCGACGTCGGCTTCTCCGTGGCGAGCCCGGAGAAGGTCGAGGTGACGTTCGACGTCAGCATGCCGCCGGGGACCGAGGCCGTGTGCACCGTGACCGCCCTCGCCCGGAACTTCGCGGAGGTCGGCGCGGTCGACGTCGAGGTGGGTCCGGAGGAGGCGCGCACCACCCGCCACGTGGTGACGATCGCCACGACGGAGCTCGCCACGACGGGCCTCGTCGACCACTGTGACCTGCGCTGAGAGTTCGCCCTCGGAAATAGATACACCGTCCGCTCAGAGCGGAACCGGGGAATGTCTTGGCATGTCTTTCCCGGCAATTGGTATTCTCGTCGTTTCACACGCTGTGTTGACCGGCTGACGCGCGTGCCCGATCCGCTTCGTCGGCCGGGATCTGCGCGCTGCCAAAACTGTGGCTCGAACGAGCAACGACGAAAGGAGAGCCCCCGTGGCCGACGCTTCTGTCACCTGGCTCACCCAGGAGGCGCACGACAAGCTCAAGGCTGAGCTGGAGCATCTCTCCGGCCCTTACCGGTCGGAGATCACCGAGCGCATCGCTGCTGCCCGAGACGAGGGCGACCTCAAGGAGAACGGCGGATATCACGCCGCACGCGAGGAGCAGGCGAAGAACGAGGCACGCATCCTCGAGCTCACCGAAAAGCTTCGTAACGTCCACGTCGGCACGCCGGCGGACGACGGCAAGGTCGAGCCGGGCATGGTCGTGACCGCTATCGTCGCCGGCGACGAGATGAACTTCCTCTTCGGGTCGCGCGAGATGGCCGGGTCCACGGACCTCGACGTCTACTCGCCGACGTCGCCCCTGGGCGCCGCCATCGACGGCAAGTCGATCGGCGCGAAGACGAGCTACCACGCACCCAACGGGAACGACATCCCCGTGGAGATCACGGGGGCCAAGCCCTTCCAGGGCTGATCCCGGCAGTCCGACGGGCCCGCCCGGCGTCCGCCCACCGCACGGTGGGACGAGCGTCAGGCGGGCCCGTCGGCGTCTGCGGGCTCGGCGGCTGCCGGCTCCGCGTCTGCGAGCTCCGCGAGCCGCCGGCTCAGGAGCCGGCGGTCCCCCTCCCGGTCCACCTGACCGAGCGCCTGCTCGTACTGGACGGCGGCCTCGTCCGGCCGGCCCGCGCGCCGCAGCAGGTCGGCCCGCACCGCCGGGAGCAGGTGGTAGGCCGCCAGCTCGGGCGCGGACGCCACGGCGTCCAGCTCGGCCAGGCCCGCCTCGGGCCCGCGCAGCATCCCCACCGCGACCGCCCGGTTGAGCGCCACCACCGGCGAGCGCGTCATGTCCAGCAGCACGTCGTAGAGCGCGGCGATCTCGGCCCAGTCGGTCTCGTCGGCGGACGCCGCCCGCGCGTGCAGCGCCGCGATCGCCGCCTGCACCTGGTATGGCCCCGGACGCCGTACCGCGAGCGCGTCGTCGAGCACCGCGAGCCCCTCGGCGGTCTCGTCCTGCCGCCAGAGCAAGCGGTCCTGCTCCTCCAGCGTGCGGGGCACGGTGCCGGAGGTCGTGCCGTTCGAAGTGCCGGGCGGCGTGCCGGCCGCGGTGCCGGCCGCCGCGACCGGCCCCAGCCGCGCCGCCCGCCGCGCGTGCTGGAGCAGCAGGAGGGCGAGGAGGCCGCGGGCCTCGGGCTCGTCGGGCAGCAGGCGGGCGACGAGCCGGGCCACCCGCACGGCGTCGTCGGCCAGCGCCCGGCGGGCGGCGGCCCCCGCGACGTCGTCCGCGGGCTCGGCCCACGCGTCGTAGCCCTCGGTGAACAGCACGTACAGCACGGCGAGCACCGCGGAGACGCGCTCGTGCAGCAGCTCGGGCGGCGGCACCCGGAACGCGATGCCCGTGCTGCGGATCTTGCGCTTGGTCCGGGTCAGGCGCTGGGCCATGGTGGACTCCGGCACGAGGAAGGCCCGCGCGACCTGCGCCGTCGTCATGCCGGTGAGGGAGCGCAGCGTGAGCGCCACGCGGCCCTCCAGCGGCAGCGCAGGGTGGCAGCAGGTGAAGACCAGGCGCAGCAGGTCGCCGTCGGGCTCGTCCGGCCCGACGGCGTCCCACGCCGCGCCGTCCAGCGTGCTCACCGCGGCGTCGCCCACCGGGTCGGGCTCGGCCGCGGCGTCGTCGACCCCGGGCACCCCGCCGGCCCGGTAGGCGAGCCGGGCCGCGGTGGCGGTCTTCTCCCCCTCCACCTTGCGGCGCCGCAGCCGGTCCAGCGCACGGTTGCGGGCCGTCGTGGTGAGCCAGGCGCCGGGGCGGTCCGGGACGCCGTCGCGCTCCCACGTCCGCAGCGCCACCGCGAACGCCTCCTGCGCGCAGTCCTCCGCGAGGTCGAGATCACCCGTGCTGCGCGCGACGGCGGCGAGCACCCGGGCCCACTCGTCCCGGAAGGCTGCGGAGACCGCGTCGCCCACGGACGCGTCGGCGGTGCTCATGCCCCGGGCGGCTCGTCGTCGACCGGCCCGTCGACCGGCCCCTCGACCGGCCAGTAAGGGTGGACCTCCACCAGGCCGTCGCGGGCCCCGGGGTAGGACGCCGCGATCGCCAGCGCCGCGTCCAGGTCGGGCGCCTCGATGATGTCGAAGCCGCCGATGACCTCCTTCGACTCCGTGAACGGGCCGTCGGTCACGATGGACCGGCCGTCCCGCACGGTGACCCGCCGCGTGTCGGCGGCGGGCCGGAGGCGCGAGCCGGTCACGCGGGTGCCCGACGCGTCGTGGTCGGCCACCCAGCGGTCGAGGTCCGGTGTCGGGCCGCGGTCGGGGACGTCAGGCTCGATCGTGAGCATCAGGTAGCGCACGGGTGCTCCCTCAGGCCTGGTCCAGCTCGAGCGGCCAGAAGGGGCGCAGCTCGATCGCGCCCGTGTGCGCCATCGGGTGGGCGGCGGCGATCCGGATGGCCTCGTCGAGGTCGGGGGCGTCGAGCACGTCGAAGCCCGCGATGACCTCCTTGGTCTCGGAGAACGGGCCGTCGGTGACGATCACCTCGCCGGTGCGGACCTGAACGCCCACGGCGTCCGCGGGCGGGCGCAGCCGGTCGCCGAGCACGGCGCGGCCGGTGCCGTAGGTGTCGCGCACCCAGTCCTCGATCTCGGGCACGTTCTCCGCCTCGGCCGGGGCGTCGGGAGTGGACAGGACGAGCATGAGATAACGCATGGCGTGCTCCCTTCCGGGGGTGGTCCCCGGTCACATGGTGGCGCGGCCGGTCGGCCGCGTCACCCTGACGACGAACGGGAGCACGCCCGCACGACACCCGGACCCGATCAAGATTCAGGTCAGATCACGGGTCAGAACGCGGCGACCTCGTACCCCTCGGACTCCAGCCGCTCCACGACGGCGGACCGGTGCTCCTCGCCCTTGGTCTCGAGCTGCAGGTTGACCGACACCTCGGACACCGAGAGCGAGACGTCGGTGCGCGTGTGGTCCACGGCCACGATGTTGGCGCCGGCGGCGGCGATGGTCTCCACGAGCCGCGCGAGCGCGCCGGGCTTGTCCATCAGCCGCACCTGCAGCTTCAGGTATCGCCCCGCGGCGACCAGGCCGTGCTGCACCACGCGGAGCAGCACGAGCGGGTCGATGTTTCCGCCCGACAGCACCGCGACGACCGGCCCCCGGAAGACGCCCGGCCCGGCGGCCATGATCCCGGCGACTCCGGCGGCGCCGGCCGGCTCGACCATCAGCTTGGAGCGCTCCAGCACCGCGAGCAGGGCGCGCGAGAGCTGGTCCTCGGTGACCGTGCGGACCTCGACGCCCTCCTTCTGCACGATCCCGAACGGCACGTCGCCCGGCAGGCCGACCGCGATGCCGTCAGCCATGGTGGCGCCGAGCTTGCCCGCCATCGGCTTGCCGGCCTTCAGCGAGCCGGGGTAGGCCGCGGCCGACGCCGCCTGCACGCCCACGACCTTGACGTGCGGCGCGGCCTCGGCCAGCACGGCCGCGATCCCGGCGACCAGCCCGCCGCCGCCCAGCGGCACGACGACGGTGGCGACGTCGGGCACCTGCTCCAGGATCTCCAGGGCGACGGTGCCCTGGCCGGCCACGACGTCGACGTGGTCGAACGGGTGGATGAGCACCCGCCCGGAGCGGGCGGCCTCGACCCGCGCGGCGGCGAGGGCCTCGTCCACGGAGGTGCCCACCATCCGTACCTCGGCCCCGTAGCCGCGGGTCGCGGCGACCTTGGGCAGGGCGGCGTCCACGGGCATGTAGACGACGGTGTCGATGCCGAGCATGCTCGCGGCGAGCGCCACGCCCTGCGCGTGGTTGCCGGCGGAGGCCGCGACGACGCCGCGCTCGCGCTCCTCGGGCGACAGGCGCGCGAGCCGCACGTAGGCGCCGCGCACCTTGAACGAGCCGGCGCGCTGCAAGTTCTCGCACTTGAGCAGCACCTTCGTCCCGGCGATCGTCGAGAGCGCGCGGCTCTCGGTCACGGGGGTACGGGTGATGACGCCGTCGAGAAGCTCGGCGGCAGCCCGGGCGTCGTCGGCGGACACCGTGAGGTGACCGCCGTAGGACTCCAGGTCGAACGGATCCAGTGGCACAGCGCGCATGTTGCCCGACTGCGCCGCCAGATGCACGTTCAGAGCTTCGGATCACCCTCCGGGGCGGCCGGCGCTGCGTCGGTCGAGACGTCCTCGACGGCGTTCTCGGCCACCACGCCGGGGCTGCGCCGCAGCCGGAGCGGGATGGGCGGCGCGTCGGCGGCGCGCCATCTGATCGGTAGCGCGTCCTCGTCGCCGAGCTCGGGGAACTTGTCGTGCCCGTTGAGGTAGAGGATCACGGTGTTCAGGAGCGCCGCGAGCGGCACGGCGAACAGGGCGCCGACGATGCCGGCCGCCAGCGACCCGGCGGCCACCGCGAGGATCACCGCGACGGGGTGCAGCGAGACGGCCTGGCCCATGAGGAACGGCTGGAGCGCGTGCGACTCGATCTGCTGCACCAGCAGCACCACGCCGAGCATGATGAGCGCCGCGACCCAGCCGTTCGAGACGAGCACGACGACGACGGCGATCGCGCCGGTCACGATGGCACCGACCACGGGCACGAACGAGCCGACGAACACCAGGATGGCGATCGGCAGCGCGAGCGACGGGACGAAGAACACCGCGCCGATGCCGATGCCGACGGCGTCCACGGCCGCGACGAGGATCTGCGTGCGGGTGTAGGCGGCGAGCGTGACGGCGCCGCGGCGCCCGGCCTGGTTGACCCGCTCGCGGGCGGACAGCGGGAGCAGCCCGACGATCCAGCCCCAGATGCCGCGCGAGTCGTACAGGAAGAAGAAGGTGCAGAACAGCGCGATCAGGGCGCCCACCAGCACGCTGCCCGCGGTCGCCGCGGCACCCAGGGCGCCGCTCACGATCGCGCCCTGCTGCGCCTCGAGCTGGTCGAGGATGTCCTTGCTGTAGCTCTCCAGCTCGTTCTCGAGCCCGAACGTGGCCGAGAGCTGCGACCACAGCTCGTTGAACCCGCTGATGGCCTGCGTGCGCAGGTCGGCGAAGCCGTTCGCGATCGACTGCCCCGCCAGCGTGATCAGGCCCGCGACGACCAGGATCAGGCCGATCAGGGAGAGCCCCGCGGACAGCCCCCGCGGGACCCGGAGCCGTTCGTTGAGCACGCGCCGCACCGGCGTCAGCATGATCGTCAGCAGCAGCGCGACCGCCACCGGGACCACGATCGTCTTGAGCAGCGCGAGCAGCCACAGGACCGCCGCGACGAACGCGCCGATCAGCAGCATGCGCCACGACCAGGAGGCGGCGGCCCGGATGGCCGGCGGGACGGCACCCGACTCGTCGGTGCGGGGCGGCGCTGTGGTCTGGCTCGACGTCACGCTTGTCTCCTCGGTCTGCGGCACGGACAACACCCTAGGGGAGCACACCGACACCCGGCAGGCGCGTTCACGCGCCGCACGGAAGGTGCACCGGGCGCACACGGATCCGACAGATGTCGGAGGCAACGCCCGACACCTGACCGATGACGCCGCGCGCGGGCCCTCGTAGCCTCGCGGCACGGCCCGGTCCGGGTCGTGCCACGGACGATCGGGAGGGCGACCCGCATGAGGCTCCGACGAGGCACACGACCGGCACCGACCAGCACGACCAGCGGCCGGACCAGCAGCAGAGCCGTCCGGCGCACGGTGGCCGTCGCGGCCGCCGCCGCGCTCGCCGTCCCGCTCACCCTGCCGCTGGCGGGGGCGACGTCGACCGCGGAGGCGACCGGTCCGGCGTCGGGCAGCCCGGTCGCTGCGCCGGACCCGCAGGACTGGACCGACCAGGCGGAGATGACCTGGGAGGACTACACGCCGGTGCGTCCGGCGGAGTGGGACTCGGCGGAGACCTCGTCGGGCAGCGACGTGCAGTACCGGACGGCGGTGATCCTGCTGGAGTTCGAGGACCAGCCGTTCCTCATCACGCAGGACCCGCAGTCGCACCCCTTCGGCAACCCCGCGAGCGGGTTCCAGCCGGTCGCGCCCGAGGACGTCAACCAGTGGTTCTACGACTACTACGCCACCCCGAACGAGTACAACGGCGGCCAGACCCTGCACGGGTACTGGATGGAGGACAGCCACGGTCGGATCGGCGTCGACGTCGAGGTGTTCGGGCCGTACGAGCTGCCGGGCAAGCTGCACGAGTACGGCTACGACGCGTCGTTCAACGCGCCCGTCGAGGAGTTCTGCCCGCAGGGCGACGAGTGCGGCAAGAACATCCGGCAGGCCGGGTTCGCGGCCTGGCACGAGGACCTGGGCGGGTGCGCGGAGCAGCTCTGCGGCTTCGACAACGCCTTCTGGGTCACGGCGGGGCACGACGAGACCTCCACATGGGAGGAGTTCGGGCAGATGATGTTCGAGTCGCCCGACGACGTGCCGGATGCGCTGGGCCCGCCGCGCGGCCCGGACGGCGAGGCGCCCCTGGACCAGAACGGCGACCCGATGCCGAACTGGGCGCACACCCGGTACGTGGAATGGACGTCCTGGCAGTCGGCGGCCAACCACTGGCCCAACGCGAGCGGCGGCACCTCGACGCAGGCGGAGAGCTCCGGCCTCAGCGTGTTCGCGCACGAGTTCAGCCACCTGCGCAGCCTCCCGGACAACTACAACAACCCGTTCGCCGACAACACCCGCGCCTACACCGGCTACTGGGAGATGATGAGCCGCGGCTCCTTCAACGGGCCGGGCGGCACCCACAACCGGTGGCAGATCCCGAACGCGGGCGGCTCCGCCCTCGGGCCGCACCACATGCTCCACTTCAAGCAGGACCTCGGCGTGCTCACCGAGGAGGACCAGGTGCTGCTGACCCGGTCGGAGCTCGCGGAGCAGGGCGTGGCGGTCGCCACGCTGCAGGCCCGCTCGGCGGTGCCGGCCTCGCAGGGCGGCGCCGGCAAGGTGGGCCTGGAGGTCGCGCTCGACGGCGGGTACACCGCGGGCCAGTGCGCCGTGGACGTGCCGGAGGACACCGACTTCTGGTGCCCGGACGGCACGGCCTGGACCGACTACACGATGGAGGTCGTGGACCGGGTGGGCAACGACTCGTTCACCGCCGGCCACGGCGTCCTGCTGGCCCAGAACCAGCCCCGGAGCACCCCGCGGGAGTGGATCGTCGACGCCAACCCCGCGGACATCGGCCGCATCGACTACTACCGGCCGGACGGCACGCCTGTCCCCGTGGTGCGCGGCGACCCTCGCCAGCTCGACGACGCGACGTTCCACGCGGGCACCGGCTCGGGCAGCTCCTTCGAGTACGTGGACGAGCCGAACGACCTGCACGTGTACGTGCTGGACGCCGCCCGCGACGCCTCCGGCACGCTCACCTACGACGTCGCCGTGCGCAACCGTCAGGCCTCGGGCGCGTTCGAGCGCGGGGCGCGGCTCGGCCGCGCCGAGCAGCACCCCGTGGGCGCCGGCACCACCCTGGTGAACGTGCCGCTGCGGAACCCGGGCGAGGCCGGCGAGGGCGTGCACGGCTCCGACGTGTACCGGGTCTCGGCGTCCGTGCGGGGCCGCGGCTGGGACGTGGCGCTGCCGTACGAGGTGACGGCCGTCGAGGCGGGCGGCACGCTGCCCGTGTCGGCCTGGGCGACGGCGTCGGACGGCGCGGCGCGCTCCGCGACCCTGACGCTCACCGTCACCAGCGAGTCCGACCCGTCCGTGTCGAGCACGGTGCGCGTGCCGCTGCGCGCTCAGGCTCCGACGGTGCACTCGTTGTCCCGCCTGGTGGAGGACTACCGGGAGCGCGGCGTGCTCACCCGCGCCGAGGCGCAGCGGCTGACGGCGGTGCTCCGCGTCGCGGGCCACGAGCACGGCGGCGCGGCGGACGCGGCGCTGGCCCGGTTCGCGCAGGACGCCGCGGGCCTGGCCGACGTCGGGCAGCGCAACCTCGCCGCCGCGGCGCTGGCCGCGGCGGCCGGCGACCTGCGGGACGCGGGGTGAGCTCGTTGGGCTCTCTCTGGAAGGGCGGGCGCGGCGAGGTCGGTCGGTTGCAACGAGATCGGTCCGTCGACGGACCGATCTCGGCGCGACGGACCGATCTCGCGGGGGCAGCCCAGTGGTTGCGGGCGGCCGCCGTCGGTGTGTGCCTGGTCGGGGTGGTGGCCGGGTGCTCGGGTGGGGCCGGGGGCGGCGGGGAGACGCAGGCCGTGCGCCTCGTGGTGCCCGACGCGAACATCCGCGAACCCGCCGACCCGTGCTCGGGTGCGCGTGCCTTCCGGTACGCGCACCCGGAGGCGCCGTACGAGCTGGTGGCCGACGGCGACGTGCTCGCCGCCGGCGCGCTGCCCGAGGGCCGCGCCGAGAAGGCCTTCTCGATCGACCTGGGCACCGCCCGGCAGCCCACCGTGTGCGTCATGTCGATCGAGGTCCCGGCATCGGTCGACCTGGCGGACGCCGAGCTGACGATCGACGGCCACGGCCCCGTGCCGATCGAGCCCAACCCCGCCCTCGACGACGCACCCGAGGCGGTGCTGCGGTGAGGCGCGCCCTCGCGGCGCTGCTCGCGACCGGGCTGGTGATCGGTGCCCTCGCCGGCTGCGCCGGGACCCCGCGCGGGCAGCTGCCGGGGCCGGTCCCCGCGGGCGTGGAGTTCCGGCTCGCGCCCGACGACGCGCCTCCGGCGCCCCCGCTCACCCTGGAGCTGACCGACGGCACCACGCTGGACCTGGCCGAGCAGTGGGCGGAACGCCCCGTCGTCCTCGTGTTCTTCGAGAGCTGGTGCACCCGCTGCACGGGCCAGCAGGGGCCGATCAACGACGTGGTCGAGGAGTACGAGGACCAGGTGCTGTTCCTGGGCGTCGCGAACCTCTCGGACCCTGGCGACGTCGCCGCCTACGTCGAGGAGAACGACATCACCTATCCCGTGGCGGTGGACCCGACCGGCGACGCGTGGCTCAGGTACGCGGTCGCCGAGGCGCCGCTGGTGGCCCTGGTCGGCAAGGACGGCGGCCTGCTGCGGGGCTGGCCCGAGGGGGTCACGGGCCGCGAGCTCGGTGCCACCATCGCGGAGCTGGCGGTGCGGTGACGTGCCGGTGCCGTCGTGCCGGTGCCGTCGTGCCGGTGCGGTGACGGGCCGGACCGGCTACGCGCCCGGCGCGGCCGCCTGGTCGGGGAGCCGGCCCGCCGCCCGGGCGACCCGGAGCGCCAGGTGCAGGGCGAGCCGCTCGGTGCCGTCCTTGAGGTCGGTGCCGGCGAGCTGCTCGACCCGCTGGAGCCGGTAGTACAGCGAGGTGCGGTGCAGATGCAACGCCGCCGCCGTCGCCCGCGCACTGCCCGCGAGCTCCAGGTACGTCTCCAGCGTGTGCAGCAGGAGGGCCGCCTCCGGCAGGCCGAGCAGCGCCTCGAGGCCCGGGTGCACGCTGGCGCCGTCGGCGGCGAGGCGCGCGGCCACGGCGTCGAGCGCGCCGGACGCCGTCGCGCTCCGGCCGGCGGGACGCTCGGGACGAGCGGCGCCGGACGGCGACCCGGGGGTGCTGGGCACGAAGGTGACCAGCACGTCCCCCGTCTCGAGCCGAAGTACGACCTCGCTGTCCACGGCCCCTCCCCGGTCTCGGCGCTGCGGGAACCGCCGCCGCCAGGAACCCTAGTGAAGCCGCTCAGCGGATCTCAAGGACACTTTCAGGGCAGATCCCGGGCAGATCGCGGCCGCGGTCAGTCCTCCAGCTTCCGCTTCTGCGGGTAGACCGTCTCGCCCCGCTCCAGCATGCCCACGAACTTGGCGATGTTCCGCGCCCGCGTCTCCGGCTTCTTGACGCCGGTGACACGGAAGAGGATCGCGAACCGGTTCTGCGCCGTGAGGATCCCGAACATCGCCGTCGCCCGCGGGCTGGCCGCGAGCGCCTCCGCGAGGTCGGGCGGGACCTCGATGTTCTTGCTGCCCTCGTACGCGACGTCCCAGCGGCCGTCGGCCTTGGCCTTGTCGATCTCCTGCTGGCCGCGGGGTCGCATGCGCCCCTCGGTGGTCAGGCGGGCCACGATGCGCACGTTCCGTGCGGACCAGCGGCTGCGCGACCGGCGCGGGCAGAACCGCTGGAGCGACGTCGTGTCGTCCCGGCTGCGGCCCTGCGCGTCGATCCAGCCGCTGCACAGCGCCTCGTCGAGCGCGGTGTCGTACGTCAGGGTGGTCGGGGCGTCCTTGCCCTTGCGCGCGAGGATCAGCCAGACGCCGTCCGACGTCTCCTCGTTCTCGTCGAGCCACGCGCGCCATGCCGCGACGTCGGTGAACAGGACCTCGGTGTCGGTGTCGGCCATGGACAGGACGCTACGCCGGGCCACTGACATCGCCACCGACGCCGACACCTCCTCCCCGCCGCCGTCAATGACGCTGACGCCGGCGGGCCGCCGAGGCTACGGTGACGGGATGACGACCTGGCAGATCAGCACGACCGCCGGCGACCCCGCGCGGGTCGCGACGGTCCTCCCGGGCAGCGGGTACACCGCGCAGGGTCCGCTGCTCTGGTACGCCGCCAAGACGTTGCGCGCGGCCGGCTGGACCGTCCGCACGTTCGCCTGGGACGAGCTCTCCCCGGACTGGGGCGAGGCCCGCCGGACCTACGGGGAGGCGATCCAGGACGCGTCGGTGCCCGACGGCGGCCGGCACCTCGTGGTCGCCAAGTCGCTCGGCTCGTTCGCCCTGCCGGTCGCGGTGGACCTCGGCCTCCCGGGGGTCTGGCTGACGCCGGTGCTCACCGGCCACGCGTCCGAGCCGGTCCGGGCCGCGATCGCCGCCGGGAGGGCGCCGGCGCTGCTCGCCGGCGGCACGGCGGACCCGCTGTGGGACGGCGGTGTCGTGACCGCCCCGGACACGGAGGTGCTGGAGGTCGACGGCGTGGACCACTCGCTCGAGGTGGGCGACTGGCGCCGGTCGCACGAGATCCTCGCGCGTGTCACCGGAGCCGTGGAGCGCTTCGCGGCTCAGCTCTGAGCGGCCCGTCCGATCGGACGCTCAGACGTGCTCGCCGTCTGCCGGAAGGATCGCGAAGTACTCGTGTCCGCTGAGCGGGCTCACCACGCGGTAGTCCTGATCGGTCGCAACGACCAGGTTGGTCCCCAAGGAACCGGCCACGACCACGTTCATGGCATCCGCGAGGTCCAAGGACCCGGGCTTGCGACGCTTGCGCTGCATCGTCCCCTCGTACTTCTTGATAAGAGCCCTCGCGGTGCCGTAGTCCTCCGGTCGCGGGTCTGCCACCTCGAAGAAGCCGTCCGTGACGTTCTCCAGGAAGTCGCTCGCCGCCAGGTGCTCGCCTGCAGCGCTCAACAGGTAGTGGACCTCGGCGATCACCAGCGGTGTAACGACCGCGACTCTGGCCGACTCGAGCGTCTCCCGGAACTGGTCGTGCTGTGGCTCGCCCGGATCCATGGCCGCGACGATCCCTCCGGTGTCGGCGACGACGATCACTCGCCGAAGCCATCCATGAGCTCGTCGACACGGCGGGTCAGGCCGTGCTGCCGCAGTCGCCCCTTCATCTTCGGGCGTGTGCGCAGATGGTCGTGGATCACCTGGTCGATCCCCTCGCGAATGAGATCCGCCTGCGATCGACCTGTGAGCGCGCCCACACGGTCAAGATCAGCCTTGCGCTGCTCGTCCAGGTAGATGCTCGTCTTCATCATGCCCTACATGATGCCCTACCCAATGCCCTACATCAAGGTGTGCCGCCTTCGGCTCGCCCGTCCCGCGGGCCGAACGCCCGCAGCGCGTCGGCGTCGCTGTTGGCCGACGTCACGTACTCCCGCGCCCACTCCTCCGCCCCGGGGTAGGCGCTCCCGGCGGCCATCGCGGCGATGGCCGCCTCGACGTCGACCGGGGTGTGCCGCAGCTCGACCTGGCCGTCGCGCAGGAGGGCCCACGACCCGCCGGCGCGGCCGTACGGCATGCCGACGCTGCCGGGGTTGACGCACAGGCGCCGGTCGACGAGCCGGACGAACGGCATGTGGGTGTGCCCCATGACCACGGTGGTCACGTCGGCGTCGAGGCCCCCGAGCACGTCGGCCCAGCGCTCCAGCGAGGAGTCGACGAGCACCACCTCCTCGTCGTCGCGCGGGGTGCCGTGGCAGAAGACGACGCGGCCGAACCCGCGCACCGCCAGCTCGACGGGGTGCGGCAGGCCGGCGAGCAGCGCGACGTCGTCGGGCCGCAGCCGGGACGCGGCCCACGGCGCGACCGGGTCCGGGATGTCGGTGCTGCCGCCTCGCGCGAGCGTCACGAGCTCCCGGTCCGCGTTCCCGCGGACCAGCACGGCCCGCTCCCCCAGGGCCCGGAGGCGGTCCAGGACCTCGACGGGCTGCGGCCCGGCGGCGTGGTCCCCGGTGACGACCACCCGGTCGGCGGCTGCCACGTCGGGTTCCGCGAGCACCGCCTCCAGGACGGGGAGCACCCCGTGGACGTCAGACAGGACCGCTACCGTGGAGACCTCGCTGCTCATGTGCCGACGATGGCCTGCGCGCGCGTGTGGTGCCACCGGATCTGCCGACGGCAGAACACCAGGACCGTCTCGCACGATCCAGCAAAGTCGCCTAGAGTATAAGCATTAGGCAGGAAAGGCGTCTGATGCTTATCACCGAACCGTGGTCCACGATCGCCGAGCAGCTCGGCCTGGTCGTCACGGCACCGCCGGACGGCAGCGGAGCCGACGTCGTGCTGACCGGCGCAGGCTGGCCGGCCACGGCCTACCGCACGAAGGTCTTCCCCGCCCCGGTCCGTCCGGCCACCGTGCGCGCCCTCGCCACGTCCGCCAGGAACGAGGGCCACTCGCTGCTGCTCGTCGTGCCGTCCGCGAGCGCCGGTGTCAGCCGAGCCGCACAGGAAGAGAACGTGTCGCTGCTCATCGTCCCCGGTTCACCAGGCAGCCCCGTTCATGGATTCCTGCTCTCCTCGGCCGGACGCCGCGATCTTGCCGATCCTGTCGCCCCGAGCGAGCCGAGCAGACGCCCGGGCCGTATCCCCTGGGCGACATACGCGCTGGCCTTCGAGCTCCTCGAGGCCCCAATTGCCTCCCAGCGCGCCCTGGCGGGCCGGATCGGAGTAACCCAGCCACGCGTCAGCCAGGCCTTGCAGGGCCTCGGCGATGCCGTTCGCCGCACACGGACCGGATGGGAAGCGCGCTCTCCCGACGATCTGGCCGACTGGATCCTCGCCGGTTATCCATGGCAACCGAGGATCGCCACCTCGTGGCTGACGCTCGACGCTCCGGTGGCCGCCGCCCAGCGTGTCACGACAGAGCTGCGGGAACGGGGCATCGAACACGCGGTAGGCGGCGACGTCGCCGCGGACTCGCTCGCCCCCTGGGCCCGGCCGTCCAGCGCCTGGATCTGGACAGCGGCGCAGATCGACCTCCAGGAGGCCGGAGCGACGCCGACGACCGCCGACGCGGCGAACCTGTTCCTCGCCGTCCCCGACGACCCCCACCTCCTGAGGTCAGCCGCGCGTCCGGAGAACAGCTACCCGGTACTCGCTCCGTGGCGGGTGTGGATCGACCTCGCGCGCCAGGGGCACGACGATGCCGCGGTCGCCCTTCGACGACACCTCAGCTCGCACAGGGGACAGGGATGACCGTCCTCCAGCTGACCTCATCGTCCGCCGCCACCGACGGCGCCTGGCTCGCGGCGGCCGACGTCGCCGCGATCAGCGCCGCGCTCGGTGTCGAGTACCGCCTGGTCGGCGGCATCGCCACCACCCTCCTGACCCATGTCCACGGGGTCGCGGACCGTGTTCCCGCGCGGGAGACGGCCGACGCGGACATGGGTGTCTCCACATCGGTGTGTGCGGATCCGCGCTTGCCCGAAGCCCTGTCGAGACTCGGCTACACGCGGGAGGACGGCAGCCGCTTCGCACGGGACGCCCCGGGCGAAAGACGCGTCATCGACGTGCTCGTCCCGTCGTATCTCGGAAAGCACGAACCCAACCAGGAGCTGGGCTCCTTGGTCGTCGACGCCGTGCCCGGGCTGTCGCTCGCCCTCGCCCTGCCCGCGACGGAAGTGGTGCTTACGGCCCATCTCAGCTCGGGGAGCACCGTCGAGCTGTCCCTGCTGCTCCCCGACGTCCGCGCAGCCCTCGTCCTGAAGGCGTACGCCTACCGGGAACGGCTCACGGACCGGGACGCCGTCGACATCTGGAGACTTCTCGAGTCCGCGGAGAGCGCGGGTCTCGGCGTCGGCGACTGGCCGACGCGGGTGAGCGGGCGCGATACCGCGGCGTACCTGCACAAGTTCTTCGGCACCGCAGGCGCACCGGGCGCACGGCGCGCGTCGCCGGTACCCCGGACGCAGGCACGGGTCCGGCTCCTCGTGCAGAAACTCGTACCCCGACCCGGTGCGAGCGATGGAACACCGCCGATCCCGCGCGTGTTGTGATGGACAAACGTGCCACCGCACGAATCAGACCCAAAGGATGTGTGTTCGATGACTTTCCTGAACTCCCTCTTCGGCCCGGGCTCCGGTTCGAGCAAGACCACCATGGTGGCCCCCGAGGACGCCCTGCCCGGGCGCTCCGCACCGCTGCTCCAGGCCCCGCGCCCGCACACCGTGCTGGGCTCGTCGATCACGGGGCCGTGGGAGCCGGGCACGCGGGTGCTCTACCTGGCGATGGGCTGTTTCTGGGGCGCCGAGGAGATCTACTGGCAGGTCCCCGGTGTCGTGAGCACCGCCGTCGGCTACATGGGCGGCACCACGCCCAACCCGACGTACGAGGAGGTCTGCACCGCGCGGACCGGCCACACGGAGACCGCCCTCGTGGCGTACGACCCGACCAAGGTCAGCGAGGCCGAGCTGCTCAAGATCTTCTGGGAGCGGCACGACCCGACGCAGGGCTTCCGCCAGGGCAACGACGTGGGCACCCAGTACCGCTCCGGCATCTACTGGACCACGCCGGAGCAGGCCGAGGCCGCGCAGGAGACGGCGAAGCGCTACGCCGAGGTGCTGAGCGCCAAGGGGTACGACGCGATCACCACGGAGATCGCCCCCGCCGCCGAGGCCGGGCCGTTCTACTACGCCGAGGACTACCACCAGCAGTACCTGTCGGCCGCGAAGAACCCGAACGGCTACCGCTGCCACGCGACCACGGGCGTCCCGTTCCCGGACGCCGCCTGACCGTGTGACCGACTGACTTCTTGACCGCGTGAACCCGACGCCCCGCCGCCCGCAGCGGCGGGGCGTCGTCGTGGGGGCGCAGTCGGTGGGGCACTGTCAGTGGGTACCCGTAGGGTCGACCGCATGATCCGGATGCCCGCCACAGAGCTCACCGTCAGGGGCGAGGACTGGTACGCCCGCGACCTGTCCGGCGAGGACCACATGGCCACGCTGTTCGCCGACATGGACCTGACGGAGACCACGGGCACGGGCGCCACGTTCGACTCGTGCGTGTTCCGGGGCGTCCGCTTCAACAGCGCCCACCTGACGGAGTTCGCGTTCACGTCGTGCGTCTTCGACGCGTGCGTCTTCTTCGACGCGAAGCTGGAACGCTGCAAGCTCGTGGGCTCGCAGTTCAACAACTGCCGGTTCGACCTGCTCAAGGTCGAGGGCGGCAACTGGTCCTTCACCAACCTGCACCGCGCGGCTCTCGCCGGTGCGCAGCTCGAGGGCGTGCGGCTGCGCGAGGCAGACCTGTCGGGGATCAAGGCGGCCGGGGGCGTCCTGGTCGGCTGCGACCTGTCGGCCTCAGACCTCCACGAGGCCGACCTCACCAACGCCGACCTGCGGGGCAGCGACCTGTCGTCGCTCGACCCCCTGACGGCGAACCTCACCGGAGCGGTGGTCAGCGAGGCCCAGGCGATCCTCCTCGCCGAGCGGCTCGGCCTGGTGGTCCGGCCCGACTGAACGCCGTCCCGGGGGCGGCGAACCGACCGGTGGTATCGGTTCGATCCGCGGCGACGCGCACCCTATGCTCGGGTCGCTCGCACACGCACTGAGCGCACCGCTCTGGGAGGACGAGGATCGATGAAGATCAGCCGCGACCTGACCGACTGGACCCTGACCGCGACGGGCGGCCCCGTCCCGGCGGACCTCGCCGGGGTCCCCGTCCCGGCGACGGTCCCGGGCACGAGCCACACCGCCCTGCTGGAGCAGGGGCTCATCCCCGACCCGTACCTCGGCACGAACGAGACCTCGGTCGCCTGGATGAAGCGCACCACCTGGCGGTACGCGACCGTCCTGGACGAGCCGCCCGCCGCGGACGACGAGCGCGTCGACCTGCTCTTCGAGGGCGTCGACACGGTGGCCGGCGTGGCGGTCGACACGGACGTGGAGCACGCCGCCGTCGGCCAGGGCCGCACCCAGCTCGGCCGCACCGCGAACATGCACCGCTCCTACCGCTACGACGTGCGCGAGCTCGTCGGCACGCCGGCCAACCTGGTGGTCGACCTCGACTCCGCGATCGAGACGGCCGAGGCCGAGGCGAAGCGGCTCGGCGTCCGCCCCATGGCCTACGACCAGCCGTTCAACATGGTGCGCAAGATGGCCTGCTCGTTCGGCTGGGACTGGGGTCCGGACCTGCAGACGGCCGGCCTGTGGAAGCCCGTGCGGGTGGAGCGCTGGCGGGTGGCCCGGCTGGCCCGGGTGACCCCGCTGGCCACCGTGGCCGACGACGGCACGGGGCTGGTCGACGTACGGGTCGAGATCGAGGCCTCCGGCCTGGCCGACACGCCGCGGCTGACCGTCGACGTCTCCGTCGGGGACCGCGGGACCAGCACGGGGATCCCGGCCGGCTGGTCCGGCGGCGTCCTGGACGTGCGGGTCGAGGCCGGCGACGTCGACCTGTGGTGGCCCACCGGGTACGGCGACCAGCCCCTCTATCCGATCGAGGTCACCCTCTACGAGGGCGACGGCGAGGACCGCTCGAACCCGCTGGACGCGTGGTCCGGCCGGGTCGCGTTCCGCACCGTCGAGGTGGACCGCGAGCGCGACGAGCACGGCACGGGCTTCACGTTCCTGATCAACGGCAGGCGGGTCTTCACGCGCGGGGCCAACTGGATCCCCGACGACCACCTGCTGACGCGCATCACCCGCGAGCGCCTCGAACGGCGGGTGGACCAGGCGCTGGGCGCGAACCTCAACCTGCTGCGGGTGTGGGGCGGCGGCATCTACGAGTCGGACGACTTCTACGACGTCTGCGACGAGAAGGGCGTCATGGTCTGGCAGGACATCCTGCTGGCCTGCGCCGCCTACCCCGAGGAGGAGCCCCACCGGTCCGAGTTCGAGGCCGAGCTGCGGGAGAACGCCGCCCGGCTGGCGCCGCACCCGTCGCTGGTGCTGTGGAACGGCGGCAACGAGAACATCTGGGGCCACGAGGACTGGGGCTGGAAGGAGCGGCTGGGCGACCTGACCTGGGGCGCCGGCTACTACTACGAGCTCTTCCCGAAGGTGCTGGCCGAGGTCGACCCGACCCGCCCCTACTCGGACGGCTCGCCCTACTCCCCCGGCTTCGCGCCCGAGCAGGTGCACCCCAACGACCCGGACCACGGCACGCACCACCAGTGGGACGTGTGGAACCGCGTGGACTACTCGCACTACCGCGACGACGTGCCGCGCTTCGCGTCGGAGTTCGGCTTCCAGGGTCCGGCCACCTGGGCGACCCTGACGAGGGCGATCCTTCCTGACAGCGCTGACGGGCCGGACGGCGCGGCCGTCCCGGAGGGCTTCAAGGAGTCCGAGGTCTTCCTGCTGCACCAGAAGGCGATCGACGGCAACGGCAAGCTGGACCGCGGCCTGGCCCCGCACCTGGACGTCCCCGAGGACTTCGTCGACTGGCACTGGGCCACGCAGCTCAACCAGGCGCGCGCGGTGCGGTACGCCGTGGAGCACTACCGGTCGTGGTGGCCGCGCACCGCGGGCGCGATCGTGTGGCAGCTCAACGACTGCTGGCCCGTCACGTCCTGGGCCGCCGTGGACGGCGACGGCCGGCGCAAGCCGCTCTGGTACGCGCTGCGGAACGCGTTCGCCGACCGGGCGGTCACGGTGCAGCCGCGCGGGGACGGGCTGGTCGCTGCGCTGGTCAACGACACCGACGAGCCGTGGGCCGGCCCGGTAGCGGCGGCCCGGACCACGCTGGGCGGCGAGGTGCTGGCGACGTCGGACAGCGAGGTCGTGGTGCCGCCGCGCTCGGTGACCCTGGTCCCGCTCGAGGGCGACCTGGTCGCCGTGGCCGACGCCGCGCACGAGGTGCTGGTCGTATCCCTCGGCGCGGAGCGCGGGCTGCACGGCTGGTCCGAGAGCAAGGACCTGGC
Source organism: Promicromonospora sp. NPDC059942 (assembly GCF_042731755.1). NCBI lineage: Bacteria > Bacillati > Actinomycetota > Actinomycetes > Micrococcales > Promicromonosporaceae > Promicromonospora > Promicromonospora sp. NPDC059942. The sequence continues at coordinate 337,605 of NZ_JBHWLR010000006.1, forward strand.
GCTCGACGCCGCGCCGCTGGAGACCGCGGTCACCGCCCAGGACGGCGGCTACCGCGTCGAGGTGACGGCGACGTCGCTGGCGCTCGGCGTGTCCGTGCTGGCCGACCGGCTCGACCCGGACGCCGAGGTGGACGAGCAGGTGGTCGACCTCCCGGCGGGCACGACGGCGGTGTTCCACGTGACCACGAGCCGCGACCTCGACCCGGCAGCGCTGGTCTCGCGGCCGGTGCTGCGCACCGAGAACGACCTCGTGGCGCGCTAGGCGCGTCGCCACCCGCGGCACATCACCCGCACGAGCAGGACGAAACCCGATCCCCTGTCAGTGACCGCGCGTACGGTGTGGTTCAGGGGGCGAGAGGACAGCACGATGCACAGGTTCGACGAGGTCACGAGCTGGTCGGTGCTGCGCCGCGACGGTGTCGCCGTGGTCGTGGCCCACCCCGAGCGCGGGCTGCCGCTCGTGCTCCACTGGGGCCCCGACCTGGGCGACCTGTCGCCCGCCGACCTGCAGGCGCTCGACTCGGCGACCAGCCGGCAGACCGCGCCCGGCACGCTCGACGCCGCGTGGCGGCCCTCCCTGCTGCCGCAGGAGTCGGACGGCTGGGCGGGCCGCCCCGGCCTGCTCGTGGCGGCGGGCGGCATCTCGCTGTTCCCACGCTGGACCGTCACCGAGGTGGAGCGGGACACCGCCGACCTGCTGGTCACGGCCCACGACCCGGACCTGGGGCTGACGCTGCGCTCGCACCTGGAGGTCGGCGCGGGCGGGCTCGTCCTGCTGTGGCACGAGCTGGCGAACGACGGCCACGACCCCGTGGACGTGCACTGGCTGGAGGCCACGCTGCCCGTGCCGCGGGCGGCGGACCACCTGACCCAGTTCACGGGCCGCTGGTCCCGTGAGAAGTCGCCGGTGACCACGCCGATGCCGGGCGGCAGCACGGCCCGGCAGACCCGCCGGGGCCGGTCGGGTCACGACGCGCCCTGGGTGACGGTGGCGTCGTCGGGCACGCCGCGCCACCGCACCGGCGAGGCCTGGGCGACCCACCTCGGGTGGAGCGCCGACGTGACGCACCGCGTGGACCACCTCACCGAGCACGCGACGCTGCTCGGGGCGGGCGAGCTCGTGCGCCCGGGCGAGGTCCGGCTGGCGCCCGGCACGGCGTACCGTACGCCGGTCGCGTACTTCGCCTGGTCACCGCGGGGCCTGGACGGCGTCCAGGACCGGTTCCACACTTGGATGCGGGCGCGTCCGCAGCACGTGACGAGCCCGCGGCCGCTGGTGCTGAACACGTGGGAGGCCGTGTACTTCGACCACTCCCCGGCCAAGCTGGAGCGGCTCGCGCGGCGCGCCGCGGCGGTGGGTGTGGAGCGCTTCGTGCTCGACGACGGCTGGTTCCACTCCCGGCGCGACGACACCACCGGGCTGGGCGACTGGGTGGTCGACCACGACGTGTGGCCCGACGGGCTGGGCCCGCTCGCGGGTCTGGTCCACGAGCTGGGCATGGAGTTCGGGCTGTGGTTCGAGCCCGAGATGGTCAACCTCGACTCCGACCTGGCCCGCGCCCACCCGGAGTGGATCCTCTCGAACACCGCGGCCGTCCCGTCGCCGGACGGGCTGTCGTTCCGCACGCAGTACGTGCTGGACCTCGCCGTCCCCGAGGCGTGGGAGCACGTGCGCGGCCAGATCTCGGCCCTGGTCACGGAGCTGGGCATCGACTTCGTCAAGTGGGACCACAACCGCGACCTCACCGAGCCCGTCCACGTCGGGACGGACGGCGTCGGGCGGCCGGGCACCCACGTGCAGACGCTGGCCGCGTACGCCCTGATCGCCCGGCTCAAGGCCGATCACCCGGGGCTGGAGATCGAGTCGTGCTCCTCGGGCGGTGCACGGACCGACCTGGGGATCCTGGAGATCACCGACCGCGTGTGGGCCTCCGACTCCAACGACCCGGTGGAGCGCCAGGACATCCAGCGGTGGACGTCGCTCGTGCTGCCGCCCGAGCTGATCGGGGCGCACGTCGGCCCGTCGCCCGCGCACTCGTCGGGGCGCACCACCGACCTCTCGTACCGCGTGGCCACCGCGCTCCAGGGCCACGCCGGGTTCGAGTGGGACCTGCTGGCCTGCACGGACGACGAGCTGATCGCGGTCACGGCGTACGCGGCGCTCTACAAGGAGCTCCGGTCGCTCGTGCACACCGGCACGGTCGTGCACGGCGACACGGTGGACCCCGCGCTGCGGGTCACGGGCTTCGTCTCCCCCGACCGCGCCGCGGGCGTGTGGACGGTGGCGACCGTGGCCTCGCTCCAGGACGCCCTGACGGAGCGGGTGCGGCTCGACGGGCTCGACCCGGCCCGGCGCTACAGCGTGCGGGTGCGCGACGAGGTGGGTTCCGCGAAGTGGATGGGTGGCATCACGCCCGGCTGGCTCGGCAAGGAGGCCGTTGACGTGCCCGGCTCCGTGCTGACCGAGGTCGGGCTGCAGCTCCCCACGCTGTGGCCGATGCAGGCGCTGATCATCCAGGTGACGGCGGCCGACTGACGCGGAACAGGGCTGACACAGGCAGGGCGGGTCGGGACCGATGCTCCGGTCCCGACCCGCCCTGCTGCTGTGGTGGTGTACGGGCTGCTCAGCTGCTGAGCGCGCCCTTGCGCCGCAGCACGAGCAGGGTCACGCCACCGCCGACGAGCGCGAGCGCGATCAGCGTGAAGCCGATGACGGTGCTGGCACCGGTCGCGGCGAGCTCGCCGGGCTCCTCCGCGGAGGGGGACGCAGTGGCGTCGACGCCCGTGGCGGGGGCGGACTCCTCGGCCGGCGCGTTGCCCTCCTCGGGCTCCCCTGCCTCGGGCTCGTCGACGGCGGGCTCCGACGGCTCGGTGCCGGTGCCGTCGGTCGGCTCCTCACCGGGCTCCTCGCCCGGCACCGTCGGCTCCTCGCCCGGCACCGTCGGCTCCTCGCCCGGCACGCTCGGCTCCGGCGTCGGCTCGGCCTTGACCGTGATGAGCGTGTAGTGGCTGATCGCCTTGCCGGACGAGTGCGAGATCGTCACCTCGGCCGCGGGCGGGTCGACGACCACGTCCTCCGGGCCGAGGCCCTGGTTGGCTGAGCCCGCCTTCACGCAGTAGCCGGTGATGAGGTAGCCGTCGGGCGCGGTGACCACCAGGGTGGTGTGCTCACCGCTGACGTCGACCTTGCCGTCCTTCGGGCAGGTGGCCGAGCCGGTGGTCGCGACAGGAGCGCCGGCGACCGGCGCGGCGAACGCGGCGGTCGAGGGGACCAGAAGTCCCGCGACGAGGAGCGCGGATGCTCCCAGGACGGTCATCTTGCGCACTGAGCGCTCCTTCGGGAAAGGGATGGGGCAGGTGTGCCCGACGTCGAGCACGATTCCCGGAGCGTAGCGACAATGGCGCAGATCGCCAATATCCGCTTATCTCAGTAAAATACCTTACAACGACTTTTCTTACGCTCTACCGACCTTTGCCTTTTTTCTTTCCTTGGGACGCGGAACGCCCGCCCTTGCCGCGCTGGGCACCCCCTCGGCCTCCGGCAGCAGCCGTACCTCGCCCCGTACCAGACCGCTTCTTGGCCCCTGACACGCTCTTCGAGGATTTCTTCACCCCGGTCCGGGCGGATTTCGCTGTCGGCGCATCGGCGGACGCCCCGTCCGCCCCCTGGCGGGACGACGGCGCGCCCCGGCCGCGTGAGCTGTTGACCGTGCGCCCCCGGACGATCCCGATGAGCTCCTCGACGAGGTCCGTGGTGCGCTCGATCGGCCACACCAGGCCCACCGGCGCCGTCGGCCCGTCGGAGAGCGGACGGTAGGTCACGTCCTTGCGGCGGTGCAGCCGCGCCAGCGACATCGGCAGCACGGCCACCCCGACGTTCGCGGCGACGGTCGCGACGACGTCGGCGGTGGTCGGGACCCGCTCCAGCGGGTTGCCGTCCGGGTCCGCCGGCAGCGTGCCCGGGACGGTGCGGCCTCCGGTGAACAGGACGTCGTCGCCGGGCACCCAGACGGGGTCCTGCGCGATGTCGCCGGCGGAGACGGTCTCGTCGTCGGCGAGGGCGGCGAGCAGGTGGTCCCGGGAGAAGAGGACCACCGACGACTCCTCGTAGAGCGGGATCGCGGAGAACACGTCCTTGTCCACCGGGAGACGGCCGATAGCGGCGTCCACGTCGCCCGACTCCAGCGCGGCCGCGACCGCGCCGGCCTCGACCTGGACCAGCTCCAGGCGCACGTCGGGCAGCCGCTCGTGCCACACGCTCGCCCACTTGCCCGGCGTCGCGCCAGGCACGTAGGCGAGGCGGAAGCGGGGCCTGCCGTCGAGCTCGGCGTCGGGTTCGGCGTCGGGTTCGGCGTCGGAAGTCTCGTCGAAGGCCTCGTCGGAGGTCTCGTCAAGGACCTCCTCGGGAGCGGCGGGTCCGACGTCGGGTACGGGCTGGTTCACGCCCCCAGGCTACGGGGCCCGGGGTCGATCGCCCCCGCACGAGCGGCCACGAGCGGCGAGGATCACGCCCGCCATGGAGAGCGTGGCGGGCGCACCCCGATACCCTGGGAACATGAGTTCCTCCTTCGCCTCGCAGCGGTTCAAGCCGTCCAACGCCGCCAAGCGACTCGGCGTCTACCTGCCTGCCACGCCGCAGGAGTTCCAGGACACCCCGATCTCGCGCGCGGAGCTCGAGGAGCTGGAGACCAACCCGCCCGAGTGGCTGGCCGACCTGCGCCGCAACGGCCCGCACCCGCGGCCGGTCGTGGCGGGGCGTCTCGGCATCTCGATCGCGGGCCTGGCCCGCGGCGGCATCACCGACCCGCTGACCACCGAGCAGATCAACGAGCTGCGCGACAACCCGCCGGAGTGGCTGGCGCAGGAGCGCCAGACGGCCGAGCAGGTGCGGGCCGAGGAGGAGCGCGTCGAGGAGGCCCGCAAGGCCGCCGAGAAGAAGGCCCGCTCCGCGCGGTGAGCCCCGAGGTGGAGGCCGTCCTCGCGCGGCTGCGGCCGTACCCCGAGGACGGTTCCCGGGCCGACGGCCCGGTCGCGGCCGACGCGACCGACCGGCTCCTGCTCGACGAGGCCGCCGCGCTCGTCCGTGAGTTCCCCGACGACGTCGTGGTGGTCGGCGACCGGTTCGGCGCGCTGACCCTGGGCGCGCTGGCGAGCGGGGCTCACAAGGTCCGCACCCAGATGGACGCGGTCACGGCCGAGGCGGCGCTCTCCGCCAACTCCAGCCTGGTGAGCAAGGCCCTGTGGGACGGGCGTGCCCGGGCCACTGCGAGCGTTCCCGTCCCGCACGAACCGGCCGGACCGGGGTTCACCCAGCACGACCGGCTGGAGCCGCGGCTGTTCGAGGGCGCCCGCCTCGTGCTGCTCCAGCTCCCGGCGTCGCTCGCGGAGCTGACCGAGATCGCCGAGCACGTGGCCCGGTACGCCGACCCGTCGGTCACGCTCCTCGCGGGCGGCCGGGTCAAGCACATGACGCACGCGATGAACGACGTGCTGGGCGCGTCGTTCACGCAGGTCAGCGCGTCGCTCGCCCGGCAGAAGTCGCGGCTGCTCGTCGCGCGGGAGCCGCGGGCCGACGTCGGACCGCTCACCTACCCCGTCACGGCGCGGCTGACCGACCGGGAGATCCTGGACGCGATCGTCCCGCCGGGCACCGCCCCGGAGAGCCAGGCCCCGGACGCCGCCGGCCAGGACCGGCCCACCGGCCTCACCGTCGTCGCGCACGGCGCCGCGTTCGCCGGCGCCACCCTGGACCACGGCACACGCTTCCTCCTGGCCCAGGCGCACCGCTGGCCCCACCTGTCAGACCTCCAGGTCCCTCCGGTGACCTCCACGTCCGACACGGCTGACACGTCCGACACCCCCGCGGCGCCGGTCCCCGGCATGGACGCCCACCCGGTCGCGATCGACCTCGGGTGCGGCACCGGCATCCTCGCCACCGTCCTGGCCCTCCGGTACCCCACCGCGCACGTGATCGCGTCGGACCGGAGCCGGGCCGCCTGCGACTCGGCCGGGGCGACGCTCGCCGCGAACGGCGTCCGCACGGCCCGGATCGTGCGGGACGACGCCGGGGCACTGCTCCCAGTCCCCGACGGCTCGGCCGACCTGGTGCTGCTCAACCCGCCCTTCCACGACCGCGCCGCGCTGAGCACCGACGCGGCGCACCGGATGTTCGCCACGGCGGGCCGCGTGCTGCGCGACGGCGGCGAGCTGTGGACCGTCTTCAACACGGGGCTGCACTATCGCCGCGCGCTGGAGCGCGCCGTCGGGCCCACCGAGCACGTGGCCCAGGACCGGCGGTTCACCGTGACCCGGAGCGTGCGGAAACTACTTACCGACATGTCAGTGACCGGCGGTTAGCCTGGCTGGGCGCTCGCCCGGGCGCACCCGCACGGCAGCACGCCCGGCCTCGGCCGGCCTGCCCCGAGCACGTAAGGAACTGTCGATGAGGACACTTCGCACCACCCTGCGCGGCGCCGCCGTCGCGGCGGTCGCAGCATCGCTCGCCGCGGGAGCCGCGGTCACGGCGCTACCCGCCTCGGCCGCACCGACCGCCGCCGAAGGCAGGGCCATGGCAAAGGCCTCCGCGACGAAGCAGGCCGGACCGGCCGCGCACCAGCCCGCCGCGCACACGCCCGGCAAGCACAAGCCCACCAGGCCGAAGACGCCCAAGCCGAAGAAGGCGGCCGCCGACCCCGACTTCGGCCCCAACGTCACGTTCATCGACGAGACCTGGACCGCCGACCAGATCAACTCCTTCCTCGACACGGTGAACGACGAGGCGGAGTTCAGCCAGAACCGGCACCAGGTCTTCTTCGAGCCCGGCACCTACGGGAGCGCCGCCGGCCAGGACGACCCGGCCACGGCCACCGGGATCGTCAACGCCCACGTGGGCTACTACGAGTCCATCGCCGGCCTCGGCGCGCAGCCCGACGACGTCCACATCAACGGCGCCCTGCACGTGGAGCCCGTGGTGGGCTGCCCCAACCAGCCCTGGGCCTGCGCCGACCCCGGCTCCCTGACCCGCTTCTGGCGGTCGATCTCCAACATGGGCATCAACCCGATCCAGCGCCCGGTCGGCGAGGACGCGGCCCTGCCGTACCCCGCGGGCGTGACCGAGCCGCACCAGATGCGGTTCGCCGTCTCGCAGGCGGCGCCCATGCGCCGCATGGACATCCAGGGCAACCTGACGATCTTCGGCCGGTACGGCGAGTTCGCCTCGGGCGGCTATCTCGCCAACTCACGCGTCTCGGGCACCATCGTGTCCGGCTCCCAGCAGCAGTGGTTCACCCGCAACTCCGAGGTGGGCGCCTGGGACGGCGGCGTGTGGAACATGGTCTTCGCCGGGGTCCAGGGCGCGCCCGCCACCAACTTCGGCCAGCCGGTGGGCGAGAACGTCGGCGTGACGACGACGATCGGCTCCACGCCGGTCAGCCGCGAGGCCCCGTTCCTGTACCGGGGCGACAACGGCGAGCTGTCCGTGTTCGTGCCGAACGCGAAGACGGACAGCAGCGGTACCGACTGGTCCACCGGATCGGACGCCGGCCAGTCGATCGGCATCTCCGACTTCTACGTCGCCAAGGAGGGCACGGACGACGCCGCGTCGATCAACGCCGCGCTCGCCAGCGGCAAGAACCTCGTCCTGACCCCCGGCGTGTACGAGCTCGACGCACCCCTGCAGGTCGACCGCGCCGACACCGTCGTGCTCGGCCTGGGCTACGCCTCGCTCACCCCGACCGCCGGCAACGCCGTCGTCGAGGTCGGCGACGTGGCGGGCGTCAAGATCGCCGGCATCACCGCCGACGCCAACGTCCCCGAGTCGGAGACGCTCATCCAGGTCGGCCCGCAGGGGGCCACCGTCTCCGACGCCGCCGACCCGACCACGTTGACCGACGTCTTCGTCCGCGTGGGCGGCCCCTGGGCGGGCAAGGCCGTCACCTCCATCGAGGTGAACAGCCCCGACACGCTCCTGGACCACATCTGGGCCTGGCGCGGCGACCACGGCAACGGCATCGGCTGGGACGTCAACACCGGCGCCCACGGCGTCGTCGTCAACGGTGACCGCGTCACCGCGACGGGGCTGTTCGTGGAGCACTACCAGGAGGAGCAGACCATCTGGAACGGCGAGGACGGTCAGACGCTCTTCTACCAGAACGAGATCCCGTACGACGTGCCGAACCAGGCCGCGTGGATGGACGGTGACCGCCTCGGCTACGCCGCCTACCGCGTCGCCGACGACGTGCAGAACCACTCCGCGATCGGCACCGGCACGTACTCGTTCTTCAACCAGGGCCAGGACATCCGCCTGGAGTCCGGTATCCAGGCGCCGGACACCCCGGGCGTGACGTTCCGGTCGCTGACCGCCATCTTCCTCAACGGCTCGGGCGGCATCAACCACGTCATCAACGGCACCGGTGGCGCGGTCCAGCAGGGCACGCAGCGGTCCCAGGTGGTCAGCTACCCCTGACCCACCCCCGAAACCAAAACCGCTGAGTGGAGGGGATGTCCCGGCCGACGGGGGGCAGGCGGGGGAGGGCCACGAAACCCGCGGCTCAGCCTTGTTTGGACGGGGGCACTTGAGGGCCACGAAGGGC
>NZ_JBHWLR010000006.1:346205-377799 GCF_042731755.1 Promicromonospora sp. NPDC059942
CCCTGACCCCCCCCAAAAAACAAAAACCGTGGGGGGGGGGGGATCTGCGCCCGGGCGGTGTCCGTCCACACAGCCCCCCCCCACTCAGCGGTTCAGCTTGGTTCGGCAGGCGTCACTTGACGTCGACGACGTCCACCACGAAGACGAGGGTGTCGCCGCCGCCGATGCCGGCCTGCGGCACGCCGCGCGCGCCGTAGCCGTGCTCCGGCGGGATCGAGAGCAGCAGGCGCGAGCCGACGTTCTGGCCGACCATGCCCTTGTCCCAGCCACCGATGACGGCGCCGACGCCGATCGGGAAGTCGATCGTGGTGCCGCGGTCGTAGGAGTTGTCGAAGACGTGGCCGCCCCAGGTCTGGCCCAGGTAGTTCACCACGATGGTGCGCCCGGACTCGACGACCGGCCCGTTGCCCTCGGCGAGCACCTGCACCTGCAGGCCGGCGGGTGCGCCACCCTCGGGGAAGGTCAGCTCCGGCTTGTCACCGAAGGACCCGGAGGCGGTAGGAAGCGTGGTCACGAGGATTGCCTCTCGCTCGGGATGACGCCGGTCGCCCGGCGTCGGGTACCTGCCCACCCTATGCGGCCACCACCGCTGCCCGCGAAGCGACGGCGGCCCGGCGCAGCGCCTCCAGCGCGGCGATCGCGGGCGGGGTGTGCGCGACGGCGTCCTGCAGCACCGCGTAGATCGAGCGCACCGGGGCGGGCCGCACCACGGGCACGGACACGGTGCCGGCCGGGAGCTGGACGGCGCCGAGCTCGGGCAGCACGGTCATGCCGATCCCGGCCTCGACGAACGCGACGGCCGTCGGGTAGTCGTGCGCCTCGACGTGGAACGTGGGGCTGAACCCGGCGGCCGTGCACGCCTCCAGCAGGTTGCGGCGGCACCAGCCGCGCGCGAAGTCGTTGTCGACCCACGACTCGTCGGCCAGCTCGGCGAGCTCGATCTCGTCCCGGCCGGCGAGCCGGTGGTCGCGCGGCAGCACGGCGACGTACGGGTCGTCGAGCAGGTGGTGCGCGGTGAACCCGCTGCCGGCGTCGAACCCCGTCTGGGCGACGGCCACCTGCAGGTCGGCCCGGTCCTCGGTCTTGTCCGGGATGTGCTCGGCGAGCTCGAGGTCCAGGCGGACGCCGGGAAAGTCCGTGGTGATCACCCGGACGACGTCGGGCAGCCAGGCCGAGCCCACGGACGCGAAGTAGGCGATCGAGAGCGAGCCGGTCCGGCCGGCGCGTAGGTCGGCGACCATGGACTCGGCCTCGCCGAGCCGTTCGAGCACGCCGTCCGCCTGCGCGGCCAGGGCCCGCCCGGCGGCGGTCGGCCGGATGCCCCGGCCGTGCCGGGCCAGCAGCTTGAGGCCGGTCTCGCGCTGGAGCGCGGAGACGTGCTGGCTGACGGCCGACGGGGTGTAGCCGAGGTTCGCCGCCGCGGCGCCGATGGATCCGGACGCGACGACGGAGCGGAAGACGCGAAGGCGGTGGACGTCGAGCATGCGCACCACTGTACAGCCGCACTGAATTCAGATGAAGGAACAATCGCTGGTGCTTCACAGTGGTTTCGGGCCAGGATCGCACCATGACCAACACCACGGCCGATAACCGCCAGACGCCGCCGCTCGCGCCCGGCAGTGTTGCGGCCATGAGCACCGCCACCGTCCAGGACGCCCCGGGCGCGCCGCCGGCCACGCACCGCCTCCTGGTCCCGGCCGCCGCCGCGGTCACCGTGGTGCTGTGGGGCTCGGCGTTCATCGGCATCCGGTCCGCCGGCTTCGACTACTCGCCGGGCGCCCTCGCCCTGGGCCGCATCCTCGTGGGCACCCTCGCGCTCACGGTGATCGCCGGGCTGGCCGGCAAGCTGCGGCTGCCTCGCGGCCGAACCCTGGTGGGCGTCGCCGTCTGGGGCGTGCTCTGGTTCGGGCTGTACAACCTCGCCCTGAACGCCGCGGAGCGCACGCTCGACGCCGGCACCGCCTCGCTCCTGGTCGGCCTCGCGCCCATCCTCATCGCGGTGTTCGCCGGGATCTCGCTGGGCGAGGGCTTCCCCGCGCGACTCCTGGTGGGCATCGGCATCGCGTTCACGGGCGTCGCCGGCATCGCGCTGGCCACCTCGAGCGGGGCGTCCGACGTCGTCAGCGTGCTCCTCGGGCTGGCCGCCGCCGTCATCTACGCCGGGAGCACGATCCTGCAGAAGCGGCTGCTGCCCCAGGTCGACTCGCTGACCATGACCTGGCTGGGCTGCCTGGCCGGGACGATCGCCTGCCTGCCGTTCGCACCGGTGCTCCTGCGTGAGCTCGCCGCGGCCCCGGCGCAGGCCACCCTGAGCGTGGTCTACCTGGGCGTGTTCCCCACCGCGATCGCGTTCGTCACCTGGGGCTTCGCCCTGACCCGGACGACGGCGGGCCGCCTCGGCGCCGCGACCTACGCCGCCGCGCCCCTGGCGGTGCTGATGTCCTGGGCCCTGCTGGGCGAGGTCCCCACCCCGGTAGCGCTGGCAGGCGGCGCCCTGTGCCTGACGGGCGTCCTGGTAGCCACCCTCCGCCTCCGCTGAGTGCTGGGTATTTGTTGTTCGACAACGTTTCGCGAGCGCAGATACCCAGCACTCAACGAGGCGGGCAGGCGGGCGGGTTACGGGAGGGCGGCGGCCTTGGCTTCCAAGACGCCGCGTTCCGCCGCGTTGCCGCAGAGCTCCGCCGCGCGGAGGTACTCGCCGCGGGCCTCCGCCGTGCGGCCGAGCCGGGAGAGCAGCTCGCCCCGCACGCCGGGCAGGAGGTGCGACCCGGCCAGCACGCCCTGGTCGACCAGGCCGTCCACGACCCGCAGCCCCAGGTCGGGCCCGTGTGCCATCGCCACGGCCACGGCCCGGTTGAGGTCCACCACGGGCGACGGCGCGATGCGGCCCAGCGCCTCGTACAGCAGCACGATCCGCTCCCAGTCGGTCTCCGGCACGGACGGGGCCACGGCGTGGCACTCGGCGATCCCGGCCTGCAGGGCGTAGCTGCCCATGCCCGCCGGGCCGACGCCCCGCCGGAGCGCCGCGCGGCCGCGGGTGATCGCCGCGCGGTCCCAGCGGCGCCGGTCCTGGTCCTCCAGGAGGATCGGCTCCCCCGAGGGCCCGGTCCGCGCGGGGAACCGGGCGGCGGTCAGCTCCAGCAGCGCGAGCAGGCCGAACGTCTCGGGCTCGGGCGCGAGCCGGGTCAGCACGCGGGTCAGGCGCACGGCCTCGCGCGCCAGGTCGTGCCGGATCCAGTCGTCGCCCGACGTCGCCGACGAGCCCTCCGTGAAGATCACGTACAGCACGTTCCGCACCGACGAGAGCCGGGCGACCCGGTCCTCGCCGTCGGGCACCTCGAACGGGACCTGCGCCGCCGCGATCGTCTTCTTGGCGCGCGTGATGCGCGCCTGGACCGTGGCGACGGGCACGAGGAACGCGCGGGCGATCTCCTCGCTGGTCAGACCGCCCACGACCCGCAGAGTCAGCGCGATCCGCGCCTCCCGGGACAGCACCGGGTGGCAGGAGACGAACATGAGGGCGAGGACGTCGTCGTCGATCCGCCCGGGGTCGAGCAGCGCCGGCTCGGCGCCCGGGTCGCCCGCACCGGCGCCGGCCCCGGGCGCCGTCGGGCCGCCCACCACCACCTCGCCCTCGGCCAGGCCGTGCGCCAGGGCGGCGTACCGCTCGTCCCGCCCGGCCCGACGCCGGTAGGCGTCGATCGCCCGGCGCCGGGCCGTCGCGATGAGCCACGCCGCGGGGTCCCGCGGAGTGCCGTCCCGCGGCCAGGAGACGAGCGCCGCGGCGAGCGCCTCCTGGGCCACGTCCTCGGCGAGCTCGAAGTCGCGGGTGTAGCGGGTGAGCGCGCCGACGATGCGCGCGGACTCGATCCGCCAGACCGCCTCGACGGCCCGCCGTGCGGCGTCGTCGTCCATCTCCCCGCCCTTCCTGCCGCTGCCCTGCCTGCCCGGCCTCAGAGCTGGCCGGTGGACTCGCGCCAGGCCCGCTCGTTCTGGATGTGCTCGTTGTCCTGCGGGAACTGGTCGAGCTCGGTGACCTTGCGGATCTCCGCCTTGCTGCCGGGCCCGGCGAGCGGCGCGCGCTTGGCCCACTCGACGGCCTCCTCCTTCGAGGCGACCTCCAGGATCCAGAAGCCGTTGAACAGCTCCTTGGTCTCGCCGTACGGCCCGTCGGTCACGACGGGCGTGTCGGTGGAGTAGTCGACGACGACGGAGTCGGCGGCATCCTCGAGCCCCTCCCCGGCCACGAGCACGCCCGCCTTGATCATCTCCTCGTTGAACGCGCCCATGTCGTCCATGATCTTCTGGAAGTCCATCTTCTGGTACGCGACCACCGTCTCGTCGGTCGCTCGCATGATCAGCATGTACTTCGCCATGGCTTCTTCTCCTCCGTGATTTTCCGGTCCCTGGTGGGACCTTCTCATCCACAGGTCGAACGGGAAACAGACAGATCGACACGGCCCGCGAATGAGTTTTGTGGAGCATGCGGACGGGTTCCGCGCGTCACACAGATCCGGCTTGCCAGGCGCGCGGAACGTGCGGAACCCTTGATGCTCATGACGCTCGAATCGATTGAAGCGCAGGGGCCCGACGCCCCTGCCGCCGGTACGTCCTCCCGGCGCGGCAAGAAGCCGACGCCTGCCAGCCCGACACCGGTGAAAACGCACAGATCGAGCGACGCCCCGTCCCCGCAGACCTGGGACGGACGCAGCAAGTTCCCGCACATCGGCGAGTACGGGTTCCTGTCGGACTGTGAGGCCAACGCACTGATCGCGCCGTCGGGCAGCGTGGAGTGGATGTGCATCCCCCGCCCCGACTCGCCCAGCATCTTCGCCAAGATCCTCGACCGCGGAGCCGGCCACTTCCGCGTGGGCCCGCACGGCGTGCGCGTGCCCAGCGCGCGCCGCTACCTGCCCGGCACGCTCATCCTCGAGACCACGTGGCAGACGGAGACCGGCTGGCTCGTGGTGCGTGACGCCATGCTGATGGGGCCGTGGCACGACCTCGAGTCGCGGTCCGGGACGCACCGCCGCACGCCCACGGACGACGACGCCGAGCACATCCTGCTGCGCACCATCAAGTGCGTGTCGGGCACGGTCGAGGTCGAGGTCGAGTGCGAGCCGCGCCCGGACTACGCGCGGTCCGAGGTGGACTGGGAGTACGAGAACAGCGGGTACTCCGCGGTCGTGGCCCGGATCGGCGACTCGACCCCCGACGTGCACCTGCGGTCCAGCCTGCGGTTCGGGCTGGAGGGCAAGCGGGCGACGGCGCGGACGCGGATGTCGCAGGGCGACGAGCACTTCGTGGCGATGTCCTGGGGCTCGCAGGACCCGCCGACCAGCTACAAGGAAGCCCTCGACGCGATGTGGCGCACCGAGCGGTACTGGCGCGACTGGATCACGCAGGGCACCTTCCCCGACCACCCGTGGCGCGTCTACCTGCAGCGCTCGGCGCTCACCCTGAAGGGGCTGACCTACTCCCCCACCGGCGCGCTGATCGCCGCGGCGACGACGTCGCTGCCCGAGACGCCGGGCGGTGAGCGCAACTGGGACTACCGGTACGCGTGGATCCGCGACTCGACGTTCGCGCTGTGGGGCCTGTACACGCTGGGCCTGGAGCGCGAGGCCAACGACTTCTTCGCGTTCATCCAGGACGTCTGCCGCGACAACCGGCAGCTCCAGATCATGTACGGGGTGGGCGGCGAGGAGACGCTGGAGGAGTTCGAGCTGCCGCACCTGTCGGGCTACGAGGGCGCCCAGCCCGTCCGGATCGGCAACGCCGCGTACGACCAGCGCCAGCACGACGTGTGGGGTGCGGTGCTCGACTCCGTGTGGCTGCACGCCAAGTCGCGCGACCAGCTTCCCGAGTCCCTGTGGCCCATCCTCAAGCGGCAGGTCGAGGAGGCCATGAAGCACTGGCACGAGCCGGACCGGGGCATCTGGGAGGTGCGCGGCGAGCCGCAGCACTTCACCAGCTCCAAGCTCATGTGCTGGGTGGCGATGGACCGCGGCGCCAAGCTCGCCCGGCTGTACGACGAGCCCGACTACGCCAAGGCGTGGCAGAAGATCGCCGACGAGATCGCCGACGACATCTGCACCAAGGGCGTGGACGACCGCGGCGTCTTCACGCAGCGGTACGGCGACCCGGCGCTGGACGCGTCGCTGCTGCTCGTCCCGCTGCTGCGGTTCCTCCCGTCGGACGACGAGCGCGTGCGGGCGACGGTGCTGGCGATCGCGGACGAGCTCACCGAGGACGGCCTGGTGCTGCGGTACCGGACGGACGAGACCGACGACGGCCTGCGCGGCGAGGAGGGCTCCTTCACCATCTGCTCGTTCTGGCTGGTGTCCGCGCTGGTCGAGATCGGCGAGGTGGAGCGGGCCCGGGCGCTGTGCGAGCGGCTGCTCGGCTACGCGTCCTCGCTGGACCTGTACGCGGAGGAGATCGAGCCCGGCAGCGGCCGGCACCTGGGCAACTTCCCGCAGGCGTTCACGCACCTGGCCCTGATCAACGCCGTGATGCACGTGATCAAGGCTGAGACCGGCGAGGCCGAGAAGGGCTACTTCGGGGTGCCCCGGTCCATGTGATCCGTCGCGTCCCCCGCTGAGTGCGGGATCTTCGCCCTGTCAGCCCTGGTCGGCAGCGCGAAGATCCCGCACTCATCTTTTTTCCGGGGGGTCTTGCGCCGTTTGGCTAATGAGCGTAGCTTTACGGCTATGACAACCAGCCAGAGCAACCAGCTCTCCTTCCTCCGGCGGCCCGAGGGCAACATCGCCTACACCGACGCGGGGTCCGGTCCGCTCGTCGTCGCCATGCCCGGCATGGGCGACCTGCGGTCCACCTACGACGACCTCGCCCCCGCGCTCGTCGACGCCGGCTACCGCGTGGTCGTCGCGGACCTGCGCGGCCACGGCGACTCCGACACCACGTTCCGCACGCACGGTGACGACGCCACCGGCACGGACTTCATCGCGCTCGTCGAGCACCTCGGCGCCGGGCCGGCCGTGCTGCTCGGCAACTCGATGGCGTCGTCCGCCGCCGCCTGGGCGGCCGCCGAGCGCCCGGACCTCGTCCGCGGGCTCGTCCTGCTCAGCCCGCTCCTGCGCCAGCCGGGCTCCCCGGCCATGCAGAAGGTGCTGCGCGGCGTCTACCGCGTGCTCCTCGCCCGGCCCTGGGGCGCCGCGTTCTGGGCCGCCTACTACTCGTCGATCAGCAAGGGCCGCCGCTCCGCCCGGCACGCCGAGCAGGTCGCGGAGGTCCGGCAGAGCCTGCGCGACCCGGCGCACCTGCGCTCGTTCCGCGAGCTCACCATGGTGCTCGACCACTCGGTCGTCGAGGCCCGGCTGTCCGAGGTCACCGCGCCGTCGCTGGCCGTGGTCGGCGCGCTCGACCCCGACTTCACCGACCCGGCGAAGGAGCTCACCTGGATCACGGAGACGATCGGGTCGCGCGGCGTCCTGGTCGACGAGGCCGGGCACTACCCGGCGCAGCAGGCGCCCGACGTCGTGGTCCCGGCCGTGCTCGACTTCCTCGCCGGGCTCCCGGGCCGGCCGGCCGACGGTGAGGCCGACGGCGCGAACGGCGCCGCGTCCGGCGGCGTGAACGGCGGCCGGAATGCCTAGGGCGGGCCTGTCGCACGACGCCGTGGTGCGCCTGGCGCTGGAGGTGGTCGACGACGGCAGGGCGCGCGGGTTCGCGGACCTGACCCTCGCCAAGGTCGCCGCGAAGGCCGGTGTCGCGGCCCCCAGCCTCTACAAGCACGTCGGCTCGCTGGCCGACCTGCGCCGCGAGGTGGCCCTGATCGCCGTCCGGGAGGTCACGGCCGCCGCGACGTCGGCGACCGTCGGCCGGGCCGGGAGCGACGCCCTGCGCGCGCTCGCGACCGCGTGGCGCACCTACGCGCACGCCCACCCCGGCAGGTACGGGGCCACCCAGGTCGGACCCGACCCGGAGGACCCGGCGGACGCGAAGCTGCGCGAGGCGGCCGCCGAGAGCGTCCAGGTGGTCGGCGCCGTGCTGCACGGCTTCGGCCTGCCCGACGACCGCCTGATCGATGCCATCCGCGCCGTCCGGGCGGGCTTCCACGGCTTCTTCCTGCTGGAGCTCGGAGGCGGCTTCCGGATGCGGGAGGACGTCGACCAGAGCTTCGCCGTGCTGCTCGACATGCTCGTCGTGGGCGTCACCGCGCTCGCAGCCCCGGACGCGGTGCCCGGCACCGCGCCCGCAACACCCGACACCGTGCAGGACCGCGACACCGCTGGGAGCCACCGATGAACACCGCTCAGGGCACCACCACTCGTTCTTCCGCCACGACCGCTTCGACCGGCAGCCCCACCGGGGCGCGCTCGACGACCGCACGCTGGACCGCCGTCGCCTTCCTGGCGGCGGGGCTCGCCTTCCTGCTCTTCCCCGTGCTGCGCCCCTGGCCGGACGAGACCGTCGCGAGCGCCGACCTGGCCGCCGCCTTCGCCTCCGACCGCTGGGTCGTGGCGCACCTGTGCGGCATCCTCGGCCTGGGCCTGATCGCGCCGGCGCTGCTCGGTCTGCGGACGCTGCTCGCCGGTGCGGGTACGGGTGCCGGCGTCCCGGCCCCGCGGGCACCGGGCGTCCGCAGCGCGACCTGGGCGCTGATCACCGCCTGGGCGGGCGCCGGGTTCGCCGCGCTCTACTTCGGGGCCGAGATCTTCGGCATCCGCACCCTCGCCGAGGCGGCGCTGCGCGACGGCGACCTCGGACTGCTCGCCGAGGTCGAGGTGCTGCGCATGCAGCCGTGGGCCATCACGGCGTTCGGCGCCGGGCTGCTCCTGCTCGCGGCGTCCGGAGTGCTCCTCGCCGTCGCGCTGTGGCGTTCGAGCACCCGGGGTTCGGGCGCGCAGGGTTCGGGCACGCACCCGCGGTGGATCGGGCTGCCGCTGGCGCTCGGCCTGGTGCTGGTGCTCCCCCAGTTCTTCGGCGGCCCGGAGCTGCGGATCACACACGGCTTCCTGGTCGCGGTCGGTTGCGTGCTGGTCGCCGGCGCGGTCCGGAACCGTCGGGCATGACGAAGGCGTGCACCCCGTCGGGGTGCACGCCTCGTCGTGCCGGCACCGACCGCGTCAGCGGCCGGAGGAGCGTCAGTCGCTGCTGTTGAAGATCGCCAGCAGGCGCAGGAACTCCAGGTACAGCCAGATCAGCGTCACCAGCAGGCCGAAGGCCGCCGACCACGCCATCTTGGCGGGCACGCCCGCCTCGACGCCACGCTTGATGGAGTCGAAGTCGACGATCAGCGACGCGGCGGCCAGACCAACGGCCACCAGGCCGATGATGATGCCGAGCGTGCCGCCCCGCATGCCCCAGCCGCCGAGCACGCCGGTCCACACCAGGACCAGGTTGATCAGCGAGAACGCGGCATAGCCGACCATCGCGATGATCAGCCAGCGCGTGAACTTCGGGGTGACCCGCACCTTGCCCGACTTGAACAGGAAGAGCGCGGCGGCGAAGGTCGCGACGGTCGCGAGCACCGCCTGGAGCACGATCCCGTTGGTCTGCGCCTCGTAGAACATCGAGATGCCGCCGAGGAACATGCCCTGCGCGATCGTGTACAGGATGATCAGCACGGGGCTCGGGTTGCGCTTGAACGCGTTGACCAGGCCCAGCACAAGACCCGCGATCATGCCGAAGATCCACAGGCCCGGCGCGAGCGTCCACGTCGCCGCACCGACCACGACCAGGAGGGCGAGCAGCCCACCGGTCTTGACGATCACGTCGTCGTACGTCAGCCGCTTGGTGTCCGCCGTGGTGGCGGACGGCGACTGGTACATCGCGTCGAGCTGCGACGCGTCCATCGCCTGCTGTCCCGCGGCGCCGTACTGACCGTACTGGCCAGGCTGCGGCGGAGTGCCGTATGCGGGAGTCTGGTTGGGGTAGGTGGCGGTGCCGCCGCGACGCGCACCGGCAGCGCCGGTGCGACGGGGCTCACCGAAGACGTCGCTTCTAGAAAAGACGGGGTTGCTCATCTGCTCCTCCTGGTCTGTCTGACCATCCTAGGGAACGCTGCAGACACTCCAGGAGTTCCCAGGTCATACCAACGGATGAAGTGGGTCCGACCACGGGATGATCCGGACCGGTATTGGGTGCGCCGGCCATGTCCTCTACCTACTCTCGTAGTTACGAGTCTCCTGGAAGGGCAAGTGATGATCGAGGCCAGAGGCCTGATGAAGAGGTACGGCGCCAAGACCGCCGTGAACGACGTCACGTTCACCGTCCAGCCGGGCCAGGTGACGGGCTTCCTCGGCCCGAACGGCGCCGGCAAGTCGACCACCATGCGCATGATCGTGGGGCTGGACCGGCCCACGGCGGGCTCGGTCACCGTGAACGGCAAGCCGTACACGGCGCACCGCCGTCCGCTGGCCGAGGTCGGCGCCCTGCTCGACGCGAAGGCCGTGCACACCGGCCGCACCGCGCGCAACCACCTGCTCGCCATGGCCGCGACGCACGGGATCGCCACCCGGCGCGTCGACGAGGTCATCGAGCTCACCGGTCTCCAGCCCGTCGCGAGCAAGCGCGTGGGCGGCTTCTCGCTCGGCATGGGCCAGCGCCTCGGTATCGCGGCGGCCCTGCTCGGCGACCCGCGCACCCTGATCCTGGACGAGCCCGTCAACGGGCTCGACCCCGAGGGCGTGCTCTGGGTCCGCAACATCGCGAAGTACCTGGCGTCCGAGGGCCGCACGGTCTTCCTGTCGAGCCACCTCATGAGCGAGGTCGCGCTGACCGCCGACCACGTGATCGTGATCGGCCGTGGTCGCATCCTCGCCGACTCCCCGGTCGCGGAGTTCGTGGACGGCGCCGCCCGCAAGGTCGTGCGCGTCCGGTCGCCGCAGGCCACGGAGCTCGCCGACCTCCTGAAGGCCAAGAACGCCGAGGTCGAGGACGTCGAGCCCGGCCTGCTGGAGGTCCGCGGGGCCGAGGCGTCCGCCGTCGGCGAGCTGGCCGCCTCCTCGCGGATCGTGCTGCACGAGCTCACGCCCGTCGCGTCCACGCTCGAGGAGGCGTACATGTCGCTCACCGCCGACTCGGTGGAGTACCAGTCCGAGGACCTCGCCCACGTGGCCGCGGCGACGTCCCACATCGAGGGGAGCAAGGCATGAGCGCGACGGTGACCGCTCCGGCGAGCGGAGCGTCGTCGGGCCCGACGACGGAGCACACCCAGGTGCACAACGTGACCTTCTGGCGCGTGCTGCGCTCGGAGTGGATCAAGCTGTGGACGCTGCGCTCGACGTGGTGGACGCTCGGGGCGACCGTCGTGGTGATGGTCGGCTTCGCGCTGCTGCTGGCGTTCGTGGTGCAGCTCTTCGGCAACGAGATGGAGGGCGCCTCGCCCGAGGACCAGGCCGCGATGAGCGGCATGCTCGGCGGGCCCGCGGTCGTGGCCGCGGGCTACGAGATGGCGGCCCTCGTGGTCGCGGTGCTCGGCGCCCTGATGATCACCGGTGAGTACTCCACCGGCATGATCCGGTCCACGTTCGCGGCGGTGCCCGCCCGGCTCCCGGCCTTCTTCGGCAAGGCCGTGGTGCTCATCCTGGTGACGGCGGTGCTCACCACCGTGTCGCTGGCGCTGAGCTGGCTCGTCACCTACCCGCTCCTGAACCCCAACGACGCCACCGTCGACTTCGGCGACAGCGGCCAGGTGCGCGCGTTGGGCGGCACCGTGCTCTACGTGACGCTCGTGGCCGTGTTCGCCCTGGCGCTCGGCGCGCTGCTGCGGCACACGGCGGGCGCGATCTTCACCGTGGTCGCGATCTTCCTGGTGATCCCCACGATCTTCCAGGTCGCGACGTTCGCCGCGGCCCAGCTCGAGTGGGTCGGCGTGGTGAACAAGCTGCTGCCGAGCGTGGCGGGTGCGCAGATCACGCCGAACGCGGGTGCGTTCCCCGACGTCCTCGACCCGTGGGTGGGCATCGGCGTGCTCGCCGGCTACACGGTGCTCGTGCTGGCCGGCGCGTCGGCGCGGCTGAAGCTGCAGGACGCGTAGCAGCCTCGGCCCGCGGGCGCTCCCCGCGGGAGAGCTCTTGCTCCCCGAGTCGTGTTGCTCCGGGTAGACACTGTCTACCGGTGGCAGCACGGCTCGGGGAGCACGTGTTTCCGGGCCCGCTCGCCTTCCCTCGGCGAACGGTGGCCGCGCCGCCGCGCCGTCAGTCCATCGGGTCGAGCGGGTGCGGCCACATCGGCGGCTGCTGCTGCCGGCGCTCCGGCTGCGGTTCGGGGTCCTGACGACGCTGGGGCAGCTCGGCGTGCGACGCCGGCTGCCGCTGCGGGGCGTAGGGCTGCTGCTGCGGGCTCTCGGGCGCACGCTGCTCCGGCGCACGCTGCTCCGGCGCGAACTGCGGCACGTACTGCGACGCCGCATGCTGCGGACCCGACCGGTGCTGCGCCTGCTGCCGTACCGGCTGGGGCGGTGCCGGCTGCTGCGGTGCCGGTCGCGGGGCGAACTGCTGCGGCGCGTACGGCGAGGCCTGTCGTGACGCCGTCTGCTGCGGCGCGTACGGCGAACCCTGCTGCGGTGCCGGCTGCCGCGCCGAGTAGTGCGGCTCCTGCGCGGCGCGTTCACGCGGGGCGCCCTGCTGCGCGGCACGCTGCTGCGGCGCGAACTGCGGCGGAACCGGCTGCTGGGCAGGCGGCCGTCGGTGCACCGGCGGCGAGGCCGGCGGCAGCTCCTGCGCCGGGGCCGACGTCGGGACCGGCACCGCCTGGTCCGGCCAGGCCGGCGGCACCTGTGCCTGCCGGGCGTACGGGTCGGCTCCCCCGTGGCGGGGCCCCTCGTGGTGCGCCGCGCGCTGGACCGGGGGCTGAGCGGGGGACGCCGCCCCGACCGGGGGCCAGCCCTGCGCGGCCGCTCCGCCGGCGACGGCGCCGCCGGGCACGGCACCACCCGGCACCGGCCGTGCTCCTGCCGACCGCCCGACGGCCCGGAGCGCCCCGGTCGCGACGCTCACCAGCGCACCCGTCAGCGGACGGCGGACCCTTCCGGCGGCCTCGTCGGCCGCCCGCCGCCGCTCCGCCCGGCGCTCGAAGAGCGTGTAGATCACGGGCACCACGTAGAGCGTCAGCAGCGTCGAGGACACCAGGCCGCCGATCACGACCAGCGCGAGCGGCTGCGAGATGAACGCGCCGCCGCCGGTCACGCCGATCCCCATGGGGGTGAGCGCGAAGACCGTGGCCAGGGCCGTCATGACGATCGGCCGCAGCCGCTTGCGGGCGCCCTCGCGCACGGCCTCGTCGAGCCCCATGCCGCGCACGCGGTACTGGTTGATGAGGTCGATGAGCACGATCGCGTTCGACACCACGATGCCCACCAGCAGCAGCGTGCCGATCAGGGCCGGCACCCCCAGCGGGGTGTTCGTCGCCACCAGCGCGACCAGGGCGCCCACCGCGGCGAACGGGACGGACACCAGCAGGATGAACGGCTGCGCCAGGCTCCGGAACGTCGCCACCATGACCACGAACACGAGGGCGATCGCCGCCACCAGCGCCAGGCCCAGGTCGCTGAACGCCTCGGCCTGGTCGGCGGCCGCGCCGCCCACGGTCACCGTCGCCCCGGCGGGCAGGTCGATCGCCGCGATCTCCGCGTCGACCTCGTCGGTGGCCGCGCCGAGGTCGTCGCCGGCGGGCGTCACGGAGACGGTGGCCGACCGCTCGCCGTCGATCCGCGTGATCGACGTGGGCGAGCTGGCGATCTTCACCTCGGCCACGTCGCTCAGGGGGACGGCGCCGGCCGCGGTCGGGACGGGGATCTCGCCGATCTCGGCCATCGTCGCCGGGACGGCGCCGGCGGACAGGGTGACGCCCACCGGCCCCTCGGCGGTCTGCAGCTCGCCGACGTCCCGCGCGCCCGCCAGGGCCGCCGAGGCGATCCCGGAGACCTGCGTCTCGGTGAGCCCGAACTGTGCCGCGGCCTTGCGGTCGACAGTCACCTCGACGATCTCCTGGGCGGCGGCCAGGTCGTTGCTCACCTCGGCGGAGCCCTTCAGGCCGCCCATGGCCTCCTGGAGCTGGTTCGTGGCCGCCGTCAGCGTCTCGACGTCGCGGGCACGGACGACGAGATCGATCGAGGACGTACCCACGGAGTCGCCCGCGGACACGGAGACCTCGGTCGCGGGCGCCTCGGTCAGGTCCACGACGGCGGCGCGGATGTCCCTGGCGGCCTGCTCGCCGTCAGCGTCCTCGTCGAGGGTGATCGCGAAGCTGGCCTTGAGCCCGGCGCTCGCCCCGCCGAACGCGGCCATCGACATGTCGCCTCCGCTGCCGACCGTGGCCTGCACGCTGTCGACGGCGTCCACGCCCGCGAGCGCGGCCTCGACCTGCTGCGCCGCCTCGTCCTGGCCCTTGAGCGAGGTGCCGGGCGCGTAGTGCTGGGTGACGGTCACGGTGTCCTGACCGCTGTCGCCGAGGAAGCTCGTCTCCATGTTCGGCACCAGGGCGGCAGTCCCGCCGAGGATCGCCACGGCCACGCCGATCGTGAGGGCGGGCAGCCGCAGCGCGCCGTTCAGGGTCGGCACGTAGATGCGCTGCCAGATCCCCCGGCTCTCCTTCTCCTCGGCCGCCTCGCGGTCGACCGCCCCGCCCCGGCGCGCCTTCTTCGGCGGCCGGATGAACCAGTAGGCCAGCACCGGCACGATCGTCAGGGCCACGACGAGCGAGGCCAGCATCGCGATCGAGACGGTCAGCGCGAACGGCCGGAACAGCTCGCCCACCATGCCGCCGACCAGCGCGATCGGCAGGAACACGGCGACGGTGCAGATGGTGGAGGCGGCGATCGCCCCGCCGACCTCGCGCACCGCCGCGAGGATGGCCGGCCCCCGCTCCTCGCCGTACGACATGTGCCGCTTGATGTTCTCGATCACCACGATCGCGTCGTCGACCACGCGGCCGATCGAGATGGTCAGCGCGCCGAGCGTGAGGATGTTCAGCGTGTAGCCGCCCGCGTCCATCGCGATGAACGTCACCGCGAGCGACAGCGGGATGGAGATCGCGGACACGAGCGTCGACCGCATCGACATCAGGAAGACGAGGATGACGAGCACGGCGAACAGCAGGCCGAGCCCGCCCTCGGTGGCCAGGCCGTGGATCGAGTCCTCGATGAACGGGGCCTGGTCGAAGACGACCGCCGTCGCGATGGCGCGCTCGGTCAGCGTGTCCGCGACCTCGGGCTCGGCGAGCGCGTCCTCGATCGCGTGGGACACCTCGACCGTGTTGGCCTCCGGCGTCTTCGTGATGGCCAGGCCGAGGGACGGCGAGCCGTCGAGCCGGGAGTAGGACGTCGCCTCGACCGGCTTGAGCTCCACGGACGCGACCTGGCCGAGCTCCACGGGTGCGGCCGGCTCGGCCGGCAGCCCGCCGGCCGCCGCGTCCGGCGTCGCGCCCTCGGCAGCTCCGGTGCCACCGGCCGCGGTACCGCCCGCCGCTGCGCCGCCGGGGAGCACGGGGAGCTGCTTGAGCTGATCGACCATGTCGACCGGCTTGCCGAGCTGGACCGACCACGCGCGGCCGCCCTCCGTGATCTCCCCGGCCGGGATGACCACGCCGTTGTCCTGCAGCACGGTGGCCAGGTCCTCGGTCGTGAGGCCGGCCGCGGCGAGCTTGTCCTGGTCCGGCAGGATGCGGACCTCGGTCTCGCTCTGCCCGGTGACGGCCACGGAGCGGACGCCGTCGACCTCCTTGAGCGCCGGTACCACGACGTCCTCGACGGTGGAGGCGAGGGCGTTGGGGCTCTTGTCGCCGGACACCGCCATCTGGACCACGGGCACGTCGTCGACGGAGCCGGTCGTGACCTGCGGCTCGACGTCCTCGGGCAAGGTCGGCTGCACCCCGGCGACGGCGCTCTGCAGGCGCTGGGTGGCCGACTCCATGTCGGTGCCGTAGGTGAACTCGATCGTGGTCAGCGAGATGCCGGTGGACGCCGTCGAACGCACCGACGCGACCCCGTCGACCGAGGCGATGGCCTCCTCGATCACGTCGGTGACCTGCTCCTCCACGACCTCGGGCGAGGAGCCCGGGTACTGCGCGCTCACGATGCCCGTCGGGAGCTGGAGCGACGGGATGAGCTCCTGCTTCAGGGAGGTCATGCTCAGCACCCCGAACACCGCTATCGCGATGGTCACCAGTGCTACGACGGCTCGGTTCGCAAGGGACAGCCGGGCGAGACGGAACACGAGGACTCCACGGTGCGGGCGAGGATCGGGCATACGGCACGACGCCGCCGTCGTGACCCGGCGGGACCAACGGGGTGAAATCAGACCGAAGTCACAGAGTAGGGCAGTACGCCGGACCGCCTGCAAGCGGTCGCGGACATTGACAGCCGCTCGAATTCCGTCCCGTACCGCGCGCCCTGGCCCGTCTGCACGACGGGCCAGGGCTCCGTGTCACAGCTCGGACATGGCCTCCTCGGGCGTGTGCTCGGCCACCTTCGCCGCCTTGTTCCAGCGCTGCCAGAGCACGCGCTCCCCGATCGGCCGGGCCATGAGGTGCGCCGTCACCAGGAAGACGATGACGCCGACGAGCAGCACCCCGGACGCCACCCAGAACGGCGACGAGGGGCTGACGCCCTCGGCGAGCAGGCCGGCCACGACCGGGGCGGGGGCGGCGAAGCCCCAGCGCACGAGGTTGAACGCGCCGGTCGTCACCCGGCGGTCCGGGTCGCCGAGCGCGAGCGACAGGTCGGTGAGGTTCGCGTTGGCGATACCCATGAACACACCGGCCACGACGGTCACGACGATGGAGCCCGCGGTGCCGACGCCGATCGCGAGCAGCGCCACGCACACCAGCACGCCCGCGACGGCCACACCGAGCGTCTGCACGAACCCGATCCGGTGCGCGAGCTTGTGGCCCACCGCGAGGATGCCGACGGCCACGCCGATGCCCCAGGCGGTGAACACCAGGCCGAGCGGCACGACGTCGAGGCCGAGGAACACCGGCACGTAGCCGAGCACCACGAAGAACACGAAGTTGTAGGCGGCCGTCACGATCGCGAGCGCCAGGAAGCCCGGCTTGCGGAACAGCCCGAAGACCTGCCCGAGCTTGAGCGGCGCGGGCTTCTCGGCCGGGTCCTTGAGGCGGGTGGCGGAAACCAGGAGGGCGACGACCATGAGCAGGCCGCAGACGAAGAACGGCACGCGCCAGCTGATGTGCCCGAGCAGCCCGCCGATCAGCGGCCCGACGGCGAAGCCGAGCCCCACGCAGGTCTCGAACAGGCCGACCACCCACTCGCGGTCCTTGGCGAGGGCGACGAGCAGCACCATGGCGGTGGCGAAGAACATCGCGTTGCCGAGGCCCCAGACGCCGCGGAGCACCGCGAGCTGGACGATGTTGCCACTCAGGGCCGCCAGCACGGCGGCGATGGCGACGAGCGTGACGCCGGTCGCCAGGATCTTCTTGTACCCGAACTTCCCCGTGGCCATCACGGCGGGGATCATGCCGATGGCCATGACCGCGATGTACGCGGTGAACAGGAGCTCGATCTCCCAGGTGGTGGCGCCGATCTCCGCGCCGATGACGGGCAGGATCGGGTCGACGACGGCGATGCCGGCGATCGCGAAGAACGCGGTGAGCGCGGTGGCGTAGATGGCTGTCTTGTTCGGTTCGTTGCGCGCGCTGGCCACGCGGCCTCCTCAGGATTTATCTGTATCACACAGGTATATGCCTGTAGGCTACACCTATGTCGAGGGAGACGGAAGAGACCGCCGGTGACGACCACCCCGGCGAGGCCCCGTTGTCACGCGTCGAGCTCCAGCTCGCGCTCCTGCTGCGCCGGGCAGAACGCACGGGCGCCATCCGCGCCGGCCACACCCCCGCGCTCGAACGGTCGGGCTACCTGCTGCTCCAGGTCCTGAGCACCGAGGGCCCGCTCGGCATCAACGCGCTCGCCGCCCGCCAGGGCCTCGACGCGTCGACCGTGACCCGCCAGGTGGTCAGCCTGGAGAAGGCCGGGTTCGCGCGGCGCAGCAAGGATCCGCTCGACGGGCGGGCAGTCCTGGTCGAGGCGACGGAGTCCGGCAGGGCCCAGCTGGAGCGCGAGCGCGTCCGGCGCAGCGCGATGTACGACCAGATCCTGACCGACTGGTCCCCCTTCGAGCGGTCCCTGCTCGCCGAGCTGCTGGAGCGCCTGAACCACGACCTGGACGCGTTCCGACGCGACCCCGAGGAGTGAGGCGCCACTTCCAAAGACCTGGTTGCAAAGAAACCCTTGCAAAGGTGTGTTGGCATGCGTAGGGTTGGGCACACGAGCTAGCCCACCCCGAGCCAGGAGATGCACCGATGAGCGCCTTCGCACCCACCGCCGTCCCCCAGGTCAACCACTTCCTCGCGCCGCGCACCGTCGCGACCGCCGCCGGCCGGCAGCCGGTGGCACCGGCTGCCGAGCGGGAGGCCCGCCGCACCGAAGTCCTGCGCCGCGAGGCGGAGCGCGCCGACCGGCAGCGCGCCCAGGCCGAGCACGCCCGCGACAACGCGGCGGCGCGCCACCCGCTCGCGCTGCGCTGAACCCGCCGCCCAGTGGGTAACGTCCTGCCTATGGCGACTGCGCGTGAGGACTCCCCGGGGCACGAGGCGGACGGGGGCGGCGGCTCCCCCGCGTCACCCGCGGCGGAGTCCCCCGCGTCACCCGCGGCCGAGTCCCCCGCGACGCCCGCGGCCGAGTCCCCCGCGACGCCCAGGCCCGCAGGACCACCGGCGGAGCTGGGCCCTGCGGCGCTGCGCGCTCTCTCGCACCCGCTCCGCATCCGCATCCTCGACCTGCTGCCGAGCCATGGTCCGCTCACCGCCAGCAAGCTCGGCGAGATCGTCGGCGAGTCCAGCGGGTCGACGAGCTACCACCTGCGCCAGCTCGCCAAGCACGGCCTCGTCCGTGAGGTCGAGGGCAAGGGCACCGCGCGGGAACGCTGGTGGGAACGCACCCCGGGCGGGTTCAGCATCTCCTCCGCGGGCAAGGACTCCCCTGCCGCCCGGCAGACCGCCGAAGCAGTCAACATCGAGTTCCTGCGCCTGCGCCACGAGCGCGTGATGGCCTTCGTCCGCGCCGGCCAGGGCGCGGACGAGGAGACCCTGGAGAAGTGGCTCGGGACCACCACGTTCTTCTCCGCCAACAAGTGGGCCACGCCGGAGCAGATGGAAGCGATCGTGCAGGCCTGGGAACGCTTCTCGGCCGAGCACATCGAACCGCTCAGCGGGCAGGAGGAGGGTCTCGGGATGATCCCCTTCGAGGTCCACTTCGACGCCTTCCCGACGATCGACCCGCAGGGCAACCCGCTCTGACCCGACGCGGACGCGGCGGCCTCTGCCATGAGCAGATCTGCGGCGGGCAGAGACGGCTGTCCGGGTGGCCCGGTTCGGACGATCGTGGAGCCATGACCGAGACCATCCAGACCCAGCCCCTCGACGACCATCTCGCCACGCGGCTGCTGCACCAGCGGATCGTGCTGATCGGCAGCGAGATCGACGACGCCGTCGCCAACCGCGTGACCTCGCAGCTCCTGCTGCTCTCGGCGGAGGACCCCGCCGCCGACATCAGCCTCTACCTCAACTCCCCCGGCGGCTCCATGAGCGCGGGCCTCGCCGTGCACGACACGATGAAGCTGCTGCCGAACGCCGTCTCCACCGTGGCGGTCGGGTTCGCGGGCGGCATGGGGCAGTTCCTGCTCGCCGCCGGCACGGCCGGCAAGCGGTACGCGCTGCCGCACGCGCGGATCATGATGCACCAGCCCGCGGGCGGGGCGGGCGGTACGACGACGGACGTGGTGGTCCAGGCCGAGAACATCCGGCACGTCAAGGACGTGGTCACGCGGCTGCAGGCCGAGCACACCGGCCAGCCGGTGGAGACGGTCGCGGCGGACTCCGAGCGCGACCGCTGGTTCACCGC
The DNA here is from genome assembly GCF_042731755.1 of Promicromonospora sp. NPDC059942. Classification (NCBI taxonomy): domain Bacteria; kingdom Bacillati; phylum Actinomycetota; class Actinomycetes; order Micrococcales; family Promicromonosporaceae; genus Promicromonospora; species Promicromonospora sp. NPDC059942. Next base: position 366,091 of record NZ_JBHWLR010000006.1, read on the forward strand.
GGAGCAGGCCCTGGCCTACGGCATGATCGACAAGGTCGTGGACCGGGTGCACGACGTGCGCCCGGGCGGGAAGCGGCGCGCGGGACTCTGACGGCCCGGCGGGCACCGGCGCCGTCCTGGACCCCGGCGGCTCACGCCGCCAGCAGCACGGCCTCCCCGCGCCGTCCGACGGCGGAGGTGCCGGCCGGCGCCGGCTGCGCGGCCTGCAACGGGTGCCGCGACGACGAGAAGCCGGCCGAACGGCGGGCCGCGGACGACAGGACGCGGACCCGCCGACCCTCCTCCTGGGCCGCGAGCGCGATCGCGAGATCGGCCCACGCGCGCTCGACGAGGTCGACGAGCCGCATGCCGAGCGCCTCGCACACCGCGGCGAGCACCTCGGAGGAGGCCTCCTTGCGTCCCCGTTCCACCTCGGACAGGTAGGCGGTCGAGACCCGGGCGTCCGTGGCGACGTCCGCCAGGGTGCGGCGCTGCTCCCGCCGTGCGCGGCGCAGGATGCCGCCCACGAGGTCGCGCAGCAGCGGCTCGCGCGTGTGCTCCAGGGTGCCGGACCGCGCGCCCGGCGCGCGGTCGCTCGTGGTGCCGGGCCCACCGGGGCCCGCAGTAGCTGTCGAGATCATCGCCATGTGCCCGCTCCCGCCGTTGGTACCCGTCACGCTACCCAACCCCACCGACATGCCGGGTCGTTCCGCCGTCTGCTGCTGGCGTAACGGCGTGACCCCGAGGCCGGGTGCGTGTCAGTGGCTCCTGGCACCATGGGACCACCGACCAGGAGAGGACAGTGGTGTTCGGATCTATCGAGGTGCGCGGAGCCCGCGAGAACAACCTGCAGGGCGTTTCGATCGACATCCCCAAGCGCAAGCTCACGGTCTTCACCGGGGTCTCCGGGTCGGGCAAGAGCTCGCTCGTGTTCGGCACCGTCGCCGCGGAGTCGCGCCGGCTGATCGACGAGACGTACTCGGCGTTCCTCCAGGGCTTCATGCCCTCACGCCCGCGGCCCGACGTCGACACGCTGTCGAACCTGTCCGCGGCGATCGTCGTGGACCAGGAGCCGATGGGCGCCAACGCGCGCTCGACCGTCGGCACGGCCACCGACGCCTACACGATGCTGCGCGTCATCTGGTCGCGGCTCGGTGAGCCGTACGTCGGCGGCTCCAACCTCTTCTCCTTCAACGACCCCCAGGGCATGTGCGCCGGCTGCGAGGGCCTCGGCCGCGTCTCCGCGATCGACACGGAGGCCCTGGTAGACCGCAGCAAGTCGCTGAAGGAGGGGGCCATCACGTTCCCCAACTTCGGGGTCGGCACCTGGTACTGGAAGGTCTACGCGGACTCCGGCTTCTTCGACGTCGACAAGCCGCTGAAGGACTACACCGACACCGAGTGGCACGACCTGATGCACGGCGACGAGCGCAAGATCGTCTCGGGCGGCATCAACGTGACGTACGAGTCGCTGGTCCCGAAGATCACGCGGCTCTACCTGGTCAAGGACGTCGAGTCGATGAAGGGCGCGATGCGCGCGGCCATCGACCGGCTCGCCACCTTCACGTCGTGCCCCGAGTGCGGCGGCACCCGCCTCAACGACCGGGCACGGTCGTCGCTGGTCAAGGGCAAGCACATCGGCGAGGCCGCCGCGATGCAGCTCACCGACCTGGCCGAGCTCGTGCGCGACCTCGCGGACCCGCAGGTCCAGCCCATCCTGGACGGGCTCAACGACCTGCTCGCCACGTTCGAGCAGATCGGGCTCGGGTACCTGTCGCTGGACCGGGAGTCGTCGTCGCTCTCCGGCGGGGAGGCGCAGCGGACCAAGATGGTGCGGCACATGGGCTCGGCGCTGACGGACCTGACCTATGTGTTCGACGAACCGACCATCGGGCTGCACCCGCACGACGTGCGGCAGATGAACGCCCTGCTCCAGCGGCTGCGCGACAAGGGCAACACGGTGCTCGTCGTGGAGCACAAGCCCGAGGTCATGGCGGCGGCCGACCACCTCGTCGACATGGGCCCGGGCGCCGGCACCCACGGCGGCACGGTCGTCTACCAGGGCGACATCGCGGGGCTGCGCACGTCCGGCACCGCGACCGGCAAGCACCTGGACCAGGCGGTGACGCTCCGGCCCACGCCCCGCACCCCCACCGGCTTCCTGCGGATCGAGCACGCGAACCTGCACAACCTCCAGGACGTCTCGGTGGACGTGCCGCTCGGCGTCCTGGTGGCGGTGACGGGCGTGGCCGGCTCCGGCAAGAGCTCGCTCATCCACGGCTGCCTGCCGCGCGACGGCGTCACCTTCGTCGACCAGACGGTGATCCGCGGGTCCCGGCGGTCCAACCCCGCGACCTACACCGGGATTCTCGAACCCATCCGCAAGCAGTACGCCCGCGCGAACGGGGTCAAGCCCGCGCTGTTCAGCGCCAACTCGGCGGGCGCGTGCCCGGAGTGCAAGGGCGTGGGCCTCATCTACACGGACCTCGCCTTCATGGCGGGCGTCGCCAGCGTGTGCGAGGCGTGCGGCGGCAAGCGGTTCACCGACGAGGTGCTCGGCTACACGCTGCGCGGCAAGAACATCGCCGACGCGCTCGCCATGTCCGTCGAGGAGGCGTTGGACTTCTTCACCGAGAAGACGGTGCTCCCGATGCTGTCCCGCCTGTCCGACGTCGGGCTGGACTACATCTCCCTCGGCCAGCACCTCAACACCCTGTCGGGCGGCGAACGGCAGCGCCTCAAGCTGGCCATCGAGATGGGCGGCGACACCCCGACGTTCGTGCTCGACGAGCCCACCGCCGGCCTGCACATGCAGGACGTCGACAACCTGGGCGGCCTGCTCGACCGCCTCGTCGACTCCGGCCGGTCCGTGATCGTCGTGGAGCACAACCTGTCGGTCGTCGCTCGGGCCGACTGGGTGATCGACATGGGCCCGGGCGGCGGGCACGACGGCGGTCGCGTCGTCTTCGAGGGGACGCCGGCGGACCTGGCGCGCCAGGAGGCGTCGCTGACGGGCCGCCACCTCGCGGAGCTCCTCGCCGGCACCCCCTGAGGCCAGGGCTCAGCCTGATCGTGCCCCCACCCGGGTTCGAACCGGGACTGGGCCGGGTTTAAGCCGGCTGCCTCTGCCAGTTGGGCTATGGGGGCGCACCCCAGAGACTACCGAGCGGCACCCGACGACGGAGCCCCCGGCTCCGACCTGTCAGAACCTCGCGGACCCGTCAGACGTGCAGGTCACCGGAGTGACCTGTGCGTCTGACAGCCGCAAAGAGCTTCTGACAGCGGGGAGCCGGGGGCTCGGTGCCTGCCCTGGGACGAGCCGGGACGGGCGGCGGGTCAGGCCTTGGAGCCCGACTCCGCGCGCGCGGCGGACGACTCGGCCGTCTGCTCGACCTTCTCGCCCACGGGCTTCGGCGGCACCGACGCGTTGCGGAACTCCTGCCGCGGGTCGTGCAGCGAACCGAGCGAGACGAGCTCGCGGCCCATCAGGAACTGGCCGATCCAGCCGACCAGGATGCGCGCCTTGCGGTTGCCGGTCGGCATCGCCATGACGTGGTAGCCGCGGTGCGCCACCCAGGCCGGGAAGCCGCGCAGCTTGATGAAGCCGAACAGCTCGGCGACACCCTTGTACAGACCCAGCGAGGCGACCACACCGACGTTCTTGTGGTTGTACTCGACGGCGGGCTTGTCCTTGTAGAGCGCCACGATGTTGTCGGCCAGGCGCACGGCCTCGCGGATCGCGTGCTGCGCGTTCGGCGGGCAGAACTTGCCGGGGTTGAGCACGTCCGGCACGGCGGCGCAGTCGCCCGCGGCCCAGGCGCCGTCGACGATCTCGCCGTCCTCCGTGGCGACCTGCAGCGTGGGGAGCACGATGACACGGCCCAGCTTGTCGAACGGGAGGTCCGAGGCCTCCTTGATGACCGGGTTCGCCTTGACGCCCGCGGTCCACACGATGGTCTCGGTGTCGAACTCGACGCCGGTCGAGGTGACGACGTGCCCGTCCACGCAGGACGAGAGGAAGGTGTTGAGGTGGAACTCGATGCCGCGCTTCTTCAGCTCGGCGAGGGCGTACTCGCCCATCGGCTCCGTGACCTCGGGCAGGATGCGCCCGGCGCCCTCGATCATGACGAACCGCAGGTCGGACGGCTCGATCGTGTTGTACTGGCGCGTCGCGTAGCGCGCCATGTCCTCGATCTCGGCGAGCGCCTCGATGCCGGCGAACCCGCCGCCCACGAAGGTGAACGTGAGCATGCGCCGGCGCAGGTCGGCGTCCCACGTCGAGGACGCGACGTCCATGCGGTTGATGACGTGGTTACGGACCGCGATGGCCTCTTCCACGTTCTTGAACCCGATCGCGGCCTCCGCGAGACCCGGGATGGGCAGCGTGCGCGAGACCGAGCCGAGGCCGACGACCAGCTGGTCGTACGTCACCTCGTACTCGTCGCCCTCCTCGGGCTGGATCTTCACGGCCTTGCGCCCGTGCTCGATCGTGGTGACCTTGCCCTGGAGCACGTCGATGCCCTTGAGGGCCTTCCGGTGCGGCGCGACGACGTCGCGGGCGTCGATGGAGCCCGCACCCGCCTCGGGCAGGAAGGGTGCGTACGTCATGTACGGGCGCGGGTCGACGACGACGATGGCCGCTTCCCGCTTCTTCAGCTTCTTTCGCAGGCGGCGCGCCACGTAGAGGCCGACGGACCCGCCGCCGAGCACCACGATGCGCGGCACCTTCCGCGGACGCGGCGTCACCGGGTCGGAAGCATGGCTGACCGAGGTCAGGTCGTTCTGAGGCATGATTCCCAGGGTACCGCGCCCTAAGCGTGTTTCTTCACATGGCAAAGAGCGGCGGGAGCGTGACGCCCACCACGCCGCTTCGCTGCGTATCGTGCCCGGTCAACGGACCACCTGGGACGGGAGTTCCCGACAACCGGAAATCCATCGGTGAAGAATGTCGGGAAGTGGTCAGCCCATCGCCAGAGCGATCCCGTCCAGGATGTCGTGCTCGCTGGTGACCACGTGGGTCAGCGACCCGCCCGCGGCCCGGACGTCGGCCACGACGCGCTGGATCACCTCGGACCACACGAGCGCCCCGGCCGCGATCACGTCGACCCGGCCCGGGTGCAGGAAGCCCATCGCCGTCCGCTCGGCGCGCGGCGCCGCCAGCAGCGCGGCGCAGGACGCCAGCACCGTCTCGACCGGCAGCTCCGCCTGGTTCACCCGCTCCCGCTGGTACTCGGTCAGGCCCAGGGCGTGCGCGGTGACGGTGGTGATCGAGCCGGCCAGACCCACCAGGGTGGCGGTCCGCCCGAGCGGGACCACGCGGGCGGCGTCGTCCAGGTGGGCCCGGACGTCGGCGCGGGCGGCCTCGATCTCGGCCGCGGACGGCGGGTCGGTGTGCAGGTGGCGTTCCGTCATCCGCACCGAGCCGATGTCCATCGAGATGCTCGCGTCGACCTCGCTCGTGCCGAGCACCAGCTCGGTGGAGCCCCCGCCCAGGTCGACCACGAGGAAGGGCCCGGCGTGCGCCGCCGCGGCGGCGCCGGTGGCGCCGCGGAACGACAGCTGCGCCTCCTCGTGCCCGCTGATCACCTCGACGTCGACGCCGAGCGCGGCGCGGACGCCGTCGAAGAAGGCGTCCCGGTTGCGCGCGTCCCGGGTGGCCGACGTGGCCACGAAGCGCACGCGCTCCGCCCCGGCGGCGTCGATCGCCGCCGCGTAGTCGCGGGTCGCCGCGAGGGTCCGTTCGAGGGCCTCCGGCGCGAGCTCGCCGGTGCGGTCCACGCCCTGGCCGAGCCGCACCACCTCCATGCGGCGGTCGAGCTCCGTGAGGTTTCCGGCGGCGTCGACGTCCGCGACCAGCAGGCGGATCGAGTTGGTGCCGCAGTCGATCGCGGCCACGCGAGAGGAAGTCACGCGAGGATTCTCCCAGGCACACCTGCCGCTGGGCACCGGACGTGCCGGTTCGCGAGAAACCTCACTCCCGGGCGGCGGCCGGCTGGCGCCTCAGCAGGTGCAGCGGTCCGGGCGCCACGTGTCCCGGGCCAGCGCCAGCGCCTCGTCGCCGAGCGGGTTCACACCCGGGCCGGCGGCGAGCGCGTGCGCGAACAGGACGTGCAGGCACTTGACGCGGGTCGGCATGCCGCCCGCGGAGATGCCGTCGATCTCGTCGACGTGCCCGATGGCCTCGCGCTGCGCCAGGTAGTGCTCGTGCGCCTTGCGGTAGGCGGCGGCGAGGTCCTCGTCGGTCTCGAGCCGCGCCGTCATCTCCTTCATGACGCCGTTCGCCTCCAGGGTCGAGGCGGCGGCGACCGCACCGGGGTGCGTCAGGTAGAAGACGGTCGGGAACGGGGTGCCGTCGGGCAGGCGGGGCGCGGTGCGCGCCACCGTCGGACGGCCGCACACGCAGCGCGCCGCGATCCCCACGACGCCGCGCGGTTCGCGGCCGAGCTGCTCGGCCAGGACCCGCAGGTCGTCGTCGGACACGGTCTCAGTCGCGGTGTTCACCGCCCCATTGTCTCCCAGCGCGCGACCGGCGGCGGGCGGCGCCGGCGCGCCGTGACGCACCGCACGCCGCGCCGCCTACTCGCCGTCCGCGATCCGCACCGAGTCCCACACGTTCGTGTACCAGGGGACGTCCGCGTCCTCGGACGCCCCCGGCGACGGCTCGACGACACCGGGCTGCGGCTCCTCCTGCTCGACCGAGTCGGTGTCCAGCGGGCGCCACACCTTGTCCCCCGGCATGACGAACCGCAGGCGCGAGCGCGCCTGCTCGATCACGTACGACCGGTCGTCCCAGCGCGCCAGCTCGGTCTCGAGCTGGGCCTTCTGGTCCTGCTGCTGGCTCAGCTCGGAGCGCAGGTCGCGCAGCTCGGCCTGCTGCGTGATGACCGCGCGCACCGTCGGGAGCAGCAGCACCACCGCGAGGAGCACCACCACGGACAGCACCATGGCGCGGACCGTGAGCACCTCGGGCACCACCAGCCCGTAGCTGCCGCGCTTGCGGTCCGCGCGTGCCGGGCGGGCGGGCGGCGCGACGCTGCCGGTGGCCGTGCTCCGGCGACGCGGCTGCGCCGGCCGCTTCGCCCCGCTGCCCGACGTCGGGCGCGCACCGCGTGCGGGGGCCCCGGCCGAGCGTGCGGCCGGCCGTCCCGGAGCAGTCCGGGGCGCGGCAGCGCGACGGCCGGACGACGTCGACGGCGCGGCAGGCTTGCGTGCGGTCGACGCGGCCGCCTTCGAGCCCTTGGCGTCCTTCGTGCCCTTGGCGGTGGAGCCCTTGGCGGTGGAGCCCTTGGCAGCGGAGCCCTTGGCCCCCTTGTCCGCCGGCCCGGACGGCTTCTTGGCCGACGCCCGGCCCTTCGCCGGTGTCGTCCCCTTGCCGGCCTTCGCGCCGGAGGCGCCCGCACCGGTGCGGGGCGTCGACGAGGGGCGCGCACCCGAGCCGCGCGCCGAACCCGAGGGCCGCGCCGGGCGACGTGAGGAAGGCATGGGTCGATTGTGCCGATTCGCCAGGCCTTTGTACCGGCATTACCTCCGGCGCGCCGTGTGTCGACCTCGTGGAACGCGAAAGCTGCCAGACACGCCGGGACGTGTCTGACAGCTCGGTGCGGTGCTGCCGCACGGGCGCCGGTCGAACGGTTGAGGCCCCCTCGACCGGCGCCGTCAGGCCTGGACCAGGCCCGGATCAGGCCGTGATCAGCCCTGGAAGCGCGGGAACGCCGACCGACCGGCGTAGGTGCCGGCCTCGTCGAGCGCCTCTTCGATGCGCAGGAGCTGGTTGTACTTGTTGATGCGCTCGCCACGGGCGGGGGCACCGGTCTTGATCTGGCCGGCGTTCGTCGCCACGGACAGGTCCGCGATGGTGGTGTCCTCGGTCTCGCCGGAGCGGTGCGAGGTCATCGTGGTGAAGCCGTTGCGCTGGGCCAGCGTCACGGCGTCGAGCGTCTCGGTGAGCGTGCCGATCTGGTTGAGCTTGACCAGCAGCGAGTTCGCCGACTTGAGCTCGATGCCCTTGGCGAGGCGCTCCGGGTTGGTGACGAACAGGTCGTCGCCCACGATCTGCACCTTGTCGCCGACCTTGCCCATGAGGGCGGACCAGGAGTCCCACTCGTCCTCGGACAGCGGGTCCTCGATCGAGACCAGCGGGTAGTCGGCCACGAGCTGCTCGTAGTACGCGATCATCTCGTCCGGCGTCTTCTTGCCGCCCTCGAAGGCGTACACGCCGTCCGAGAAGAACTCGGTCGAGGCGACGTCGAGCGCGAGGCCCACGTCGGTGCCCGGCTTGAGGCCCGCGCGCTCGATGGCGACGAGGATCAGGTCGAGCGCCTCACGGTTGCTGCCGAGGTTCGGCGCGAAGCCGCCCTCGTCGCCCAGGCCGGTGCCCAGGCCCTTCTCCTTCAGCACGGACTTCAGCGAGTGGTACACCTCGGTGCCGGTGCGCAGCGCCTCGCGGAACGTCGGGGCGCCGATCGGGGCGACCATGAACTCCTGGATGTCCACGTTCGAGTCCGCGTGGGACCCGCCGTTCAGGATGTTCATCATCGGCACGGGCAGGACGTGCGCGTTCGGGCCGCCCACGTAGCGGAACAGGTCCAGGCCCGAGCTCTTGGCGGCGGCCTTCGCGACGGCGAGCGACACGCCCAGGATCGCGTTGGCGCCCAGCTTGCCCTTGTTCGGCGTGCCGTCCAGGTCCAGGAGGGCCTGGTCGATGATGCGCTGCTCCTCGGCGTCGTACCCGATGAGCTCGGGGGCGATCTCGTCGTTGACGGCCGCGACCGCCTTCTCGACGCCCTTGCCCAGGTAACGGCCCTTGTCGCCGTCGCGCAGCTCGACGGCCTCGAACGCGCCGGTCGAGGCGCCGGACGGGACCGCCGCACGGGCGAAGGTGTTGTCGTCCAGGACGATCTCCACCTCCACGGTGGGGTTGCCGCGCGAGTCGAGGATCTCGCGTGCTCCAACGGCTTCGATGCTAGCCACGGGGTCTCCTTCTAAGGATGTTGCTCGGAGGTTACGGCCCCCAGCCTAGGACGTCGGGCGAGGGGGCGCGGAACCGTCCATCGGGCCGCAGTTCACAGCGCCACCACAGGTTTGCGACAGCCCGACCACAGCGTGCGTTCCTAGCGTCCCGATCGTCCGGCGCAGACCGTCCGCGGTGCGACCCGCACGCCGCTCGCCCCCTCCCCTTCGGCGTGGCGACCAGCCCGTGCGGCGGTCTGCGCGGACACCAACGTCCCCGCACGTTTCCTCAGGACCGAGGCAGGAGCCCATGTTCTTCACCTATCTGCGCAGAGAGCTGCGCAACCGACGCAAGCAGACGGTGGTGGTCGCGATCGGCCTCGCGGTCGCGATCGCGCTGGTCATCGTCGTCAACGCGGTCTCGACCGGCGTCAGGAACGCCCAGTCGGAGGTGCTCGAGTCCGTCTACGGCGTGGGTACCGACATCACCGTCACGCAGGCGAGCGAGGGTCCGGGCGAGGGCGGCGGCCCCGGCCGCTTCGACTTCGGCGAGGGTGAGGGCGAGGCGGGCGAGGACGGCACCCGAAGCCTCGCGCAGGACCGCCTCAGCACGGCCATGGGCTCGACGTCGTTCGACGCCGCCGCCCTGGAGTCCGTCTCCGGGCTGGACCACGTGTCCGGCGTCGCCGCGACCCTCGACCTGCAGAACATGTCCTTCTCCGGCGAGATGCCGGACTTCGAGGCGATGCAGGAGGGTGGCGGCCCCGTCGACCTGCGGATGGACGCGGACGGCACGGGCGAGGGATCGGCCGGCGGGTCGTCCTTCGAGATCGAGCAGTTCACGGTCACGGGCGTGGACCCGGACGCCGCCGCCGTCGGCCCGCTGACCACCGCCACGGTGGCGGACGGCCGGACGCTGAAGGCGGGCGACGAGAACGTCGCCGTCCTGGACGCCACGTACGCCGAGCAGCAGGAGCTCGCCGTCGGCGACACCATCACCACCGGCGGCGAGAAGCTGAAGATCGTCGGCACGGTCACCTCCACGACGGGCGACGACGTCGCGACGGCGTCGGACGTGTACGTGCCGCTCGCGACGGCCCAGACCCTCGCGGACCTCGCCGACCAGGTCACCGACGTGTACGTCCAGGTCGACTCGGCCGAGAACGTGGACGCCGTGGCGACCGCGATCGAGGCCGAGCTGCCCGACGCCTCGGTGAGCACCCAGTCCGACCTCGCGGAGAACGTCACCGGGTCCCTCTCGACGGCGTCCAACCTGATCGGCACGCTCGGCACCTGGCTGAGCGTCATCGTGCTGGCGGCGGCCTTCGGCCTCGCGATCCTGTTCACCGTCTCCGGCGTGAACCGCCGGACGCGCGAGCTGGGCACCCTCAAGGCGATCGGCTGGAGCAAGGGCCGCGTCGTGGGTCAGGTCGCGGGCGAGTCCGTGGTGCAGGGCCTGATCGGCGGTGTGGCCGGCCTCGCGATCGGCGCGCTGGCCGTGTGGGCCGTGAACCTGGCCGGCATCACCCTGAGCGGCGGCACGTCGAGCGGCGGCTTCACGATGGGCGGCCCGGGCGGCGGGGGCGGCGCCCCCGCCGGCGCCGTGCAGGACGCCGGCGGGCAGGCCGGGGCGGCCGGCGGCTTCGGCGGGGCGCGTCCCGGCGGGCTGGCCGGCGCCGCGAGCAGCGCCGTCGACGTCGCCCTCCAGGCCCCGGTCAGCCTGTGGATCGTGCTGGCCGCCATCGGCCTCGCCGTGCTGGGCGGGCTGATCGCGGGTGTGGTCGGCGGACAGCGCGCCGCGCGCCTGCGCCCGGTCGAAGCCCTTCGTTCCCTCGCTTGAGCCGCTCGACCCGAAGGAAGCAGACATGTATCAGATCGACGACCTGACCAAGACGTACCAGCAGGGCAAGCGTGTGGTGCGCGCGCTCAAGGGCGTGTCCCTGACCATCGGCGACGGCGAGCTGGTCGCCGTCCAGGGCCCGACCGGCGGCGGCAAGTCCACGCTGCTGCAGATGCTGGGCGGGCTCGACCGGCCGACGTCCGGCACCGTCAAGCTCGACGGGGCCGACCTCGCCGGGATGAGCGACGCGCAGCTCACCGCCGCGCGGGCCGAGACCATCGGCTTCGTGTTCCAGAACTTCAACCTCATCCCCACGCTCACCGCGCTGGAGAACGTGGAGACGGCGCTGGTCCCGGCCAAGATCCCCCGGCAGACCAGGACGGCGCGGGCGCTGGCGGCGCTGGAGTCCGTCGGGCTCGGCGACCGCGGGGACCACCTACCGGGCGAGCTGTCGGGCGGGCAGCAGCAGCGTGTCGCGATCGCGCGGGCGCTGGTGAAGAACCCGAAGGTGCTGCTGGCGGACGAGCCCACCGGCAACCTCGACGAGGAGACCCGCGACGAGATCGTCGACCTCATCGTGGGGCTGTGGAAGGACCAGGGGCTGACGATCGTGCTGGTCACGCACGACTCGGTGGTCGCGCAGCGCACGCCGCGCCGCCTGCGCATCGCGAAGGGCGCGGTCAAGGACCTGACGGCGGTCTGACGCCCCAGGCCGGCAGCTCCCTCAGCGGGTCGGCAGTTCCGCGGGTCGGCAGTTCCGCGGGCCGGCAGTTCCCTCAACGAGGTCGGCAGTTCCCTCAGCAAGTCGGCACCTTGCATCGAGGTCGGCACAGGCCTGTGCCTACCTCCCTTCCCGGTTCCCCCCTCCTCCGAACGTTCCTACCCCCCCCCCCCGCTTCTCTTTCTCCCCTTGTTTCCACTACCTCCTCGCCCCCTCCCTC
>NZ_JBHWLR010000006.1:377809-384070 GCF_042731755.1 Promicromonospora sp. NPDC059942
GCACAGGCCTGTGCCGATCTCGATGCAAGGTGCCGACCTCGTAGGAAGGTGCCGACCTCAGCGACCGGCTGATCTGTCGAGCCGGGTCTCGACGGCGTCCGGGCACGCTGGCTACGCTGCCCCTACGTTCGCCGCGGCACCGTCGCCCCGGCGTCCGCCCCACCCGAGACACGCGCAAGGGAGCGCAGCATGCCTCATCGAAATCGTTTCATCGCCCGAGATCAAGCGCCCGGTAGAAATCGTTTCACACGCCAGCTCGCCGCCACCGACCCGGCAGCCGGCACCCGGGCCACCCGCCGCTGGACGGCCGGCCTCGGCACCGTCGCGCTCCTCGCCACGGGAGCCCTGGTCGCCGCACCCGCCACCACGGCCGCGCCAGCACCCACGGTACCCGAAGCCGCCGACACCACCGTCGTCACCGCCGTCGACTTCGAGGACGGCACCACCGGCACCTGGACCCCCAGCGGCGGCGCGGGCCTCGACGTCGTCCCGGACCCCGACGGCGCGGGCAGCGTGCTCGCGATCACGCGGGCCGCCGACTACGAGGGTCTCCAGTCCCCCACCGGGATCTTCCGCCCGGGGCTGACCTACACGTTCAGCATGCGCGCCCGCCTCGCGGAGCCCGCGGAGCCCACCGACCCGCCCGCCCCCACCAGCACCGGCGTCCGGTTCGTCGTGAAGCCGGCGTACACCTGGGTCGGCAACACGACGGTCGGCACCGGCTGGACCACGGTGACCGGCACGTACACGGCCGCCGCCGACGCCGACCCGGCCGAGCTGCAGGCCTACCTCGGCAGCACCGACCAGGACGCCCCCTACACGCTCCTCGTGGACGACATCATGGTGACCACCTCTGACACGGTTCCCCCGGACGACGTCGTGCCCGGCGGGGCGATCAACCCCGTGCCCACGCCGGTGTACGCCGCCGAGGGCAGCGGGAACGTCTCCGCCCTGACCTTCGACGACGGCCCGAACCCCGGCACCACGCCCGCCCTGCTGGACTTCCTCGCGGAGCACGACCTGAAGGCCGTCTTCTGCGTCATCGGGCAGAACATCCAGGCCGAGGGCGGCGCCGCGCTGTTGCGCCGGATCGTCGCCGAGGGCCACGTGCTGTGCAACCACTCGACGTCGTACGCCGACATGGGCTCCTGGACGCAGGAGCAGGTGCGCGCCGACCTGGTCGCGAACCTGGGGATCATCCGCGACGCGCTGGGCGACCCGAACCAGAAGGTCCCGTTCTGGCGCGCCCCGAACGGCTCCTGGGGCGTGACGCCCGGCGTCGCGGTCGAGCTGGGCATGCAGCCGCTCGCGGTGCGGAACACCATCGCCGACTGGGAGACCCAGGACGTCCCGACCCTCACCGCCAACCTGCGCACCGCCATGGTCCCGGGCGAGCTGGTCCTTGCGCACGACGGCGGCGGCGACCGGTCCGGCACGCTCGCCGCGGTGCGCACCGTCGTCAGCGAGCGCCTCGCCGACGGCTGGACGTTCACGTTCCCGCAGGGCACGCCCCCGGCGTCGGGCACCGTGCTGAGCACCGACTTCGAGGACGGCACGCTTGGCGGCTGGGCGCCGCGCAACGGCACCGACGCCTCCGACTTCACGCTCGCGGTCACGGACGCCGACGCGCACGGGGGCACCTGGGCGGCCGCGCTCACCGGCCGCGACGACACCGGCGACGGCATCGGCCGCGACGTTACGGGCGTGCTGCGCGCGGGCGTCACCTACGACGTCTCCGCCTGGGTGCGCTTCCCCGCGGGGCAGACGCCGGGCGACGTCTGGCTGAGCCTGGCCGGCACGGTCGACGGCACCCAGACGTTCTCGACGCTCGGCCAGTTCACGGGCCTGACCAGCAGCGGCTGGACCGAGGTGACCGCCACGTTCACCATGCCGGACCACGACAGCGCGCTCCTCTACTTCGAGACCGCGTACAACGGCGGCAACACCAGCGACTGGCTGATCGACGACATCGTGGTGTCCGTCCCGGAGCCGCCGCTGATCGAGGACCTGACCGGGCTGAAGGAGACGGTCGACTTCCCGGTGGGCGTCGCGATCGACAGTCGCGAGACGTCGGGCGCGGCGGCCCAGCTGCTGAGGAGGCACTTCGGCCAGATCACGCCCGAGAACCACATGAAGCCGGAGGCCTGGTACGACGCCGACGGCACGCTGCGCCGGCACCCCGAGGCGACGGCGCTCATGGACTTCGCGCAGGAGAACGACCTGCGGGTCTACGGCCACGTGCTGGTCTGGCACAGCCAGACGCCGGACTGGTTCTTCCAGGACGACGCCGGCGAGCCGCTGGCGGCCGACGAGGCGGGCCGGGCGGTGCTCCGCGAGCGCCTGCGCGACCACGTGTTCGGCATCGCGGAGAACCTGAGCGACGACTACGGGCTCTTCGGCTCGGCCACGAACCCGCTGGTCGCGTTCGACGTGGTCAACGAGGTGGTCTCGGACGGCGCGGAGAACCCGGACGGCCTGCGCCGCAGCGAGTGGTTCAGGATCCTGGGCGAGGAGTACATCGACCTCGCGTTCGAGTACGCGGACGAGGCGTTCAACGAGACGTACGCCGCCCCGCCGTCGGACGCGGTGCGCGAGCGCCCGGTGACCCTGTTCATCAACGACTACAACACGGAGCAGGGCGGCAAGCAGGACCGGTACCGGGCGCTGGTGGGCCGGCTGCTGGAGCGCGGCGTGCCGGTCGACGGCGTGGGGCACCAGTTCCACGTGTCGCTCGCGATGCCGGTCAGCGCGCTGGAGGGCGCGATCGAGCGGTTCGCGGACCTGCCGGTCACGCAGGCCGTCACGGAGCTGGACGTCACCACGGGCACGCCGGTCACGCAGGCCCGGCTGGTCGACCAGGGCTACTACTACCGCGACGCGTTCGACGTGTTCCGCGCGCACGCCGAGGACCTGTTCAGCGTGACGGCCTGGGGCCTGACCGACGGCCGGTCGTGGCGCGTCGACAGCGGCGCGCCGCTGCTCTTCGACGACCGCTTCCAGGCCAAGCCCGCGTACCACGGCGCGGCCGGGGCCGAGCTGCCGGCGCGTCTGCGCACCGCGAACGTGTTCGCCGGGAACGTGCCGCTGGACGGTTCGGCCACGGCGTCCCCGGTGTGGGACCGGCTGCCGCGGCACACGTTCGAGGCCCCGGGCGGCGGCGCGGCCGCCTTCCAGCTCCGCTGGGCGGCCGACCACCTGACGGCGTTCGTCACGGTGGACGACGCCGCGGCGGCAGCGGACGACGCCGTGACCCTGGTGCTCGACGACGCCGAGTACGTGGTGGGCCGGGACGGGACCGTGACCGGGCCGGGTGACGGGACGAGCGACGGAGCGGCCGCGGAGGTGAGCGAGCGGGAGGGCGGCTACGACGTCGTCGTGCACCTGCCCGCGACCCTCGCCGAGGGCGGTACCGCCACGTTCGACGCCCGCGTGACCAGCGGCGACGAGACCACGGCGTGGAACTCGCCGGGTGCCGTGGGCACGCTCACGCTGGTCGAGGAGCTGTCGTACCTGGAGGTCGCCGAGGCCGCGCAGGCCCCGCTGGTCGACGGCGACGTCGACGAGGTCTGGGCCACCGCCGGCGACGCGGTGACCACCACCAAGCAGGTCGAGGGCTCAGGCGGCGCCGTCGCGACCGTCCACACCCTGTGGAAGGACGGCACGCTCTACGTCCTGGCGGACGTCGCCGACCCCGTGGTCGACGTCTCCGGCTCGGACCCGTGGATCCAGGACTCCGTGGAGATCTACGTGGACGGCGGCAACGCGAAGAACGGCGGCTACCGGGCCGACGACACGCAGATCCGGGTCTCGGCCCGCAACGCCGTCTCCTTCGGCACCGGGGACGAGGCGGCGCAGCGCGCCCGCGTGTCCAGCGCCGCCACGGCGACCGACGGCGGCTACCGCGTCGAGGCGTCGGTGGACCTGCTGTCGTACGGCGGTCCGGGCACGTTCCACGGCCTGGACTTCCAGGTCAACGACGCGACCGGCGGCGCACGGACCGCCGTCCGCAACTGGGCCGACCCCACGGGCACGGGCTACCAGTCCACCGCCCGCTGGGGCGTGGGCCGCCTCGTCGAGCCGGAGGCGCAGGCGGCCCCGGCCTGGTCCGCGAGCGCCGTGTACACGGCGGGTGACCAGGTGAGTCACGACGGCGCGGTGTTCACCGCGCTGTGGTGGACGCGCGGCCAGACCCCCGGCGCCACGCCGTGGGGCCCGTGGGCCGAGGTGGGCGCCCCGCAGGCCTGCGCCGGCGGCACGTACCCGGCCTGGACGCCGACCGCGGTGTACGACGGCGGCGAGACGGTGGTGCACCACGGCCACCGCTGGACCGCGCAGTGGTACAGCCGGAACCAGGAGCCCTCCGCCACGCCGTGGGGGCCGTGGCGGGACCTCGGCGGCTGCTGACGTTCGCCGTTCGTCGGGTCTCCTTCCGCGTGAGCGCAGGTCGCTCGCAAGGAAGGAGACCTGACGAATCGTTACAGACGGTTAACACGACTTTCCAGGCGGCCCCACTTCCGTGGCGATATGGTCCAAACCTCCCCGCCAGTTGACCGGGGAGACGAACTGGGGAGGCAATCAGTGAGGCAAGCACGTTTCGCCACCTTCGCCGCGTCGGCGGCCGTGGTGGCCCTGACCGTGGCCGGGTGTACCCCGAACGACACCGTCGAAGGCGACGGTCCGGTCACCCTGGAGACCTGGATCAGCCAGGACATGGAGACGCTGTTCCCCGGCGACGCCGGGGCCTACGACAACATCAGCGTCCTCGACGTGGTGTACGACGGTCTGGTCCGGTACGACCCGGAGACCACCGAGCCGTACAACTACGTGGCCGAGTCCATCGAGCCGAACGACGACAACACGGTCTGGACCATCAAGATCAAGCCGGACCTCACGTTCCAGAACGGCGAGCCCGTCGACGCCGAGGCGTTCGCCCGCTCCTGGAACTACACGGCCGACGGCGACAACGGCCTGTACTCCAACTACTTCTTCGGCATCGTCGAGGGCTACGACGAGATGCAGCCCACGACCGACGACGACGGCAACATCACCGCCGAGGGCGCCGCGGACGAGCTGTCCGGGCTGAAGGTCACCGACGACCTGACCCTCGAGGTCACCCTCGCCTCGCCGTTCGCCGGCTTCGCGACGATGCTCGGCTACACCGGCTTCTTCCCGATCGCGCAGGAGTGCCTGGACGACGTCGAGAAGTGCGCGATCGAGCCGATCGGCAACGGCCCGTTCCAGGTGACCGACTGGCAGCAGAGCCAGGAGCTCACCGTCGAGAAGTGGGCCGACTACCCGCTCGACGAGACGCCGAGCTACGACGCCATCCACTGGACCGAGTACGCGGCGGGCGAGACGGCGGGGTGGGCGGACTTCAAGGCCGGCGACCTCGACCTGTCGTACCCGCCGACCGCCGAGGTCGAGTCCGCGAAGAACGACCCGGAGCTCTCCGAGCGCTACGTGGAGCGCCCCGGCGCCTCGCTGACGTACCTCGGCTTCTCCGGCTACACCGAGGGCCCGTGGAACGACATCGACTTCCGCAAGGCGATCTCGATGGCGATCGACCGCGAGGGCATCATCTCCTCGCTGGGCAGCGGCCAGGCCACGCCCGCCGACTCCTGGGTGGTCCCGGGCGGCGTGCCCGGCGGCGAGGCCGGCACGTGCGAGTGGTGCGTCTACGACCCCGAGGCCGCCAAGGCGGCGCTGGAGAAGTCCGGCGGCTGGCCCGACGGCGAGAAGCTCCAGATCAGCCTGGGTGACGACGACGCCGAGGTCGAGTACTTCACCGCCATCGGCAACTCGATCGAGGAGGTGCTGGGCATCCCGTACGAGCTCAACATCGTCTCGAGCGACGACTACTTCTCGACCCGTGCGGCGCAGGGCTTCGACGGCATGTTCCGGAACAACTGGTTCCCGGACTACCCGCTGAACGAGAACTACCTCAGCTTCTACGCGTCGGGCGAGCCCGGCGCCGGGCACTGGGGCTGGTACAGCGAGGACTTCGAGGCCAAGCTGGACGAGGCCGCGGCCGCGCCGTCGCTCGACGAGTCCGTCGCGCTCTACCAGGAGGCCGAGGGCATCCTCGCCGAGGAGTTCCCGACCATCCCGTTCCGCTGGAGCTTCAGCGCCACCTACTACAGCGACCGGCTGGACAACGTGATCCTCAACCCGTTCTCGGGCGCGCCGATCCTCCGCAAGATCGAGGTCACGGCGTAACCCGTGCGCCGAGTCAGCGCCGTAGTCCGACCAGCGCGCTGACTC
>NZ_JBHWLR010000007.1:0-20501 GCF_042731755.1 Promicromonospora sp. NPDC059942
GGGCCAGGGAGGGCGGGGCGTCCGCCGTCCGCGCCGGGGCGGCGCCGGGCGCGCTCCCGGCGGGAGCCGCGGGCCCGGGGGCGGGGGCGGCGACGGCGGCGGGCGCGGCGATCGTCGCGCCCGCGGCACCGATGCCGAGGACGACGGCGCTACGCAGCAGGTCGCGCCGCCCGAACGCGGCGTGGCTGTCGGGACTGCAGTCGGTGGAGCTGTGGTCGTGTTCGTGCACGGTGGGGCCTCCACGGTTCGGTCGCGCTGTGACGTGCCGATTTCATCCGTAGTATCGGCCGCTCTGCCGACCGGCGGGTACATCACACCCACCCCATCCCCCACACAACATGCCCGCCCAACCCGTTGAGTGCTGGCTATTTGTTGGTTTCGGGCGCGGAAAGCAACAAATAGCCAGCACTCAACGAAGGGGGTTAGGCGGCGGCTCGGCCCGTTAGGCCCACTCGGTCCAGGAGGTCCAGGGCCGGGCGGTGCTTGTTGAACGTGTAGACGTGCAGGCCGGGCGTGCCGGCGTCGAGCACTTCGCGCGCGAGCGCCGCGGAGAACTCGATGCCGTGCGCGTGCTGGGCCTCGGGGTCGACGGCGCCGTCGGGCGCGGTGAGCCGGTCGAGGTCGCGCAGGAGGTCCGCGGGCGCCGCCACCCCCGTGAGCTCCTGGACGCGGCGCAGGCGGCGGGCCTCGGTGGTGGGCAGGATCCCGGCCAGGATCGGGATGGTCACGCCCTCCGCCCGGGCCGCCTCGACGAACCCGGTGTACGAGTCCGCGCGGTAGAAGAACTGGGTGATCGCGAAGCTCGCGCCCGCCTCCTGCTTCTCCAGCAGCCGGCGCACCTCCTGCTCGCGCGTGGTGCCGGCCCCGGGGTTGC
Source organism: Promicromonospora sp. NPDC059942 (assembly GCF_042731755.1). Taxonomy (NCBI): domain Bacteria; kingdom Bacillati; phylum Actinomycetota; class Actinomycetes; order Micrococcales; family Promicromonosporaceae; genus Promicromonospora; species Promicromonospora sp. NPDC059942. Next base: position 875 of record NZ_JBHWLR010000007.1, read on the forward strand.
CGTCCGGAAACGTGGCGACGGCGATGGCCAGCGGCCGGGCGGCCGAGCGCAGCGCCGTGCTGACGTCGGCGGCGCACCGCCGCTCGTCCACCTGCCGCAGGAGCCGCACGAGGTCCACGCTGGAACGGACGCCGTCGGCCGGGGGGCGCCAGTCCGGCTCGTCGCGCGGCGGGTCGCCGCGCAGGGCGAGGAAGGAGCGCACCCCGGCCTCGAGGAACTCCTCGATCACCGCGGAAACGTCCTCACGGGACGCGCCCACGCAGGTCAGGTGGGCCACCGGGAGCACGGGCGTGCCACGCAGCAGGGTCGCGAGCACCTCGCGCGCGGTGGCCCGGTCGCCGCCGGCCGCCCCGTAGGTCACGGAGACGAAGTCCGGGCGGGCCGCCACGAGCCGCTGCGCCGTCTCCCAGAAGTTGGGCGCGGCATTCGGCCGGCGCGGAGGCATCAGCTCGAACGACACCGTCGGGCGGTGCGGGTGTACCTCGGCGACCATGGCTGCTCCATCGAACCTGGCGTGAGCACCTTGCGTCCCTCGCGCCGCGGCGACGCGGCGGAAGGTCGGCAGGTTGCTGCGGTGTCAGGGAGCCAGGACTCTCGACCGCTCTGGATGGGGTTCGCCACCATGCTAAGCGACCGTCCAGCACTGGGACAGAATTCGTCCGGAGGTCGAGACGGCCCGGTCCACGGTGTGTGGACCGGGCCCGCCCGCTACTTCACCGACCCGGCCACCAGGCCGCCCACCAGGCGCTTCTCGATGATCATGAACAGGATCACCACGGGCACGATCGCCACGACGGACACCCCGAACACGTACTGCCAGGACGTCTCGTACTGGCCCACGAACTTGGTGAGCGCCACTGACAGCGGCTGGTTGCCCGCCGTCGTCAGCAGCACCAGCGAGGCCGCGAACTCGTTCCAGGAGGCGACGAACGTGAACACGACCGCCGTCACGATGCCCGGCCAGACGAGCGGCAGGTTGATCTTGGTCAGGACGGCGAACGTCCCGGCGCCGTCGAGCTGCGCCGCCTCGTCGACCTCCTTGGGGATGCCCGCGAAGAAGCTGTGCATGATCCAGACCGCGAACGACAGGTTGAACGCGGCGTTGACCAGGATCATCGCGACCCACGTGTCGAGGATCCCGATGGCGATGAACTGCCGGAACAGACCCGACGTCAGCACGGCGGGCTGCACCATCTGGGTCACGATCACGAGGAACAGGAAGAACAGCCGGCCCGTGAACCGGAACCGCGCCGTGTAGTAGGCGGCGGGCAGCGCCACGGCCAGCACGAGCAGCGTGGCGCACAGCGAGATCACCAGGGTGGAGATCAGGTTCTGCGCCAGCGGCGTCTCGGGCGTGGACCACATCGTGACGTAGTTGTCCCAGTGCCACTCCGTGGGGAAGTAGGTGGGGTCGACCGACCTGATCTCGGCCTTCGTCTTCACGGAGCCGAAGAACATGATCAGGTACGGCAGCAGGAAGACCACCAGCACCACGAGCCCGGCCAGCAGCCGGAGCAGCAGCGACCCGAGCGGCACCTGGTCCGTCGTGTACTTCCGCACCCGCCTCCGGTTGTCCGACGGCGGCCGGGCCGCGCTGTGCGCGGTGGTCCCCGGGTCGGTGATCGCGGTCATCAGACCTCCTCCAGGGGGCGGACGACCCGCACGTAGACGGCGACGATGGCGATGACCACCAGGAACGCGATGACGGACAGCGCGCTGGCCAGGTCGATCTGCCGCTGGTTCTGCATGTACTTGAAGATCATCGTCATGACGGTGTCGGCGTCGTACCCGGGGATGGACCCCGTCATGACGCGCAGGATCGGCAGCGAGTTGAACACGTTGATGATGTTGATCAGCACCGCCACCGAGATGGCGCCCCGCAGCTGCGGCAGCACCACGCTGAAGTAGGTGCGCGCCCCGCTCGCCCCGTCGATGCGCGCGGCCTCCACGGTCTCGCCGGGCACCGTCTGGAGCCCGGCGAGCACCGTGTAGGTGGTGAACGGCAGCGACACGAACACGGCGACCGCCATGGCCCACGCGAACGCGGTGCCGGGGTGGCGGGTCCAGCCGTAGCCCTCCGGCGTGCTGATCAGGCCGACGTCCACGAGGAACGAGTTGATGATGCCGAAGTACGGCTCCAGGCCGTAGTGCACCACGAGCGTCGTCATGACGACGCTGGAGGCCCACGGCACGATGACGGCCATCCGCACCAGCCTGCGGCCGGGGAACGCCTTGTTCAGCAGTGCCGCGAGCGCCAGCGACCCGATCAGGGTGCAGGCCACGACGACCACGACCCACACGACGGTGCGGCCGAGGATGGGCCAGAAGTACTGGAAGCCGATGACCGTCGCGAAGTTCGCGAGGCCCACTCCCCCGTCGTCCAAGCCGCTCTGGCTGATGTCGCGTGTCGAGTTCCAGAACATCAGGCCGACCGGGAACAGGACCACGGCCGCAATGAGTGCGACCGCGGGCCCGATCCACGGCAGGGCCTTCAACAGGTCCTTCACCAAGTTCCCCGTGCTTTCGGTTCGGCGTTGCGTGTGGTCAGCCGTGCCGGGCACGGCGGTCGGTGCGGGGCGTCAGCCCGCGTCGACCTGTCCCTGGATCTCGGTCAGGACGTCCTGCGCCGACTTCTTCCCGTCGAGCTGGCCGAAGAGGGCCTTGAACGCGGAGTCCGCGGCCTGCCAGTCCGGGTTGGTGCTCGGGTAGAACTGCGCGTCGGGCAGCACCTCGAGGAACGGTGCGAGCGCCTCCTCGCCGGCGAGCTGCTCGGAGCCCGAGAGGGTGGTGGGCAGGAAGCCCTCGGCCTGGACCCACGGCACGTAGACGTCGGCGGAGTAGAAGTAGTCGAAGAAGGCCGTGATGGCCTCCTGCTTGTCGCCGTCGTTCTGGAACGCCATGAGGTGGTCGGCCACGCCCAGCGTGAACGGCGAGCCGTCCTCGGTGGGGATGGGGTGGATCGAGTACTCCAGGTCCGGGTTGTCGGACTCGATCTGCCCGACGCTCGGCGGCAGGCCGATCTGCATGCCGACCTTGCCCTGGACGAAGATGTCGAACAGCGGGCTGCGGTCCGTCGCGCCGGCGTCGGCCTGCGTGGCGCCCTCGTCGATCATCTTCTTGGCGAACTCGGCACCCGGGAGGTTCTCGGGGGTGTCGATGGTGATGGCCTCGGCGTCGCCGAAGGTTCCGCCGCCGCCCCACAGCCACACTGCTGCCTCGGCCTGCGCCTCCTCCGAACCGAGCGGCATGCCGTAGCCGGCCACGCCGCCGCCGAGCTCCGAGACCTTCTTGGCGGACTCGAGCAGTTCGTCCCAGGTGGTGGGGACCTCGGCGCCGGCCTCCTCCAGGAGCGCGTCGTTGACGAACAGCGCGCGGGCGGAGGCGATGAACGGCAGGCCGTAGGTGGTGCCGTCCACCTGGGCGTTCTCCAGGAACGTGGGCTGGAAGTCGGCGTAGGTCTCCTCGGAGGTGACCTCCTCGACCGGGTACAGCAGCTCGTCCGCGGCGAAGCCGGCGAAGGGGCCGCCGTTGTAGATGTCGGGTGCGTCGCCGCCCTGGATCTTGGTGGCGATGACGGACTCGAGGTTGTCCCAGGACTCGACCTGCAGGTTGACGTCGATGTCGGGGTTCGCCTCCTCGAATCCGGCGATCACGTCGTCCCAGTTCCCCTGGGTGGCGTCGGAGTAGCTGGGGACGAGCAGGTCGAGAGTCGTCCCGTCGCCGGTCGCCTCCCCGCTGGACCCGCCGAACCCGCAGGCCGTCAGTCCGGTCGTAGCGGCGAGCGTGATCGCCATGATCCCGCCAAGCCTCTTGTACTGCGCCATTGCCGTCCCTCTCCTTCGTGGTGGTGCAGGTCACGTTTTCACTCGGGTCGGAATCTGTCAATGGTTCTAACAAACCTGTGACACACGGGTGACACAGCGTTTCCAGACCTGCCCCTGGGGCAACCGAGAGGGAGCAAGAAGGGCCGCAGCCTGCGGCTGCGGCCCTTCTCCTGGTGTGTCTCCGAGCCGACGACGAAGCACGCCGACCCTGGTGATCAGCAGCCGCATCCCCCAGGGACGCCCTGCGCGATCCAAGCCTGCGAATCGGCAAACCGGGAGGTCCCGGGGTAGGTGACCTTCCACCATCCCTTCCGGGACGTGACGACCGTCGAGATTCGAGCGTCGGACCCGATCCTCAGGTCCCGCACGAAGGTGGCGCGCTTGTCTCCGTACGGGCCGTCGGCGTCGAACGAGAGGATCGCGGCGCCCGAACGGAGCCGCAGCCACGACATGGATCCGTCATCGGCGATCCGCATCACGCGCGTCGTCGCATTGATCCGCGCGGGTCGGCCGTCGGTCGCCTGCGTCGAGATGGACCCCTCGGTCCAGGTGCTGCGCCGGAACTGCACCGTGTTGGCGTTGTTCACGTCGATGTGGTGCCGGACCCTCGTCCCGTCGGGCTTGCGCACCACCGTGAAGATCTCGACGCCCGCGCGGTAGGTCCCGGGGTCGATGGTCCCGGTGAAGTTGATGCTTCCCCGCGTGAGCATGCCGGTGCTGCTGGTGCGCTTCAGCTCGATGGTGCGCCTACGCACCGGCTGGCGGTCGATCTTCTGGAGCGTGACCTGAGCCTCGGCTCCGAGCAGGGTCCCGCCGGACGCCTTCAGCGCGACGGAGTACCTGAACTTGGCGGACGCGGGGTTGAGTTCCGGGTAGGAGACGCTGCCGTCGATGGTGGCGCCTCGGGCGAACATCGACGTGGTGACCGTGGTGCCCTGGCGCTTGTGGACGTCGACCACCGGCAGCGACGCGGCCTGTGCCGCCGGGGCGACGACCAGGCCGCCGGCGAGGAGGGCGGTGGAGGCCACCAGTGCGACCAGACCACGGCTGAGAAGAGAGCTGCGAGACGTGCTGTGCAGAGACATCGTGCTGTTCCCGTCTTTCGGAGGATGCCCGCCCCGAGCACGTCGCTCGTCGTCGGGCCTTGTACCCACAAGTACGGACAGCTCCCAGGAAACGTTGAGGATGAAGACGGCGGAGGGCCGCGGCCCACGGCCGCGACCCTCGCTCACACCTGTTCCCGGCCGACGACGGGACCCGCCGCCGGCACCTGTGCTCAGCAACCGCAGAGCTCGGGGATCCAGCCGGTGCCGTCGGCGAAGCGGGAGTTGCCCACGTAGGTGACCTTCCAGTACCCGTCGCGAGCCTTGACGACCGTCGAGATCCGGCCGTCGGACCCGATCTTCAGGTCCCGCACGAAGACGGCTCTCTTCTCACCCCACGGGCCGTCCGGGTCGTACGAGAGGATCGCGGCGCCCGAGCGGAGTCGCAGCCACGAGACCGAGCCGTCGTCGGCGACCCGGAGCACCTTCGCGGTCGCGTTGATCCGCGCGGGCCGGCCGTCGGTCGCATCGGTCGAGATGCCCGCGTGGACCATGGTGGCGCGGCGGAACTGGACCCGCTGCGCCTCGTTCACGTCGATCTGGTGCCGCACCCGGGTCCCGTCCGCCTTGCGGATCACGGTGAACACCTCGACACCCACGCGGTAGGTCCCGGGGTCGATGGTCCCCGTGAAGTTGATGGCGCCCCGCTTGATCATGGCGGTGCTGCTGGTGCGCTTCAGGACGATCGTGCGCTTGCGCACCGGCTGCCGGTCGATCTTCTGGAGCGTGACCTCGACCTCCGACCCCAGCATGGTGCCGCCGGAGGCCTTGAGGGCGACGGTGTACCCGAACCTGGCGGGGCGGACCTGCTCCGTCTCCGAGTTGCCCCAGATCGTGGAGCCCGAGGCGTACATCGACGTGGTGACCGTGGTGCCCTGGCGCTTGTGGACGTCGACCACCGGCAGCGACGCGGCCTGTGCCGCCGGGGCGACGACCAGGCCGCCGGCGAGAAGGGCCGTGGCGGAGGCCAGCGCGACCAGGCCACGGCGGAAGAGAGAGGTACGAGACGTGCTGTGCAGAGACATCGTGGTGTTCCCGTCCTTCGGAGGATGCCCGCCCCGAGCACGTCGCTCGCCGTCGGGCCTTGTACCCACAAGTACGGAGAGCCGCCGGGAATCGTTGTGGATGAAGACGGCGGAGGGCCGCGGCACTCGGCCGCGACCCTCCCTCGTCCCTGTCCCGGCCGGCGGCGGGACCCGCCGCCGGCCCGGTGCGGTCAGCAGCCGCAGCCGACGTCGCCCTGCCCGATCCACGCCACGGAGGAGCCGCGGCTCGAGGTCCCCTGGTAGGTGACCTTCCACCAGCCCTTGCGGGACTCGACGACCGTCGAGATCCGGCCGTCGGACCCGATCTTCAGGTCCCGCACGAAGACGGGCTTCTTCGGCTCGTACGGACCGTCGGCGTCGAAGGAGAGTACGGCGGTGCCGAAGCGGTTCGGCCCCCACGCGAGCGTCCCGCGGTCGATGGTCAGCACGCGCGTGGTGGCGTTGATCCGCGCGGAGCGGCCGTCCGTCGCCTGCGTGCTGATGGTCCCCTTGGTCAGCGTGTCCCGGCGGAGCTGCACCGACTTGCCGTTGCTCACGTCGACGAGGTGCCGCACCCGCGTGCCGTCCTGCTTGCGCACCACCGTGAACACCTCGACGCCCACGCGGTAGGTCCCGGGGAGGATGACCGCCCCGTTGAAGTTGAGGGTCCCCCTGCTCTGGAAGCCGGTGGTGGTGCGCTTCATCTCGATGGTGCGCTTGCGAACCTGCCGGCTGTTGACCTTCTGGACCGTGACCTCGACCTCCGCACCCAGCATGGTTCCGCCGGACGCCGCGAGGGAGACCGAGTAGCCCACCTTGGCGGGGTAGAGCTTCTGCTGCTCCACGTCGCCCGTGATGATCGAGCCCGAGGCGAACATCGAGGTGGTGACCGTGGTGCCCTGGGACTTGTGGACGTCGACCACCGGCAGCGACGAGGACTGCGCCGACGGGGCCACGACGAGGCCGCCGGCGAGCAGCGCCGCGGAGGTGGCCAGCGCCACCAGCCCCCGGCGGAAGAGAGGGGTGCGGGACGAGTTGAGCAGAGACATCGCGAGTTCCTGTCCGTTCGACGGTGCCTGTCCCGCTGCGCACACCGCTCAGCGCCAGGCTCCACCCCCATCCACGGACGGGCGCACCAGAACGTTGTGGGTGAAGAAGACACGAGAGCGCCCGCCCGGTCGGAACCGGACGGGCGCTCTGCGTCTCGTGCTTGCTACCGCTCGGTGGCGCCGATCATCGGCAGGCCGAACGACAGCCCGACGGCGAGGATGCCGCCCACGAACAGGTACGGCGACGACGCCGCGTCACCGATCGAGCCGACGGCCATCAGCGCGAACCCGCCCAGGAACAGGGCGAAGCACACGATGAAGCGAACCACCAGCGCCGCCGTGGGCTCCTGCTTCTGCCTGCGTGCCACCTCGAAGTTGCTCATGGGGCAAATCTACCGCCCTACCGGCTCGTGCCGACGGTCAGCTCGCCGTACGCCCCGTTGACCGTGACGGTCACCGTGGCCCGGCCCGCGCGCAGGGCCGTCAGCTCGTGCGTCGCGGGGTCGAGCGCGACCACCGCGTGGCGCGAGCAGTCCCGCAGGGCGGCACGGCCCCGCTCGTCCGTCACGCACACGCCCGAACCGCCCCAGCGCGCCGAGACGGGCCAGGCCACCGGCACCTCCCGGGTCCCGTCCTGCACGACGACGGCGCTCACCACCGCGGTCCCGCCCACCTCGAGCGACTCCGGCCCGGAGACCGTCACCTGCTCGGCGCGGGTGTTGACCTCCCAGGCAAGCCACGGGTCGGCGGACCGGCCGCCGCCCGACGGCCCCGACACCTTGCCCGACGCCGGGTGGACGCCCAGCATCGACCAGCCGGTGAAGCCACCGTCGGCCGGGGTGCTCGCCGGGCCCTTCCCGGAGTTGCCGTTGACCAGGTACGGGACGCCGTCCTGCGTGCTCGCGTGGAAGACGCCGACGTGGGAGCCCACCGAGGCGATCGACTTGCCGGACGTCTCCTCGAAGTCCTCGAACCACCCGCGCAGCATGTCCGCCTCCAGGCGGTCGGTGAGCTGGCTGGCCTTGGTCGGCAGCGGGTCGTCGAGGGGGTGGTGCGCGAACACCAGCACGCCGGTGACGGCGCGGTCGGTCGCGGCGTCGTCGAGCGCCTCGCGCAGCATCTGCACCTGCGCGAAGTCCGTGCCGAGGCGGCCCGACGACGAGTCGAGCATGACGAGCCGCGTCGTGCCACCCGTCCGGCCCGGCGTCGGGACGTCCAGCACGCGGGTCCGCTCGCCGAACTCCTCCTCGAAGTTGGCGATCGAGCCGCCCATCACCTCGTGGTTGCCGGGCAGGTAGTACCAGGGGAAGTCGGCGTCGGCGAGCTCCTCGGTCAGCACGCGCCGGGCGAGGTCGAAGTCCTCGGGAGCGGCCTCGTCCACCAGGTCGCCGTTGATGACCAGCAGGTCCGGGTCGTCGGCGACGATCTCGCGGAGCGCGTCGCGGGCACCGGCCACGGCGCCCGACTCCGGGTCCCGCGCCACGAACTGGGCGTCGGACAGGACGGCCACCCGCAGGGGCGCGTCGTCGGTGGCGCCGTCGGCGGCCACGACCGGGTCCTCGACCCGGGGCGCCTCGGGGGCGTCCACGGCGGGCGGCACCTGCGCGGCGATCGCCGACAGGGTCAGCGCGCCCGTGTACTGCTCGCCCGCCGTCGTCTCCAGCGCGCGCACGCGCTGGAGCTTGAGCGGGAACGCGACGCCGGCGGGCACCGGGAAGGTGACCTGCCGCCACCCCGTCCAGGTGACCTCGGGGCCGTCGAGCTGCGTGACCACCCCGTCGCCCTGCCGCACCTGGAGCCGCAGCCACGCGCCGTGGCCGTCGCCGTCCACCCACATCGTCACCGCGCGGGGCGCGCCGGGCAGCTCGCGCCCGCCCGCCGCGGCCTCGGGCAGCACCGCGTACTGGCCGCGCGTGGCCGTCGACCTCGTGAAGTCGTACGTCATCCGCAGGCCCGCGGCGCCGTCGTGGCCCGCCGCCGCGGCGAGCGAACCGCCCGGCGCCCGGTCGTTCGCCGAGGTCCAGGAGGCGGCGTCAGCGAAGTCGGCGACGACGTCCTCCTCCAGGCTGACCGTCACGGCCACCTCGGTGGTCAGGTACGTCCCGTCCGGGCCGGGCACGGACAGCTCGAACGTGGTGCCGCCCACCGCCGCGAGCGCGCGGACCTCGAAGGACCCGTCGGCCTGGGGGACGAGCTCCGCGACCGGTTCGCGGGTCGCGCGCACCCCGGCGAGCCGGGGCTCGCCCGGCTCGGTCGCCGTCACGGTGACGTCCCGCGCCTCGATCGGCGCCGAGAACCCCCGCGCGTCGTAGCCGGTCAGCACGAGCGGCGCGGTCGCGTCGGCGTCCTCCAGCCCGATCACCGGCGTGTCCACGCCCGTTCGGACGAGGTCGCCCAGCACCTCCACCTCGGTGGTGCCGGTGGCGAGGCCGAAGCGACTCAGCGACGCCGCGGTCACCGTGGTGCTGCCGGTCCGGCGGCCGGTGACCACGCCGTCCCGCACGGATGCGACCCGCCCGTCGCGGGCGCGCCAGGAGGACGGTTCGGTGGCGACGGGGCCCATCGTGTCGTCGTACCCCTTGCCGGTCAGGGTGCGGTGCAGGCGGGGGAAGACGCGGTCGGCGTCGTCCGCCGGGACCGTGGTGCGCACGTCGTAGGCCGCGACGCGGCCCGATCCGGCGGGCACGTACAGGCCGAGGCCGTTCGCGTCGGACCGCTCGTAGCCGTCGGACGGGCTGTTCAGGATCGTGTTGGCGGCGTCGCCGGGCAGCCGGGCGACCATCTCGGAGGAGCCGCCGCCGTCGAGGTTGATCGCGTCGTCGGCGCCGAGCTGGGCCATGAGCTCGCCCAGCTCGTAGAGGTTCATGCCGATGCTGTGGGTCTGGCGGCCGTCCACCACCACGAAGTACGCGCGCGTGCCGGCCGCGTCGAAACCGACCGCGGTCCGCGGGTGCCGCAGCTCCACGTGGTCGCCGGTCGCGGAGGTGACCTCGCCGTCCTCCAGCAGCGGGTCCTCCGGCCCGCCGCCGATCGCGACCGCGACGTCGCCCGCGTCCGCGCGGACGCCGTAGGCCAGGTCCACCTGGTCGCCCGGCCGCAGCTCGGCCAGCGCGTCGGCCGCGGCACCGGGCCGGGCCACGACGGCGCGCGTCCCGTCCGGGAGCTGCCCGTCCCCGGGCCGCCCGACGGCGGTCACGGTGCCGTCGGCGTCGACCGTCACCTCGACCCCCTGCTCGCCGGCCGCCAGGGGACGGGCGCGCGTGAAGGCCCCCCACCCGGCGTCGAACACGGCCACCCCGCCCTGGGGCAGGGCTGTGACGTTCAGGCCGCTGACCGGGAGCTCGGTGCGGGCGCCGGTGTCGCCGGCCGGAGCACTGCCCGACCCCGCGGCCCAGCTCACCGAGCCCTCCAGGAAGATCTGGGCGAGCCGCCCCACGCCGTCCGACCCGAACGCGACCGACCGCTCCCGGCCGGGCGACGCGGACTTGACCAGCGTGCCGTCGTCGATGCTCGCGCCGAGCGCGGCGCCCGAGTTGTTGATGTCGAAGTAGTCGCCGTTGATCGCGGCGATCGCGCCGCGCGAGGACGCCATCTCGGAGACCGGCGCGGTGTCGGCGACGTGCTCCGCGCCCACGTAGCCGACGCGCACGGTGCCCCGGGGCACCTGCCCGTCGGCGCCCGTCGCGCCGAGGTCGGCGACGAGCACCTCGCCGCTGAGCCAGCCGTCCTCCCCCAGGCGCGCGAACCGCGTGAGCTCGAGCCCGGGCGCGATCCGCCGCTCCTCGCGGCGGGTGACGATGGCGTCGCCGTCGTCGTCGAGCCGGAGCGGGGTGACTTCTCCGGAAGTTTCCGCGGATCCGCCGGACGGCAGCGGAGCGCTCGCGAAGGGCGTCGGCGCGGTCAGCGCCGTGGCGGCGCGCGGCACGTCCTCCGGTGCGGGCAGCGGCGCCGCAAAGGCGCCGCTCGCGGGGGCCACGAGAAATGCGGTGGCAACTGTGCAGGTCAGCGCTTTGGTGAGTATTCCTCGCGGCTTTTCCGGCCGCGTGCCGGACATGACTCGTCGCATGCTCGTTCCTTCTGGGGAGTCGGGGGAGCGTTCTGCGGCAGGGTTGCGCGGCGAGGTTATGGCCCAACGACCAAAGTGTGAATATCACCCGAATCGCAACGTTGTTCACTGAACGCGAAACATGGGCGAGTTCGGGTGACACTACGATGCGTTCGTGGCAAACACGTCCCCGGCCTTCGACCAACGTCCTGCCCGTGTGCGCACGGACTGGGGCATCTCCGGTGCGCTCGCCCTCACCGCCACCGATGCGCGCTCGTCGCTCGTGGTCGTGGTGGACGTGCTCTCCTTCTCGACCACGGTCACCGTGGCCTGTGAGCAGGGCGCCGGCGTGTACCCGTTCCCGTACCACGATCCCGCCGGGGCGGCCCGGCTCGCGCGCACGATGCGCGCGGCCCTCGCCGGCCCGCGGTGGGAGGACGGCATCAGCATCTCGCCCGCGTCACTGCAGGATCTCGACGCCGAGCGCCTCGTGATCCCGTCCCCGAGCGCCGCGCAGATCTGCCACACCATCGCCAACCGCGGCGCCCTGATCGTCGCCGGCAGCCTGCGCAACGCGAAGGCCGTGGCCGGCCTCGCCGCAGCACACCTGGCCGCGTCCGAGCGGCACGACGTCGTGCTGGTCCCCGTGGGCGAACGCTGGCCCGACGACACGCTGCGCCCCGCGCTGGAGGACTACCTGGCCGTCGGCTCCATCGCCGCGCGGCTCACCGCGATGCTGCCCGACGTGAGCATCTCCCCCGAGACCGAGGCCACGGTCACGCTGTGGAAGGGCACCCGGGACATCGTCGACTCCGTGGGCGGCACGGCGAGCGGCCGCGAGCTGCTCGACTCCGGGTTCGCCGACGACGTCATGATCGCCACCGAGGTCGACGCCACCGACGTGGTGCCGGTGCTGATGGACGGCGCGTTCGTGCCGCTGGGGCACCGCGTCGCCGCGGCCCGCAGCCGCCGGAACGTGGGCGCGAGCGCTCGCTAGTCCCGTGTGAGCCGGCCCGCGAGGGCCGTCACGATCGGGACGTCGCCGTCGAGCCAGGGCACGTCGTCCAGCTCGGCCGCCGTGAGCCAGCGCAGCTCGTCGTGGTCCTGGAGCGGCTCGGGCGTGCCGTCCGACGGCAGCACGAACCACACCCGCATGCGGTGCCGTTCCGTGATCGGCCAGGCGCCGTCGTCGGGCCCGGGTACCTCGGCGCCGACGTCGACCCGCACCCCGAGCTCCTCGACGAGCTCGCGGCGCAACGCCTCGACGTGCGCCTCGCCGGGTTCCACCTTGCCGCCGGGGAGCTCCCAGCGGCCGGCGAGCGCCGGCGGCGCCGACCGACGCGCGGCGAGCAGCCGGGTGGGCCGGGCCAGGTCGTCCACGATCACGGCGGCGACCACGTCGATGAGGGTCTGCTGCATGCCGAGCAGTCTCCCACCCGGCCCGTCCGGCCGGTCCGGGTCCGGCCGGAGCGACGAGCCATCACGTCCGGACACAGCGCGACGACGGCGCCTCTGGGGAATGGCGCCGTCGTCGGGTGGTTGCTGCGTGTCAGGCGACGATGTCGAACTCGTTCGCCTTGGCGATCGCCTCCGCGCGTGAGGACACGCCGAGCTTGCGGTACACACTGCGTACCTGCGTCTTCACCGTGTTGCGGGTGACGTAGAGCCGTCGAGCGATCTGCTCGAGTGTGGCGTCCTCGGTGAGGTTCGCCAGGATCACCCGCTCACGACGAGTGAGGCTGGGGAGACGGTGGTCAAGGGTCATCGCGGTCATGGTCGTTTTCCTCCACACAGCGGCCGGTTCTGGGGTTCCGGCCTACGGTTGCTGCTATGAGAAGGACTCAGCCGCCGCAACTTCATGACGCGGTTCTGAAAGAACTTCTTGACTGTTACCTTTCCGATATCAAAACCGCCCCCCGAGCGCACGAAAGTGCATCTCAGGGGGCGGTTTCGCCCACGGCCCCGACAGACCTGGGGCCGGTCAGGCCCCGGTGTGCTCCGCGTACTGCGCCGCGGTGAGGAGCTCGCCCGCGCCGGACACCTCGACCTTGAAGAGCCAGCCCTTGCCGTACGGGTCCTGGTTGACGATCTCCGGGTTGTCCACGGCCTCGGTGTTCACCTCGGTCACGGTGCCGCTCACCGGGGAGTAGAGCTCGGACACCGACTTGGTGGACTCGATCTCGCCCACCACGGAGCCCGCCTCGATGGTGGCGCCCACCTCGGGCAGCTCCAGGTAGACCACGTCGCCGAGCGCCTCGGCGGCGACGTCGGTCACGCCGATGACGGCAGGGGTGGACTGGTCCAGCCACTCGTGCTCGGTGGTGTACTTCAGGTTCTCGGGGAAGTCAGCCATGACAGCTCCTTGCGTGTAGGTCAGTTCTGAGGACGACGGTAGAACGGCATGGGCACCACCACGAACGGTTCGGCCCGTCCGCGCACGTCGACGGCGAGCTCGGTGCCCTCGGCCGACACCTCGGGCGTCACGTAGGCCATCGCGATCGGGTAGCCGAGCGTGGGCGACGGCGCACCGGACGTCACGCGCCCGACGACGGCCCCCACCTCGGTGCCGACGCCGCGCTGCACCACCTCGTAGTCCGCACGCGCGGGACGACGCCCCTCGCCGCGCAGCCCGACGAGCACCCGAGCGGGCGCCGACTCCTTGCGCGCGGCCAGGGCGTCCCGGCCGACGAACGGGATCGGCGTGCCGTCCTCGGTCGCCTTGTCGAGCCGCACCACGCGGCCCATCCCGGCCTCGAAGGGCGTGGTCGTCGTGTCGAGCTCGTGGCCGTAGAGCGGCATCCCGGCCTCGAGGCGCAGCGAGTCGCGGGCCGAGAGGCCGGCCGGGACCAGCCCGAGGGGCTCGCCCGCGGCGAGCAGGGCGCGCCAGAGCGCGACGGCCCGGTCGGCGGAGACCCAGAGCTCGAACCCGTCCTCGCCGGTGTAGCCGGTGCGGCCCACGAGCAGCGGCTCACCCTGGAACCGCATGCCCATGCACGCGTAGTACTTGAGGTCGGCGAACGCGGTGCCGCCCGAGATCTCGGCGTCCTCCACGAGGCCCTCGGTGGCGAGCATGATCTCGACGGCCCGCGGACCCTGCACCGCGATCAGCGCCTGACCCGGCTGGACGTCCTTGAGCACCACGTCGAACCCGGCGGTGCGCTCCTGCAGCTTGCCCATCACCAGCTCGGCGTTCGCGGCGTTCGCGATCACGGAGTACGCGCCGGGGGCGTCGTGGTAGACGATCAGGTCGTCCAGCACGCTGCCGTCCTCGGCGCAGATCATCGAGTACCGCGCGCCCATCTCGCGGACCTTCGAGATGTAGCCGACGAGGGCGTGGTCGAGGAACGCCGCGGCGTCCGGCCCCGTCACGTTGATGTTGCCCATGTGCGACAGGTCGAACAGGCCGGCGGCGTCGCGCACGGCCCGGTGCTCGGCCAGGTCGGACGTGTAGCGCAGCGGCATCAGCCAGCCGCCGAACGGCGTCATCGAGGCGCCGAGCGCCACGTGCTCGTCGTACAGCGGAGTCCTACGGTCCTCACCCATCGGTCATTCCTCTCGTCGGCGTCGTGTCAGACGTACGGGTCACCCGGGTGACCTGCACGTCTGACAGCTCCGGCTCGGTCTGGCAGGTCACTCGGCGAAGGCCTCGACCGGCGGGCACGAGCACACCAGGTTGCGGTCGCCCTTGGCCCCGTCGATGCGGCGCACCGGCGGCCAGTACTTGTTCCCGCGGAGCGAGGCGACGGGGAACGCGGCCAGCTCACGCGGGTACGCCTTGGTCCACTCGTCCGTCATGACCGACGCCGCGGTGTGCGGCGCACCGCGCAGCGGCGACTCCTCGGCGGTCCAGCGGCCGGCCGCGACGGCGTCGATCTCGCCACGGATGGCGATCATCGCGTCGACGAACCGGTCGAGCTCGGCGAGGTCCTCCGACTCAGTGGGCTCCACCATGAGCGTGCCCGGCACGGGGAACGCCAGCGTGGGGGCGTGGAAGCCGTAGTCCATGAGCCGCTTGGAGACGTCCTCCGCGGTCACGCCGGTCTCGGCGGTGATCTTGCGCAGGTCGAGGATGCACTCGTGCGCGACCAGCCCGTTCGGGCCCGTGTACAGCACGGGGAAGTGCGGGTCGAGCCGGCTCGCCACGTAGTTCGCGGTGAGGACGGCGGCCTTGGTCGCCTCGGTCAGCCCGTCCGGCCCCATCAGCGCCACGTAGGCGTACGAGATCGGCAGGATGCCGGCGGAGCCGTAGCGCGTCGAGGCCACGGGGATGCCCGCCGCCCCGGCCTCGCCCTGCCCGAGACCCGGCGTCGGGTCGCCCGGGAGGAACGGCACCAGGTGCTCGGCCACCGCGACCGGGCCGACGCCGGGGCCGCCGCCGCCGTGCGGGATGCAGAACGTCTTGTGCAGGTTCAGGTGCGAGACGTCGCCGCCGAACTCACCCGGCCGCGCCAGACCGACCAGCGCGTTCAGGTTGGCGCCGTCGATGTACACCTGGCCGCCGGCCTCGTGCACCAGGTCGCAGACCTCGCGCACGTGCTCCTCGTACACGCCGTGCGTGGACGGGTAGGTGATCATGATCCCGGCCACCTGCGGGCCGTGCTGGTCGAGCTTGGCGCGCAGGTCGTCGAGCAGGATCTCGCCGTCGTCCGCCGTGGACACCACCACGACGCGCAGGCCCGCGAGCGCCGCCGACGCCGCGTTGGTCCCGTGCGCCGACGCCGGGATGAGCACGATGTCGCGGTGCTCCTCGCCGCGCGACGCGTGATAGCCCTTGATCGCGAGCAGGCCCGCGAACTCGCCCTGGCTGCCCGCGTTGGGCTGCACGGAGACGGCGGCGTAACCGGTGATCTCGGCGAGCTGGCTCTCCAGCGCGGTGACGAGCTCGGTGTAGCCCTGCGTCTGGTCGACCGGGGCGTACGGGTGGATGTCCGCGAAGCCGGGCCACGAGATGGCCTCCATCTCGGCGGTCGCGTTGAGCTTCATGGTGCAGGAGCCCAGCGGGATCATGGTGCGGTCCAGCGCGAGGTCCTTGTCGGAGAGCTTGCGCAGGTAGCGGAGCATGCTGGTCTCGGAGCGGTGCTGGTGGAAGATGGGGTGCTGGAGGTATGCGGTCTCGCGCTGGACTGCTGCGGGGAGGGTTGCGTCCGCAGAGAAGTCGGCGGTGTGGTTCGGCTCCAGGCCCAGGGTGGTGAGGACGGAGGTGGCGACTACCGCGACGTCCTGCGCTGTTGTCGTCTCGTCCGTGCTGATCTGGACGTGGTTCGCGTCCGGCACGAACAGGTTGTAGCCGGCGTCGGCTGCTGCTCGGGCGATCTCCTGGGCCTGGCCCGGGGTGTTCAGGCGGATGGTGTCGAAGAAGGTGGTGTGCTCGATCTCGACGCCTGCGGCGCTCAGGGCTGCTGCCAGGTCTGCCGCGTGGGTGTGGACGCGGGTGGCGATCGCCTTGAGGCCCTCCGGGCCGTGGTAGACCGCGTACATGCTGGCCACGATGGCCAGCAGGGCCTGGGCGGTGCAGATGTTGCTCGTGGCCTTCTCGCGGCGGATGTGCTGCTCGCGGGTGGCCAGGGCGAGGCGGTATCCGGAGGCGCCGTCGACGTCGATGGAGACGCCGACCAGGCGGCCGGGGAGCTGGCGCTCCAGGCCCTTCTTCACGGCCATGTAGGCGGCGTGCGGGCCGCCGTAGAACAGCGGGACGCCGAAGCGTTGCGCGGAGCCCACCGAGATGTCGGCGCCGAGCTCGCCCGGGCTGGCCAGGAGCGTCAGGGCGAGCAGGTCGGTGGCGACGGTGACGAGCGCGCCGGCGGCCTTGGCCTCGGCGATCACGCCGCGGGCGTCGAGCACGCGGCCGGAGGCACCGGCCTGCTGCAGCACGAGGCCCACGAGCTGGCCGGCCGGGGGCTCGGCGGGGAGGCCCGCCTGCAGGCCGTTCGAGAGGTCCGCGACGACGACCGGGAGGCCGATCGCCTCGGCGCGGCCCCGGGCCACGGCGAGCGACTGGCCGAACAGGTCGGCGTCCAGGACGACGTAGCCCTCCTTGGCCCGCGACGCGCGCCACATCAGGGCGACGGCCTCGGCGACGGCGCTGGCCTCGTCGAGCAGGGAGGCGTTCGCGATCTCGAGGCCCGTGAGGTCCTCGACCGCGGTCTGGAAGTTGAGGAGCGCCTCGAGCCGGCCCTGGCTGATCTCCGGCTGGTACGGCGTGTAGGCCGTGTACCAGGCGGGCGACTCGAGCACGTTGCGGCGGATGACGGCGGGCGTGTGCGTGCCGTAGAAGCCCTGCCCGATCATCTGGGTCTTGACCTGGTTCTTGCCCGCGAGCTCGCGGAGGTGCGCGAGCACCTCCGCCTCGGTGCGGGCGGCAGGCAGGTTCAGCGGCGCCTGGCTGCGGATCGCCTTGGGGACGGCCCGGTCGACGAGGGTGTCCATCGTGTCGATGCCGAGCTGGTCCAGCATGGTGCGGACCTCGCGGCCGCGCGGGCCGAGATGCCGGTCGGCAAAGACGTCGGGGTTGTGGGGCGTGCTCACGGCGGGCTCCTGGCTGTCCGAGGGCGTGGGGACGACTGCGGTCCCTCCCCGCTCTGTCATCGGACCCGTGCCCGCTCGCGGGCATGCGTCGACCTGAGAGTTTTGCCGGTCCGTCATGTTCCCTCCCGGACAGCGGGGAGGAGGGCGGGACGCGCCGGCTTGCACCGTCGGTGGAGCCGGCGCACCGGTAGCCCGGTGGCGGCTCGCTTTCCAGAGTTGCCTCGCCGCGGCGGTACGGGGGCCTGAGAGATTCCCGGGGAGGAAATTGCTCCTTCGGCGCCGGGTCGCGCGGCGTCTGGACGACGACGGCGCGGGGCCGGACTCTCCCGCCGCGGTTCTGGCGGCACGGTCCTGGTCGAGCTGATCGAGATCGATCCGATCGAGCCAGGGCCGTTTGAAGATGTTCAGTTATGCGGACATCGTAGCGGCGCGGACAAGCCACCGGCGCTACCCCAGGTCGATCTCGCGGGCCGCCACGACCATCTCGTCCACCACGGCCCGGACGATCGGGCCCGGCTCGTGCCGGTTCTGCCGGTGCCGCACCACGAGCCGCCGCGAGCCGAGCCCGGCGAGCGCCACCACGGCGACGCCGTCCGGCACCTCCTGCTGGAGGGCCAGGGCCGGCAGCATCGCGACGCCCTGGCCGGCGGCGACCAGGGAGATCGCGGTGTCGAAGTCGTTGTAGGCGTGGCGCGTCTCGAACGTCGTGCCGAGCTGCGCGGCGAGCCGGCTCGCGGCGCGCTCGGCCGCCGAGCCGGCCTGCGGGCCCACCCACGTGAGGGTCGCGAGGTCGTCCAGCCGCTCGGGCTCGGGCAGGCTGGTGGGGACCACGATGCGCCGCGGCTCGTCGAGCAGGGGCACGTCGTGCGCACCGCGCGGGGCCGGGGCGTCGACGGCGACGTCGCGCTCCAGCACCACCGCGTCCAGGTCGCCGGCGCGCAGCCGGCGCACGGAGTCGGTCGGGTCGTGCTCCTGGACGTCGACCTCGATGTGCGGGTGCCGTTCCGCGAGCGAGACGAGCATCGGCGCGACGACGGTACGGATCGCCGTCTGGATGGACCCGACGGAGATCCGGCCCGTGAGCTCGCCCTCCAGCGCGGCCACGGCCTGCCGCGCCTGGACGAGCTCCGCCTCGATGCGTTCGGCCGCGTCGGCGAGCACCCGGCCGGCGGGCGTCAGCGTCACGCCGCGGGGCCCCCGGTCCAGCACGTCGATACCTTCTTCGGCCTCCAGCCTGGCGATCTGCTGGGACACGGCGGACGGTGTGACGTGCAGGAGGTCGGCCGCCGCCAGCACCCCGCCGGCGCGATGCACGGCAAGGAGGAAAGCGAGTCTTCGCGGGTCAGTGGCCATGTAGCGATGCTACATCCCGGAGTCACAAACATTCGATTGTGCTGAAGCCGGATCTGGCTCATGATTGACCCTGGCAGCGGCTGGACCCAGCACCTCCCGGACCGTCGGCCACCCTTCCCCCATGGATACCGGTTCTCGGTCTCCGCCACATTCTCGAATCGTTTCGAGCAGGTTCCCCAGGAGTTCCTCATGTCCCTCATGCTGGTCGTCACCGTCCTCGGCTGGGTTGGCGCCATCGCCGGCCTCGTGGCCTATGCCATGGTCAGCCGCGGGCGCTGGAGCGCCGATTCCCTCGCGTTCCAGGGCACCAACATGCTGGCGGCCGGGACCCTGCTCACGGTGGCCGCGGCGAACGGCATCTGGCCGTCCGCCGCGTCGAACATGGCCGCCATCCTGATCGGCGTGAACGCCGTGTACACCGTGGTGCGGGCCAAGAAGCGCGCCGCGAAGGAGGCGGCCGCGCTGCGCGTCGTCGAGGACGCCGTCGACACGGTGCCGGACCACGTGCCGGACCACCTCGCCGACCACGCGCCGGCACAGCGTTCCGCGGTCAGCTACCGCGCGTTCGCCGAGGCCGCCTGACGGGCTGACCCCCGTCACCGCTCCGCGGGATCCGGTGTCTCCCCCCCAAGCCCCCAAAAAGCTCCCGCTGTGGGGTGTTTGGGGTGGGGTGTGTCGGTGCCACTAAAACCCGCCTCCCGCC